>PAQH01000105.1 GCA_002709225.1 Planctomycetaceae bacterium
GTACTATCGAACTCCACTTGGGGCAACGGCGAACTGACTGTCGAATTTCGCCAACCCTTTGATCTGATTGCAGTTGGGGCGACGGATCTGAAACAGAAAAAGGCCGCCGGAGCGGACTCCGGCGACCTTCATCAAGTAATGTACGGTTGAGCGGATGCAGTTATAAACAGTGTGTTGGGGCCCAGATTGGCAACGTTTTCAGGTTCGACACTTTGGCACATTCATGCGAGTAATCATTACCATCGCTACCAGCCTGATACTGGTATTCATCGTCGTCTTTTGCGTGTTCGGGTTTCTGGCAACATTTGAGCCGACGGAGAGCCCCGGTGCGTTTTTCGCTTTCCGCATCGGATATGCCGTGGTCGGTTTCGGATGCCTGGGCGGTCTGGTGGCATTGATTGGTCGCCGGGTTCGAAAGGAGTAAGCCTCTTGTCTGTACGGGCCTGGCCTGCCTGCACGATCTGATCCGCCTAGCGCGAAGCCTATTTCGAGTACCTGCCAGTCGACGAACCTGTTGGGGGGCAGCGCTCAGGCCATGTCGTCATCCCTTATAGTGATAGAGGTTTGGCGGTAGGCCATATAATAAGTACACGCTAGGCGCGAATTAACCATGGGATTCGGCAAGTCGCTGGATCGATTTAGTGTGCTCCGATGTGAGTGGTGGACAGATCCTGATGGAACGCAAACGACTTGTTGATGATTGGGTTGAGCGGCCCTTGGCCGAACACGGGTTGGGGCGATTCGGAGAAGGATTGTGCGCTCCCTGGGACGGCATGCGGGTGATGCGCGTCCAGCCGTCGTTGTGGAAACACGCCTTGTGGCCAGTGCTTCTCAACGTGGTGATTTGGTTGGTCATTCTGGTTGGCTTGCTCTGGGTGGGCGGTCAGTTGTTGAGTACGCTGCAGCCATGGGTGGCCGAGCAGCTGCCCAACTGGAGTTGGCTCTCCGCGGTAAGTCGCTTGATCGTGTTCTTGACGGTGGTCTTGCTGTGCGGTGTGCTGGCGGTCGTGGCCTGGTTTATGCTGACGGCGATTTTGTGCAGCTATTTTTATGGCCTGTTGGCCGAGCATGTTGAACATCTGCTGGGCGATACGGCCAAGCACCAGCCGTTGTCGATGTTACAGGAGATGAAAGACACCACTTTCAATTTGCTTTTCCTGGCAGTGGGGCAGGCAGTGATTTTCTGTCTTAATTTTCTGCCGTTGATTGGCTCCGTACTTGCCTTTGTACTTGGTTGGGGATTTACCTGGTATCTTCTGGGAGCGGACTTTTTCGCCTATCCGCTCGCACTGAGAGGAGTCCGACGCTGGCAACAATTGAAATTTGCCAGTGGTCACAAAGCACACACCCTGGGCCTTGGTGCCGCGGTGTTTTTTTGTGGAGTTGTCCCTCTGTTGGGCGCTGTATTACTGACAACCACTGTGGCCGGCAGCGTGGTTTTGTACCGAAGGATTGCGCGGCAGGATGCGGCCGCCTGATGATCAGGGCGCACCCTGTTCGGTGGTCGTCGGAATGAAGTCGAACTTGTAGGAGTCGCCTAGCTGACAACGCGTCATGTGGACAATCTCCTGGGTATGACCCCGAAAATGGGATACGGAGTGGAAAACAGCCCCGATTCCTCTGACATCGTATCCCTGAACTCGCCGCGCCCGAAGCAGTGTTTCCGCCGAGATTCCAGCAAGTACTTCCCGGGCGTCGGCAACAGCACTCTCAAGTTGCTGCATCAGTTCCGTTTTGGAAGCCGAGTTTCTCTGATCGAATTCTTTTTGCCGTTCACGGATATCGACGGTTTCGCCAACACCTGAAACGAGCCATTGGCGCACGTTGCCACAGAGATGAAGCATCAGATTTGCAACACTGTTCATCGATTCCGCGGGACGCCACCAGACTTGGTCCTCGGAAAGCTGGTTGACGCAGTGCCGGATGATTTTCAGTGCACTATTCAGTTCATCGTAGGCTTCACTGCCTACGGCGAGGTGTAGACTTGCGGGCGTTGCCATCATTTCGTGTCCTCCATGTATTTTGTCAACTGCCGTCGTGACTATTCAATCGTCGCTAACAGGTCGACCGTCCAGTACGCCCCGATGTTTATCGCTGTCGCGACGATGATTCTGAGACTTCGTGGGGATCTTGTGATACGGTTTAATGGTACTGGTTTGGCGGCAGAAAACACCTCTCCTCCAGCCAGCATGCGACAGCGCAGCCAGACAACGCCACGCGACCGTGTAGTACGGCGTCCCACAGTAGCACAGCGCCCCACGGTAACTGGGAGTGTGATAAATTGACCCGTTCATTGTGCCCGGCCATACTGGTCTGAGTTGCGACTCCGCTCTGCCCTGATCGAGGACCGGTATGCGTTTTCAGCCCCAGCTCTTGCTGTTTGCCTGGTTTGTATCTCTAGCGACGACAGTTTCGCTGGTCGCCGCGGCGCCCCCGAACGTGGTATTGGTGATCACTGATGACCAGGGGTATGGCGATGTCGGTGCACATGGTAATTCCATGATTCAAACGCCGCATATGGACGCGTTGTTTGCCGAAAGTGTCCGCTTGACGAATTTCCATGTCGACCCCACCTGCTCTCCCACACGTTCTGCCTTGATGAGCGGTCGCTATTCGACACGTACAGGTGTCTGGCACACGATCATGGGACGTTCATTAATGAGTGAGCGTGAGGTAACGCTGGCCGAGACATTGCGATCCAACGGTTATCGAACAGGCATGTTTGGCAAATGGCACTTGGGAGAGAACCACCCTTGCCGACCGCAGGATCAGGGCTTTGACGAGGCCTTCTACCATGGTGGCGGTGGGGTTGGACAGGGACCTGACTATTGGGGCAATGACTATTTCGACGATACCTATTTCCGACTCGGAAAGCCAGAGAAAGCGAATGGTTATTGCACCGATGTATGGTTCGCCAATGCGTTGGACTTCATCGAACGGCAGAAGGATGGAAACCAACCGTTCTTTTGTTACCTTTCGACGAATGCACCCCACGGCCCGTATCTGGTCGATGAAAAGTATTCGCAGCCCTATCGCAGTATGGGCGTTGCCGCCACGATGGCGAGGTTTTATGGAATGATCACCAACATCGACGAAAATCTGGGACGGCTACGGAAGGCACTGCGGGATTGGGAGCTGGAACATAACACGATCCTCATTCTTATGACCGATAATGGTTCTGCGGCGGGTTGGCGCGTGGGCAGAAAGGAAACAGCGCGCTGGCGAGGTTTCAATGCGGGTATGCGCGGAGGTAAAGGGTCCGAGTACGATGGCGGACACCGCGTCCCTTGTTATGTGCACTGGCCCGCGGGCATGTTGCAGGGAGGGCGTGATGTCGACCAGCTGACGGCACATGTGGACGTGTTGCCTACGCTTGTCGACCTCTGCCAGTTGCGGCGGCCGGAGGGGCCTGCGGGCGATGGTGTCAGTCTGAAAACGATCTTGCAGGGAAACCCTGACGCATTGCGAGACCGTACCCTTTTTGTCCACTCACAACGTCTGCCTACGCCCAGAAAGTGGCGTAAAAGCGCGGTGATGACAGAGCGTTGGAGGCTGATCAACGGAAAGCAGCTCTTTGACATTCAGGCAGATCCCGGGCAGAAAAATAACGTGGCGCAACGGCATCCGGCGGTAATCGAGAAGCTGACCGCGGCGTACGACGATTGGTGGGAAAGTTTGAAACCAGCTTTTGCTGATCCGGTGCGCATTCATTTGGGAAGCCCGGCGGAACCAAGAGCGCAATTGCATCCGCATGATTGGCATGTGACCGACCAGTCGCAGTCGGCCTGGCACCAGAACCACGTGCGGTCTGGACACTTGGGTAACGGCCACTGGGAGGTCAATGTCGGGCAGCAGGCACGCTACCGCATTGAATTATGGCGATGGCCAGACCACCTCAACCAGTCGATCGAAGCGACCGCGGCGAAAATCCGATTTGGAGACCAAGAGCTACGAAAACCCGTAGCGCTAGACGCGACGCATGTCGTGTTCGAGCTGGACGTCCCACAGGGACCCGCCAGGTTACAGACTTGGTTGACGCTGGCGGATGGAAAGCGGCGTGGTGCGTTCTTTGTGTACGTCACGAAGCTCGATTGAGTTTCTCGCGGATGTCCGCTGCTAGGTGAGGCCCCGCCAGGCTCCTGAGGTTTCGGCTTCGGCTCGCTGAAATGCCGACCGGATTGCTGCAACCGCTGGTGACGGCAAGGGCCCTTTTCGCGCCGCGGCAATGTTGGCGGTGGCGTGTGCTGTTCGCGTGGTTCCAATGATGGCGGTGTGTACGCCCGGTTGGGCCAGAGTAAAACGTAACGCGATTTCTGGCCAGCAGGAATCGGCGGTCTTTGCGAATCCGAGATTGCGGGCAGTGAGATTCATCGCAGACCAACGTTGTGTGTATTCGCGGGCGTATTGACTGTAGAAGCCCGGTTGGGTGCCCAGTGGCTTCCAGGCGGCGTTGGCGATCGGGCGTTTCGCGAGGACACCCAAATCCGCTTTGACTGCCCGAGGTAGGGCCACATCAATATTTATCTGGTCGCAGATATTGACAGAAGTTTCGAGCACCGCCAGTTCCGGCAGTTCGGCAGCATGAGCGACGGCCTCGTTGTCGCCTGAATAACCGGCGAAGCGGATCTTGCCAGCATCACGCGCGGTAATCAACGCGGCAATCACATCACCCTGTTGAAGGATCTCCAGTTCGCAGGAATGGAGCAGCATTACGTCCAGGTAATCGGTCTGTAGTCGCTTTAGAGACCGGTCGATCGTGTTGCGGACAATTTCCGCCGACCAGGCCTCACCTTTCAGATCCGGAAAAGCCTGGCCGCATTTACTGACGAGGATGTATTCGTCCCGGCGCGTGGCAATGGCTTTGCCAATTGCTTCTTCAGAGGAAGCATAGTTAGCGGCGGTGTCAATGAGGTTGACACCTTCGTCCAGCAGCAGGTTTAGCACACCATCGATATCTGTTTGTGGTGCGTCGAGAACACCAATGGGGGCAGCTCCAAATCCAAGCACTGATGTTTGCAGGCCGGTTTTGCCAAGGGCCCTTGTTTCCATTGCCATCTCCGTGGTGCCAGGTGAGAAATGCCAAAGAGGCTTTGGCAGGACATCTCGCCTTATAGGTAAACGGGCGAAAGACTCATGTCGTATGTCAGAACGATAGCAGCTATTGGAGCGATCTGGTCAACGCGCCGCAAGACGCGGCAAACCGGGAGGGAATGCAAACAGGTATTAGGCAAGTGGCCGGACGATACCAATTGTGCGAAACTGTTCCAGATCAGCGATGGCACGAATAGTGGTTTGATTTTGATGGTGTCCTAATCCGCACCCGACAGTTGGCTGGGACTTGTCCATTTCATGCTGGATATGGAGTGAAACAGCGATGTTACGTCAGTTTGGAACTTTGCTCTCGATCTTGCTGTTACCGGGTACTTTGGCAGTAGCCGAGGATCCGCTGGCGGAAGCACTTGGGAAAACACTTGTCACGTCTGACGTGATTGCGGCGGCGCAGCGCGATTTCGTTTTGACACGAATCACGAAGCTAACGCCGGCGCCGGATGCGACAACCTGGCAGCGCGAAGCGGACGTCATACGGCGTCGTGTTCTGGATGAGGTTGTATTTCGAGGCGTTTCGACGGAGTGGCGGAACGGCAGTCCTGCACCGCAGTGGAGTGAGGTGATCGAGACCGGCCATGATTATCGGATCCGCAAATTGCGATTTCAGGCGGTCCCCGGCATGTGGATTCCGGCCCTGCTCTACGAACCGACCAAACTTGTCGGAAAACTTCCCGTGGTGCTGAACGTGAACGGGCACGAGTCAACCGGGAAAGCCACAGACTACAAGCAATTACGCTGCATCAATTTGGCCAAACGGGGAATGTTGGCGCTCAACCTGGAATGGGTAGGCATGGGGCAGCTCAAGGGGCCCGGGTATTCCCACAATCATCTTGCCAAATTGGACTTATGTGGTGTCAGCGGCCTTAGCGTGTTTTATCTCGCAATGGCACGTGGGTTGGACGTGCTATTGGATCACGCGCATGCGGATGCGGAACGGGTCGCCGTGACCGGACTCTCGGGCGGTGGTTGGCAGACCATCGTGTTGAGTGCGTTAGACCAGCGAGTGCGGCTTGCCGTTCCGGTGGCCGGCCATAGTGCTCTGGCGCAGCGTGTCGCGAATACCAACAGTATCGGCGACTTGGAGCAGAATCCTTCGGATCTGGCGTCGATTGCCGATTATGTGCACCTCAATGCGCTAATGACGCCGCGACCGTTGTTGTTGATTTACAACACCAAGGATGACTGTTGCTTTGTCGCCAGCACAGTGAAGTCCAACACCTACGATCCAGTGGTTCGATTTTATGAGCAAGCTGGTGTACGGCAACGGCTTGCCTACTATGCGAATTCGGATCCGGGAACGCACAACTACGAGGTGGACAATCGGCAGCAGTTCTATCGATTTCTCAATCGACATTTCCTCGCGGACGGTCCCAGGAACGATGAGGAAATCCCTTCGCGTGGGGAACTGCAAACAGCGGAGACGCTGCGGGTTGCGATTCCCGCCGATAATGCCGATTTCGATTCGCTGGCCGCCAAAGCCGCGGTAGCACTTCCACGTGGCGACCTCGGATCGAAGGTCCAGCAGCGCGAGCAGCTGCGAGGGATCCTGCGTGCGCCCCACTATGAAACCGGTGCAGATCGCTTTACCGGTCCGACTACGGTCAATGGGCTGGAAGTACGACGTTTCGTTCTCCGTTTTGGAGAAGACTGGAGCTTGCCGGGCGTGGTAGTACAGGGCGCCCAAGTAGACCGTTCGGTCTTGTTGTTGTCTGACGGTGGCTTCGCCAGTGAAGTTGCCAGAATTCGCGAATTAGTAGAGAGTGGAGCCCGAGTCGTGGCGCTGGATCCGTTACTGGTGGGGGTTGCCAAACCTCCAGGTTCGCTTTACCAAAAGTCGATGCTGATCGCTACGGTCGGCGAACGGGCGTTGGGAATCCAGGCATCGCAGATTGTGGCGAGCTCAAGGTTTTTGAGCCGTGTCCTGGTGGCAGGCCGATTGGCCATTGAATCACATGGTCCACGCTGCGGCCTGGCTGCCCGCTGTGCCGCAGCACTTGATGGGGCAACATCGATTAATGCGGTTCACACGCATGATGAACTTGCATCACTTAAATCGCTGTTACTCCCTGACGCTCGCTACCAGGATCATCCGGAAGCGTACTGTTTTGGGTTGTTGCAATCGTTTGATGTAGCTCAATTGACTGAGTTGGCGGGTGCCGAAGAGTAACCTCACTGGGTATAACCTCCGTTTCCCCGCTGTTGTTGTGAAGTTACTCTCGGTTGTCCTCTCGCAATGCGGCCCACTGGCTACTTTACTCTGGCCGGGCGCTGTGCGTTCCGGGGATCTTCATCGCAATGCGGTAGAAGCCTTTGCCTGCGGTAATGTACAGCGTTTTGGCGTCATCGCCCCGGCCGAAGCAGCAGTTGGTAGGTAATTCGGGAGTCTTGATGTAGGCGCGTTTTTGGCCGGTGTCGGAGAACACCACGATCCCAAATCGATCAGCGCTGCGTACAGCTGCGTAGATGTTGCCCATTTTGTCGACGGTCATTCCATCGATACCGGTTTGTTTCCCGAAATTGACCAACACCCGTTTGGTGCCCAGTGAACCATCTGGTTTGACCGGAAATGCATTCAGTGTCATGCGGCCTGGTGTTGCGTCCATGTCGGTCTCTGCTTGCGCAGTTCCGTTGTCTGTTTCCGCGACGTACAAGGTCTTCCCGTCTGGTGAAAGGTTGACACCGTTGGGTTTTGTGATATCTCTCGTGACGCGGGCGAGGGTACCGTCCGGGTCGTACCGGTAGACATCCATGGAAGAAAGTTCCATTTTTTCTGGCCCCACGTACTTGGGGTCACTGAAATAGATGCGGCCCTGGCGATCGATGACCAGGTCGTTGGGGGAGTTAAACCGTTTCCCTTCAAATCGGCCAACGAGCGTCTTAATCGATCCGTTGGTTCGGACCTGGACCAGGGCTCGAGCGCCGCCGATAGGCGATGCACAGCAGGCAATCAACCTGCCCTGCCGGTCGAACATCAAGCCGTTGGCCATCTTACTGTCCGCGGAATGGACGGATGTCTTTTTTGTGGTTGGATCGAACTTCATGATGCGTGCCGGACGGGCGTCAAAGGGTTGGCCGAAATCACTGAAATAGATCTGTCCGGTGGGCGAGACCGCCGCCCCTTCCGTGAATCCGCCTTCTTCCCAGAGGGTATCCAATTGCGCATCGGCGGCAACGATTGCCGGATCATTTTCCGTTTGTTCTTGGTCTGATTTGGTTTCAGCTCGCAAACCACTCCATGAGTTGCAGAGTGCAAGCAGTATCGCGGCGGAGAGAATTCGTGTCATCAGAGGTGTTTCCTGATCGGAGGATTCCATTTGGGAACAGAAGTTGACTGTTCGTGGATATGAATTGGAGTATTGTACCGCCATAGTGTTCCATCGCGGGAGGCACGCCAGGTTAGCGCCCGGCCACCGTCGCTGGTCCGTCTCATGGTCGCCGCAGATACATTTTGATGGCGTCTAGAATAACGTATTCAGCGACGTATTTCAGGATTACGTGAATGTGTCACTTTTGGTAAGACACGTAGAATAAGGCGATGGTTTCAGGCCGCCAGTTTGAGGGAAGGACCTTTAGCACGAACATGGGATTGGCGAGGATGGCCCACGTGGTTGTTACCTGCGTGCAACTTAGTAGTGACACTCGATAGTCGGCTGCGGTAAAAGTTGCGCATCAGTGTGCTGAGTAGAAACGATGAGGTGTATTTGAACATGAAAGTTGCTGCCATCATTACTTGTATGCGTCACCGATCGCATGCCCACGTGATTCTCGAAAACTTTCTGGAACCTTACCTCTTCAACGGACGCGTGGTTGAGTCTGGTTGTGAGATCGTTTCGATGTACGTGGACCAATTTCCTCGATCGGATATGGCACGCGACGTGGCGCGACAATATGGGATTCGGATTTATCCAAGTATTCGTGAGGCGGTCTGCGACGGTGGGCGACGATTGGGCGTCGATGCCGTGTTGTCGATTGCCGAGCACGGCCGCTATGGGCACACCCGGCGCGGTCAGAAACGGTACCCTCGCAAACGCTTTCTTGACGAAATCTTCGAGGTGTTTCAAACAAGTGGCCGCACCGTACCAGTATTTAGTGACAAACATCTTAGTTATCGCTGGGATTGGGCTGAACAGATTTATCAGCGCAGTCAACGCGAGGGCATTCCACTGATGGCTGGGAGTTCGGTGCCTTTGGCCCAACGAGATCCACCTCTGGAATTACCCCGTGCGGCGAAAATTACTGAAGCCGTTTCGATTCACGGCGGTCCCGTGGAGGCGTACGATTTTCATGCACTGGAAGTGTTGCAGTCGCTGGTCGAAGCCCGCCGGGGTGGTGAGACTGGCGTGAGTCGGATTGAGTTTCTCGATGGTAAACAATTGTGGAACGCGGCGCGGCGCGGCCGTTGGACCGCCGAGTTGGCGGAAGCGGCCATGACGGCGGAACTGGGTGCGCCACCGAAGAGTTTGCGGCGTATTCCGGGTGAACGGAGGGTGCCACAGCATGGCGTGATCATCCACTTTGTTGATGGCCTGAAAGCGACTATGTTGACGGTCGGCAAAAGTGACACGCGTTGGAATTTTGCCTGTCGAGTGAAGGGGAAGACCAAGATCCAGGCCACAGCGTTACGTGTTGGCCCATGGCAAAATCGCAATTTATTCAAAGCGTTATCACATGCGATACAGGATCATTTTCGTAATGCCCGCACCCCCTACCCTTTGGAGCGGACACTCCTGACGACCGGCCTGGTCGAGTCGATTATGCACGCGCGTGAAACTCCGGGCGTTGAACTGGCCACCCCACATCTGGAGTTTGCCTACCGGGCTAGGAAGTTCTCGGCATTCTGCGAACGTGGAGCCAGTTGGCAGAAAATCACTGAGGAGACTCCTGAGCCACGCGGAATAACTGGGTATCCGTATGACTGAGCTGGCACTTTCGTTGCGTTACCAGGCCCCGCGCGTGGGCGTAAAGATACCGCCTAAATCGGTTCACGCATCAATTGGTCGTGCTTGGACCAGAAGTCCGTGATGTCTTCGAGCGTGTGCATCTCGTACTGTCCGTCCTCCAGTCGGATTGGCTGTTGCGTGTGGGCCGAAACAACCTGTTCGATGGTTTGCAGTGAAAGCCGGTCTGTGGGAATCGAACGCCTGATCAGCGCAGGGTGTTCCGGGGTGTTGGTCGCGACTCCACTCTCTGGTAGGAAGATGGTTCCCGTGGCGAAATCGACCGCGAAGGCAATCAGTCCTGGAACAAAAAAGAAACAGAGGCCAATCGTGTCGAGCGCGACGACGGTCCAGTCAAGGCGACCTAAAGGTTGCCCCCGACGCTCAGGATAAAGTAGCAGGCCGCAGCCAGACAAATGGATACCCAGCGAAGAAGTCAGAACCAGAACGCTGCGGCGGCTGATCACGTCAGAATTCCTGCGAGACGCACAACGGTTCACTTCGTTTGACAAGAAATGCAGGACTCTTGTACTGCAGCGCTTGGATCGACTCAAGGTTAATAGGTTCGTTTCGCTCAGGTTTCCTGGCGAATGGGTGTTTCAGGCAAGGGGCGCCAGCTGGCCGTGTCTGGGTGGCGCGGGTCAAGAAACCCGCAGCGTCGAGCGAGAGGCCTACCGGGTAGCCACTTTGCCAAGGGATTACTTGTTAGATCTTTATTGTCTGTGGTGAGACTGCTCGACGCGATGGCAGGTTTTTGATTACAACAACCCAATGAGCAACCGGTTTCTTTCCGTTTGGATGGGGAGGTGGAAACGTTTGAGATTCTTGGCACGCATTTGGGAGGTCCTGGGGGCCGATCGCAAGCTGATGGTATGGTCCGTATTGCTTGGTTTGTTGTTCACCGGTCTCGGAATCATTCCACCATTGCTGGTTCGAGAGATGCTCCATTGGCTGCACGAACCGGAAGCAGCGGGTAGTTTCTGGGTGCTTGGGTGTGCGGTAGGGGTGATCTATTTGTTGAGAGGCGCAGCCCGTTACTTGTACGGGTTGTGTTCGCACATCGCGGCGTATCGCACACTGCATCGGTTGTCGCTGCGAGTTTACGACCACTTGCAGCGAATGTCACCCAGTTACCTCAATCGCCATCACTCTGGGAATCTGGTGGCGCGTACCATCGGGGACGTGGAATCGGTCGAAGATTACATTGCGCACGGGATTCCAGAATCGATGCTGGCGATTGTGATTCCGGCGACGCTGAGTGCTGTCCTGTTGGTGATCAATTGGCAGTTGGCATTGATTGCTTTGGCGCCGATTCCAGTGATTGCGTTGATGGTGTACCTCATCACGTCAAGTACGCGGAACGCCTGGCGCGGAGCGCGTCGCCGCTTTGCCGAAGTATCCGCGACTATCCAGGACCACCTTTCAGGACTGACGGTGGTTCAGTCGTTCGTGCGCGAAACAGATATGGTGCAGCGAGTTCGCCTGAAGAGTCAGGCATACCGGGATCGAATGATCTATGCCAATAAATGGTCATTGGTGCCAGCAGGAGTTATTGAAGCTGCCAGTGGTGCAGGTTTCGTATTGCTGGTCTGGGCGGGAGGCTGGATGCAGCCGAATGGAGGTAGCCAGCCAGCTTTAGCTGTGGATGTGGCGGATTTAGTGGTGCTGCTCATGTATCTGGGGCAAATCGTATTGCCATTTCTCAGGCTGGCAAATTTGACGGAGAATCTTCAGAAGGCGTCGGCGAGCGCCGAACGCGTGTTTGAATTATTGGATACACCTCCTGATATCGTAGATCCCCCCTCACCCGTTACCGTCACGGACCGCAGTCGTCACATTCAGTTCATGAATGTGACGTTTGGTTATGACGGCGAAACAACGGTGTTGAAGGAAGTTTCCTTTGACGTTCGCGATGGCGAAACTGTCGCGATTGTGGGGGTTACGGGTGTCGGGAAGTCGACGGCCTGTCATTTGCTGCTGCGACTTTTCGATGTGACTTCGGGTGCCGTCACCATTGGCGGAGTGGATGTGCGGCAACTGTCACTGAAGTGGTTGCGAGAACAAATCGGATTGGTTTCCCAGGACGTGTTCTTGTTCGCTGGTACCATTCGCGAAAATTTGTTACTCGGCAAACCGAATGCGGAGGAACAAGAAATTGTAGAAGCCTGTCAATTAGCACACGCGGATGATTTCATTCGCAAGTTCCCCGCGGGCTACGACACCCTGGTGGGGGAGCGTGGAGTTCGCTTGTCTGGCGGGCAGAAGCAACGCATAGCGATTGCTCGGGCGTTGCTAAAGAACGCACCAGTTCTGGTGCTTGACGAGGCGACGAGCGCGGTGGACCAGGAAACCGAGTCTCGAATCAAGGAGGCGCTGACCCAAGTCATGGATGGGCGCACCGTGTTGCTGGTAGCTCATCGGCAGTCCACCATTCGCATGGCTGATCGGATTCTCGTATTAGCTGACGGCCGTCTTGTCGAAAACGGAACGTATGAGGAGTTGGTAGCAGCGGGCGGGCCTTTTTCCCGAATCTGTCGCTTGGGCGCGGATGCATTGATTTAGTTGTCTAGCATTGAGGAGCTCATCAGAGATGCGAATTGCCTGTGGTGGAATTCAGCATGAGACCAATACGTTTGCCAGTCAGCCGACTACGTTGGCTGATTTTCAACGAGACAGTCAGTGCGGGGATGATTTTGCACCGGGGGAGGTGATCGAACGCCTCTATACGAATACAGGTACGATTCAGGGTGGATTCTTGCAGGCTGCGGCTGATGAAGGCATCGAGTTAGTTTCACTCTTCTCTGCGCACGCACAGCCAGCCGGCCGCGTTGAGCGCGCGGCCTACCAGCGGATGATGAATTTGTTCTTGGATCGGCTAAAGGCTGCCGGTTCGTTTGACGGTGTTGCCCTTGATCTTCACGGCGCCATGGCGACGGAAGATCACGACGACGCTGAGGGAGAAATTATCGCTACGGTACGGCAGCAAATCGGTCCGCAAATTCCGTTGGTTGTGACGCTCGATTTGCACGCGAACATTACAGAACGCATGGCTGAGCAAGCGGATTGCCTGATCGGGTTTGATACCTATCCACACGTTGATATGCGTGAACGTGGAGATGAGGCGATCCGCACAGTCGTCAGGATGGTTCGCGAAGAGATCAGGCCGACGCAGAGTTATCGCCAATTGCCCTTACTCACAATGCCACCGATGCAGTGCACTTTGAGGGAGCCGATGCTGAGCCTTGTTTCAGAACTGCATGCATTGGAGCAGCGTGAAAATGTGGTTACTGCGACGTTGGCGATGGGATTTCCCTTTGCCGACATTCGAGACGCGGGCGCGTCCGTCCTCGTAACGACAGACGATAATTCGGATCTGGCGGACCAATTGGCAGATGAGTTTGCCGGCCAGCTGTGGGCGTTGCGCGACCAACTACAACCGGAACTCACTTCGATCGAAGATGCGATTCGGTTTTCCCGGCAACAGGATGACGGGTTAGTTATTTTTGCTGACGGTTCTGATAACCCAGGGGGAGGTGCGCCCTGTGATGGAACGGTCGCACTGCGCGCGTTGGTCGAGAGCGATTTTCAGAATGCCGTCGTTGGCGTGCTGTACGATCCTGAAACGGTAGAGCTTGCGCATCGAACAGGTGTGGGAGTGGAGGCGGAATTCGTTGTTGGGGGAAAAACGGACGACCGCCATGGTGCCCCTGTTCAGCTCCATGGCTATGTCAAAACACTCGGTGATGGTAAGTACACGTTTCAAGGGCCCATGCGGCGTGGGTGCGCTGGTGACTTTGGTCGCATGGCAGTATTGCAAGTCGGTGGAGTGCAGATTGTATTGGCTTCGCGGAGGATGCAGTTGTTGGACGCAGAAATGCTCCGCGTGGTGGGAGTCACTCCTGAACGTTGTCGATTACTTGTTGTCAAAAGTGCGGTTCATTTTCGCGCGGACTTGGGCCCAATGGCGTCCTCTATATTCGATGCGGATACACCAGGAATTCACCGGCCTGACTTTGCGGCCTTTCAATACCATGCCCTGCGGCGTCCCATCTATCCGTTGGATTCCCAGGTTGCTTTCCCCAGTGGTTCGTGACCAGCAGGAGGGCCAGAAGCACCTCCGTCATCGTTGCCGATAAGCCACTCACCAGCATTTGTAGCGGTACGGTTCCCAGTTGGAAATGTTGAGAGAGTTGGATCGCGTGGAATTCATCGTAGCGGGATGAACTGAACCCAGGCGGGGCCTTTCCCTGTTGGAAGTTGTGAGCGCCGGTTGAGTTTTCCGGAATTCATGTCCCTGTGGTAGGAGTGAAGATCGTGGGATGCCTGCCCTGCGGCGACAAGCAACGTGCCGTCTGGTGAGAGATTAAAAGACCGAGGTGTATCGCCAGTGGCGGCCTGGCCGATCGATGTCAGCGTCCCGTCTTTAGGGGCAACGGCAAAACCAGCGACGGAATTATGCCCTCGGTTGGATGCGTAGACAAAACGTCCATCCGCGGTAATTTCGATGTCGGCGCAGGAGTTGTTTTCCGAGAAATCGGGAGGCAGTGTTGAGACAGTCTGGAATGGGGCTAGAGTCCCCGTGTCACGGTTGAAGTGATAAGCGGTCACACTAGCGCCAGCTTCGTCATCACAGTACACAATTGGCAATGTGGGGTGAAAAGCGAGGTGCCTCGGTTCGAGTCCGTCGGCGGGACGCACAAAGGCTGGTTTGTTCGGTGTCAATTTTCCATCGGTTGGAGAGAAATGAAACTGATAAACCGCGTTCGGACCTGTGTGGGGTGCAAAGACATATCGGTTGGATGGATCGGTAAGAATGGCATGTGCGCAACGAGCAGTTTGGATACGACTGATTGCAGACCCCAGTTGTCCATTTGGTTGAATGTGGTAGCTGCCGACGACTCCACTGCTATAAGATGCCCACAGGAGAGTTTTGCCGGTGCGATCGAGGGAGATGTAGGCGGCGTTGGCAGTGATGTTTGTTGTGGCTAAATACTCTAGCTTTCGTTGTTTGTGGTGGATTTCGAAAACCGCAACACTGTCAAGGCTACGAATTGAAACATAGAGTCGGTTGCCATCGGGGCTGATGCACTGACTGCCAGGCGCACCTTTCAAGGCGACCTTTTCACGCAACTTGAGCGATCCTGAAGGAAGGTCGACGTCGTAAAGTACCAGTTGTTTGTCGGTGGAGGCGGAAACACAGAGCAGTTGATCGGCGAGTGTGGGAGTTGTTACCAGCATTGTGAGCAGGAGTACGGTGAATGTGGATTGGGTTGTCATCGGAGTCTCGTAGCTTTGAAGTGATTGTGGCATTGGGCAAAGTGTAATCAGGTCACCAGTCAGGAGTTGAGATCCTCCGTAGAATTGCCTGAGCAAACAGGGCTAAGTGAATTTTTGACCAATTGGGATTTACTGTGACTTGTGATCGCGCGCCTGTGTGCTGAGGTTTGCCAGTTGGGTGGGCCATGGAAGATTAAGACGGCCGGCCATTTTACCGTAAATTCGTGCCCTAGATGGATGGTTGAATCGAATTTCAACGAGCCGCATTTGGCGGATTGGTAGGTCATTGCTGTTTTTCACCCACAATAGCAACATGCCATCACAGCCCAATTACCGGGCAAATAGATGGCGGATTGTGTTGTGGCGCAGCGCTGTGGTGAAGTATTTTGTGGTGGCAGTAGCTAACCGCTTCGATGGCTAGTGGAAAAAGGACCTCGTTCGACGGGTCCCCGTGATTGGGTTATGATGGCCGCACGAACCTGAGCGGTGTAGCGTCATGGAATGCGAAACCGGTTGACGCATGATTAAGGTTGTCACACTAGAGCCGGTGCGACGGTTTGTCGCTGTAAGTTTCGGGTGGCGACTGGCACCGCAGTATTTCCGCAGGCCGCTGGAGAATTGTGGTGATAATTGCTTGTGTAGACCGCGTGGTCCAGCGTCGGATGCACCTAACCCATAGTGTAACTGGTTGCGTTCGTGAGCCCCTGGTTCTGTTCCTCCTGGCGATGTATTGTGCGTCCTCGTATGTCCTGAGCGCCGCGGCCGAAGAATCTGTCGATGTTGCTAGTCCGAGAGGAGATAACCTGA
Source organism: Planctomycetaceae bacterium (assembly GCA_002709225.1). Lineage (GTDB taxonomy): Bacteria > Planctomycetota > Planctomycetia > Pirellulales > Pirellulaceae > UBA9264. Next base: position 16,131 of record PAQH01000105.1, read on the forward strand.
GTGGTTGTTTAGCTGGCGTGCAGCACCAGCAATCAGGGCATGTCAAGCGGGCAGTTGCTGTTGCGGTGCCCAAAGCAAAACCGATCTCCAGACCGGCGGTCAGTTTTCGGGACGGTGAGCGCATTGTCTGGTTGGGGGCATCGTTCGTGGAGCGGATGCAACTGAACGGCTATCTTGAGGCCTGGCTCACCGCGTCGTTTCCTGACAGAGACATTTTATTTCGTAACCTGGGGTGGAGTGGCGATACGGTTTATGGCGCTGCCCGTGCTTTGTTTGGTAAGCCAACGGACGGATTTGCCCGACTGATTCGCGACGTAAAGAGAGCTCGGCCGACGACGCTTGTTGTGGTGTATGGCGGCAATGAAGCCTACGCTGGTAAGAGCGGAGTGGATTTGTTTTCAACGGGGCTGGAGTCTTTGTTGGATGCACTCGATTCAATCAAGACGAAGATCGTATTGGTCGCTCCCCATTGCCGCGCCACATTACCTCCCCCTCTACCTGATCCGACCAGATACAATCGCGATTTGGTTCTCTATCGGAATGCGATGGCGGGGATTGCCGAACGGCGCATGCTGGCATTTGTTGACTTGCACGATTTGATGCGACAATTGCCCGCCGAACCGGTGTCTACGCATGATGGCGTGCAGCTGACCGTTGCCGGTTATCGTGCCGCGGCACCGTGGATTGCTAGCAAGCTTGGCGCGCAGATTTCCGGGCGTAAGGAACTTCGTGAACGCGGTGAATTTCAGGATCAATCTGGCTGGTGGGTCAAGTTGGAACAACGTCATCTGACCTCATCGCCGGTGACACAAGTGAGTGAGCTGAAGGTCAACGCACAGGGAGTCAGTTTCTTGGCTCGGGACAAACGGCTGTATTTCGCCGGGAGTAGTCTGAGTGGTGAAGGATCCAGTCGTGGTGAGGAACCGCAGCGTATGCCACGACTGGTCGCGGAGTTGCCGGAGGGTGCTTACGAACTACGTCTTGATACAACGATTGTAGTAACAGCTCGTTCCCATCAAGAGTGGGCTCGCGGCGTCTCTTTTGTCCACCAGGCTGCCAGACAACAGTGGGAAGCACTGCGGCAGGCCATTCGTATCAAGAACGAGTTGTATTTTCATCGCTACCGGCCACAGAACGAAACGTATCTGTATTTGTTCCGGAAGAATGAACAAGGAAATAACGCGGTCGAGATTCCCCAGTTCGACGGTCTCGTCAAGGAACGAGATCAGCGGATTGCCAAGCTCAGGGTTCCGCAGACCCATCGGTTTGAATTGGTACGCGTTGTTGCCCCTCAGCCTTGATGAGGCTGTTTCGTGTGGTGTTCAGACTGTTACAAGCGGGGTTTTGCCTGCAGCAACAGCTGGTCCCGCAGCGGTGTTTCGGACCGGCAATCATCTGCTGGGGCGTTGTTTTCCGGCACTGTTTGGTGCTGCTTTGCGGCCATCGTGCTGTTGACACAATGTTTGTCGTAATGGTCCGTTTGCTGCGCAGTGAATCAGCGTTTGCCGATCGGTCAAGTGAATTTGAAGATGACTACTTGTTTGATCTCGAAAAAGGAGCTCAATGTGATGATGAATCGACGCAGCTGGCTCAACAACTCGCTTGTCGCTTTCGGTGCGAGTGCATTGGCCACACATGGTGACTTTCCCACTTCGTTGGCCCAGGAGGCTCGTCAACGAAAGCTACCGCCGCTGAGAATCGAAAACGTCAAGACGATCCTGACCGCGCCTGCTGGAATTCGGCTCGTTGTGGTCAAGATTGAAACGAATGAGCCGGGATTGTACGGACTTGGTTGCGCTACGTTCACACAGCGGGCACGCGTCGTGGAAACGGCCGTAGATAAATACCTGAGGCCATTCCTGTTGGGAAAGGACGTGACCCAGATTGAGGATATCTGGCAGTCTTCTTTCGTCAGTTCGTACTGGCGAAATGGTCCTGTTCTCTACAACGCCATGAGTGGCGTCGACATGGCGCTATGGGACATACTTGGCAAACGTGCTGGGCTGCCTGTCTACGACCTATTTGGGGGGAAGTCGCGGCGGGCTGTTGACACGTA
>PAQH01000106.1 GCA_002709225.1 Planctomycetaceae bacterium
AGCGGGCAAACCGGTTGAATTCCGCTTCTCGAATTCAGATAACATGCCCCACAACTTTGCCATTCTTCGTCCCGGCTCCCTGGCAGAAGTAGGCATGCTGGCCGAGTCGACTGCCCGGGATGCGGATGCGATGGCGCGGCAGTATATTCCCAGGTCCGACCAGATCTTGCTGGCAAGTCGCCTGTTGCAGGGAGGCCAGGTCCAGGCCTTGGTCTTTGAAGTTCCCACGGCTCCAGGTGTCTACCCCTACGTCTGTACGTATCCAGGCCACTGGCGGAGGATGTATGGGGCCTTGTATGTGGTCGACAACCTGGAAAAGTACCGCGCCGACCCGGTGGCGTATTTGGCCGCAAACCCGCTGCCATTGAAGGATGACTTGCTGAAATTCAATACGCGGTCACAGGAGTGGAAGTTTGCGGACCTCGTTGCCAACGTGAAGCCGTTGCCGGGAGGGCGAGCTTTTGAGGTGGGCAAAGAACTGTTCAAGGTGGCCAACTGTGTGGCTTGTCATAGGCTGAACAATGTCGGCCAAGAGTTTGGTCCCGACCTGGCCAAGCTGGATCCCAAGAAGCAAACGGCCGAGCACATTTTGCGGTCCATTCTTGAACCTTCCAAGCAGATTGACGAGAAGTTCGCATCCTATGTCTTCGTGATGGAATCTGGAAAACTCATCACGGGGATGGTTGTAGGCGAAAAGCCGGAAGCGGTGGAGATCGTGATCGACCCGCTCGCCAAAGGGAAACCGACACGGTTACTGACGGATGAGATCGAGTCACGGCAGAAATCCCCGGTCTCAATGATGCCGAAGGGCTTGTTGAACCGCCTGTCGCGTGAAGAAATTCTGGATCTCATCGCCTACGTTGTTTCTCGTGGTAATGCAAAGCATCCTCTCTTCGAAGCACACCACCATGGAAAGTGATTGACTGTCATTGTCCCGGTGGGGAGGGTTGTTGCGCATGATGGCGCGAGCGGTGTAGCAGAACGCCTGCCGCAAGGCCTGACAAACGGCCGCCCGGCGGCTTGAACAGCGCTCCGCGAGTCGGCGCTGGGTGGCCGTACAGCGGTTATTAATGATCGCACGCCCACTTGATTTGTCATTGATACGTTGATTTTCACCTACGGATTAGGTTCAAGATGTCCGCCCAGCAGCCCACCGCGGTTTACCGCAATCAGTACGCCCAACCCCCGTATCAGGTCGAGTCAGTGGAACTCGAGTTTGATTTACAAGAACAGCGAACTCGCGTCCGTAGCAGGATTACGTTCTTTCGAAATGAGAGAGTTCCACAGGGCCCACTAGTACTCAATGGAGAAGATCTAAAACTCCTCGGAGTCTGGCTGGAGGGCCGAGAGCTCCAAACGGAAGAATATCAGCTGGCAGGCGATCATCTGAAGCTCGAGCAGCTCCCTGCGCGTTTTACACTGGAAATCCTGGTCGAGATTAATCCCGACGAGAATACCTCCCTCAGCGGTCTCTACCGGTCCAGTGGCAACTTCTGTACGCAATGCGAGGCCATGGGGTTCCGGCGGATCACCTATTTTCTCGACCGGCCGGACGTCATGGCGACGTACCGTGTCACGATTACAGCGGATCAAACCCAGTATCCGGTGTTACTGTCGAACGGGAATCGTGTGGAGGCACGTGAATTAGAGAACGGTAGACACCAAGTTATCTGGGAAGATCCGCATCCCAAGCCTTCCTATTTATTTGCCCTGGTAGCTGGTGATTTGCGCTGTCAGCGTGGCCTCTTTACGACGCGAAGTGGTCGCCAGGTTCAGCTGGAGATTTGGGTGCAGCCTGGAAATGTTGACCGCTGTGACCATGCGTTGCAGTCGTTGATCAAGGCGATGGAATGGGATGAACGGGTCTTTGGATTGGAATACGACCTGGACATTTACATGATCGTTGCAGTGAACGACTTCAACATGGGCGCCATGGAGAACAAAGGGCTGAATGTCTTCAATTCGAAATATGTGCTGGCGCGACCCGATACAGCGACCGATGCGGACTATGAGTTAATCGAAGCGATCATTGCCCACGAGTACTTCCACAACTGGACGGGTAATCGTGTGACTTGCCGCGATTGGTTTCAGTTAACTCTGAAAGAAGGTTTAACTGTTTTTCGCGATCAACAGTTTACAGCGGACCAGACCTCCGCTGCGGTGAAACGGATTGAAGATGTCAAGCAACTGAGGACGCGGCAATTCCCGGAAGACAGCGGTCCGATGGCCCATCCGATTCGCCCGGAATCCTATGTTTCGATGGACAATTTCTACACCGTAACGGTGTATGAGAAAGGGGCCGAGATCATCCGCATGTACCACACGTTAGTAGGGGCGGATGGATTTCGCAAAGGAATGGACCTCTATTTTCAGAGGCACGATGGACAGGCGGTAACCTGTGATGATTTTCGCGCTAGTATGGCGGATGCGAACGATGTGGATCTGGAGCAATTCGGTCTCTGGTATGCGCAGGCCGGTACTCCCGAGCTGCATGTCGCTGGTACGTGGAATGCGGACACGGGGATCTATGAACTGCGGTTTTCACAGAGCTACTCACCACACGCCTACGAGCTGCCGGGAACCCAGCACCGAGAACCATTGCACTTGCCGGTGAATGTTGGGTGGCTGGGAGCGGATGGTGCGGCGCTGGAGGCAGAGTGTTGCGAACAGCCTGGGCACCCGCGGACTACGCATTTATTGGAGTTGCGTAAACAATCTGAGACGTACACGTTCACAGGTTTTCAGGAGCAACCGGTGCCATCGGTGCTGCGAGAGTTTTCCAGCCCGGTTCGTTTGCATTTGCAACGCGATCGTGAAGAGCTGGCATTCTTGATGAGTCATGATAGTGATGCGTTCAATCGCTGGGATGCGGCGCAGACTTTTGGTACGCAATTGTTGCTGGATTTATGTGATCAGGCAGGCCGTGATGGACTGTTGCAGGTAGACCCGCTGTTTCTCGAAGCGTTTGGCAGTTTGTTGCGTGACCAAACACTGGATGGGGCTTTCAAATCGCTGTTGCTGACGCTGCCAGGTGAAATGGTGCTGGGACAAGAAATGGAGGTTGTTGATCCGGGGAGTATCCACCAAGCTCGTGAATTTCTGCGTAGCCAGTTGGCCACGCATTTTCGGGATCTCTTCAGGGAATTGTACCAGGCATGTGTCGCAACAGGTCCGTATTCCAAAGACTCGGCCGCGATTCAGGCACGGCGACTTAAGAATACCGCTCTGGGATACTTGGTCGCAGTTGGCGACCAGGAATCGGTAGATCTGGCGATGGGGCAGTTCAGGTCTGCGGACAACATGACTGATCAACAGGCTGCGCTGACCTGCCTGATCGACTTGATGGTCCCGGAACGCGAAGCGGCCCTGGCGGAATTTTACGACCAGTGGAAAGAGGACCCACTGGTCCTAGACAAGTGGTTTGCTGTGCAGGCTGTTTCCACACGCTCCGATACGGTTGACCGTGTTGTGCAATTGTCCCAACACCCCGACTATCATTTGTCGAACCCCAACCGTGTCCGTTCCTTGGCCGGGACGTTTGGCATGCAAAATCAGTTGCGATTTCATGCAAGTGATGGTAGAGGGTATGTCTTTCTGACAGATATCGTGCTGAAGCTGGATGGGGCGAATCCGCAAGTCGCGGCACGCCTGGTGGCGGCGCTCAATGATTGGAAACGCTTTGATCAGCAACGCCAGTCATTGATGTTGGCGCAATTGGACCGGATTCGCTCGCATCCGCAACTCTCCAACGATGTGGCCGAAATTGTGAACCGCGCATTGGGGTCGACGAGCTGAAGAGGTGTCGGGAACACCTTATTGTTTACTGTGGATTGTTTACTGTGGCGGATCAGACTGATATGGCAGGAACTGCCCCTGCTGGTGGTAGAGTTCCGCGTAAGTAGCGATCTTCTCTTCGCTGACATTGATCCCCAGGCCAGGGCCGTCGATGCATCCCCAGCGTGCTTTCGATGCGATCGGAAGTGGCGTCTGGAGGATGTCATCCGCCATCATGGCAGCCGTTTGTTGGGCGCCGTCACAGGCGTTGGGAATCGCCAGGAGAACATGTTGCGCTGCGGCTGCGGCGATTCCCAGTTCACCGTGAGTGTGTTTGCAGACCGCGAGGCCTTCCAGGTGAGCGACCTGACAGAGTGTGTGGAAACGCCGCAACGTTCCAACCCAGTAACCGCTGAAGCAAAGTACGTCTGCACAGCGGCTGCGAATCACACGGTAGGCATCGGCTACAGTCCACAGCCCTTCGTTGGCACAAAAGCTAACACCCACACGTTGCCGCAAATCGTGCATGTTGGCGAGCGGGAAGACCGGTACTGGCGCTTCCACAAAATCAATAGAAAAGGCCTGGTTCCATTCGTTGAGGAGTTGAGCTGCCTCAGGGACAGTCCAGGCCTGATTGGCGTCGATCCTCAGCTTGCGGTCAGGGCCGATCGCGGCGCGCACGGTTGCCAGCATTTCAGTTTCCGCCTCGGCGTCGATGCCGACTTTCAGATAGAAACAGCTGTGTCCCCGTTTCACACCCTCCTGACACTCTCTACGGAGGTGCTCAACGGTACCCTGCGAGAGGTAGCAGAAGTAGTCGACCTCATCGCGCAGGGCTCCTCCTAGCATGCGATAAATGGGCTCGCCGCAGGACTTGCCACATAGGTCCCAAAGTGCCATATCGATGCCGGCGAAGGCAAAATTGCCCGTCATTGCCCGATGGTCCCAGAGTCCGGTCCCAAAGAAGTCCCGTGCAATAGCCTCGTTTTGCCATGGGGAACGCCCGATGAGGAAAGGACGGGCTGATTCGGCAGCCGAAAGAATTGACGCTGCGTCCGCACCGACACAGGCTTCTCCCCAACCAACTTGTCCGTCATCAGTGGACAAGCGGATCGCGATTGAGGTAACACCGCCGCGGTGAACGCGACTGCTACGTTCATCGTGCAGGTAAGGAACGCTGATGGGAAATAGTTCGAAGTTGGAAATGTACATGATCGAGTAGGGCGGCATGGGCGCCCGTTAGATAGTGAGGGTGGCGAGTTGCTCTTGCGAGCCCACGGGTTGTTATCTGTCAGATTCTAACGCAAACCGAGGGTCATAGAACCCGCTTGTTATCGCCGGTTGTGCGGACCGATCTAGTTTTGTCCACTCGTGGTGGAACGGCGGTTTACATCAGTTCGAACGATGCCAGTTGAATCAAGGAAGAGTCTACTGAGCCTGCGAGACAGCGTGCCGCATTGCGGCCATCGATTCACGAGCGAATCGTCGTTGCAGTCGGCGGGCTATCGGATAGCCCACTTGGGAGAGGAAATGGTGTGGTCGCGAGAATGCTAGAATATCGTAGTAGACGGCATCGTCGCGCGGTGTCCATTCGACCAGGAAACGTTCCTCGCCCGTTTCCGCATGATCGGGAAGTGTACCGTAGGCGTAGCCAAAACTTGGCCAGGGGGTTTGCTGCTGTGTGACGTAGATGATCCGGCAGGCGTTGAGCGACCACAGTCCGAACACTCGAGCTAACACAGAAACCGTTTCACCCGGTTTGACAGCCGGGGGAGGCGTGCCGAGTGAAACCCACCCCAATTCCAGTTGTCTCCAATTGCGCAACGCTTCCTGGGCGCGGCGAAAAGTCGTTTCGCCGACTCCGATCTGCTCACGTGTATGGTCGACCACAAAGCCCGGCGGTGGCGTATCTCGAGTTGCACCGACAGCAGCGTAACTGAAATCAAGGAATCCTTGAGTTTGCCGAAAATGGTTGATCGCCAGGGCCGTCGGTTTGCGGATCAGGAACACAGGGAAGTCCTCGCAGGTGCCGAATGTACTTTATCGCAAAACAGTCTTGGGAAGACAGTCAATCATTCCCATAGTGGATCGCCAGCCAGAGCGTTGGTTCGTCAGGTGTGGTCCAGCTGACACGATGCCGGACACCGGCCGCGATGTTGAGATAGTCTCCCGGTCTCAGTTCTCGCTCGTGGGGCTGGTCCTCAAATTGCAGGCGTGCCGCTCCTTGGACCAGAAGCACCCATTCATTCCGAGATTGGTCGTACCAATCCCCTGCTGGTGTCCTGTGCCCCTGTGAGATGATTCGTTCGATGCGCAGCGAAGGTGTCTCCAGTAAGGTGTCAAAGAGTTCTGTGGCTAATTTCCCAGGAATTGTGGCAAATAGGTTATTCATTAGAGGTTCTTGTGCGAATCAGGGTTGCTGAAAATCGGTCCGGGCAGGTGACAGAGCCGAGTTCAATCTGACATGGCAGGCGGTGTTCTGTTGGCGGTTCTGTTCAGTTGGACCGTGGAAGTGGCGTTGCCGGAGGTCCTGTCTTGGGCTGGTGGCGTTTACTTTGACAAGGAGCGTTGTCAGGGCCTAGACTCGCCAGTACGCGACGTGTGGTTTACCGCATCAAGGGGAGATTCTGGAAGATGTTTGATATGGGGATGACGTTGCGGGGGCGAATCTGGGCAGCTCTCTTGGTGACGAGCTTATTGCCATCCGGTCTGACTGCCCAGCAGGAATCGGAAAAGGAAGCCAAGAATCGTCTAATTGCGGAATTAGCGGCAAAGCTTGAGCCCGTGACACCTCGAAAACCGGGCGCATCACGCGAGCAGATGCAGGTACGACCGGGGTTCCGTGTTGACCTGGTCGCAGCGGAACCTGATGTACGTGATCCGGTGGCAGTTGATTTTGATGCACTCGGCAGGATGTATGTCGTTGAATTGCCCCAGTACAACGCCTATGCGGTGGAAACCCCGGTTGCCAAAGGCTCTGTGCGGCGACTCGCAGATACCGATGGAGACGGAATCTATGACCAGAGCGTGCTCTTTGCCGACGGGCTCGAATACCCGACGGCAGTCGCCTGTTGGGCTGGTGGTATCTTTGTGGGTGCCGCTCCCGATTTGCTGTATTTGAAAGATACGAATCGAGATGGTCGTGCCGACGTGCGTAAGGTGGTATTCACCGGTTTTGGTCGTGACAAAGCGGGTGAAGCGCATCTCAATTCAATACGGTGGGGTCTTGATAACCGATTTCATCTTTCCACCAGTCTTTCTGGCGGGGACGTCCGTGCCACCGCGCCAGGAGGGGCACCGCCGGTATCTGTACGCGGCCGCGGTTTGATCTTTGATCCCCATGATCTAAGTGAATTTGAATTGACCAGTGGTGGTGGGCAGCATGGGATGAGTATGGATGACTGGGGCCGCAAATTTGTGTGTTCCAATAGCGTTCCGGCCCAGACGCTGATGTATGACGATCGCTATTTGGCACGCAACCCATACACAAAATCTCCTGCCGCTGCGGTCGACATCGCACCAGAGGGAAAATTCACGCGTTTGTTTCGTATCAGTCCAAACGAACCATGGCGTGTGCTGCGCACGACACTTCGCCGGGAGGGCCGTTTCCGCGGTTCCGATGAAGGAGGGAAACCATTTGGTTTTTTTACAGCGGCGACGGGTATCACGGTCTATCGCGGTCATGCCTGGCCCGCGCAATTCGCTGGCAGCTTGCTGGTCGGTGATGCGGCCAACAATCTGGTTTATCGGGCCCGGTTGGCAACCGAAGATTTGCGGTTGGTAGCGCGACGTGCCGAACCGGGTCGTGAATTTGTGGCTTCTCGTGACATTTGGACACGACCAGTTCAGTTTGCCAATGCACCGGACGGCAATCTCTACTTCCTCGATATCTATCGTTCCTTGATCGAAGGTGCGGCCTTTTTGCCTCCAGAGTTTCTTCCCCATTTGAAGCCCGTGGGCGGTAACGACCGGGGGCGGATTTATCGGATTGCGACAGCCGATTTTCAGGCGACCAGGCCACCCAATCTACGGGTCGCGACGATACAACAGTTGGTGGAAATGCTTGATCACCCAAACGGCTGGCACCGAGACACGGCGGCTCGGCTTATCTACCAGCGTCAAGACAGAAGTGCGATCCGACCGCTACGTGAGATGGTCGTGAAGGCCCGACTTTCACAGGGTCGCATGACCGCCATGTACGCCCTACGAGGTCTGTCTGCATTGCCTGCCGATGCGATTCTCTCTGGTTTGCAAGATGTGGAACCGATGGTTCGTGTACACGCGCTGAAGCTCGCTGAACCGGTGATGGCTGAAGCCCCCGAGATTGCCTCGCATGTCAGTCAGATGACAAACGATGCGGATCCACGCGTTCGCTATCAATTGGCATTTTCATTGGGCTACTGGGACGGACGGGCAAGCATTCAAGCACTGGTTCGCCTGGCGCGGATGGACGCGCATGATCAATGGGTCCGCTTGGCGCTGCTTAGTTCGTTGAACGAAACAGGTGGCGTTGTGTTCTCTGAGCTGCTGGCGGATCAAGAATTCACAGCTAGCAAGCACGGTCCCATTTTTCTCGTTGCACTGGCGGAGCAGATCGGTGCGGCCAATCGTGACAGCCAGGTGGCGGCCGTCCTCCAAGCATTGCAACAGGTGACGACCTTGGAGCAGAAACTCGCCCAGCGCATTGTCGAAGGCCTCGTGACGCGTTTGAAGGACCCGGCGCGCCGAAGTGAACTTACCGCCGCGGGCGGTAAGGCCGCTGAAATTCTCGCGGAGCTGATCGACCAGGCCAAATTGGTAGCGGTGGATAATACGCAGCCCTTTGAACACCGCGTAGAAGCGATTCGCAGTCTGAGGTTGGCGCCGTTTACTGACACACGTGAATTACTGGAGCGGTGTTTTGATCTGCAACAACCGGACCGCATACAGGCGGCTGTGATCGAGACGTTGGGCGCCTATCGTGAGCCGGCGGTAGCGTCGGTACTCCTCACGCGTTGGCAGACACTCAGTCCCGCTTTGCGCGCGGCTGCTGCGGAGACGTTGCTGTCTCGTCCGTCCTGGATCGCAGCGTTCTTGAAGGCCGTTGGCCAAGAACGGGTCCGCCGAGCCGAAGTGGACCCGGCACGTATTGCGCTGCTGCAGAAACACCCGGATCCGTTGCTGTCGCGCAAGGCCACCGAGTTGTTTGGTGCCGCCCAGCCGGGGCGCCGGTTGCAAATCGTGGAGGCTTTCCAGCCTGCGCTGCAACGTCAGGGAGATCCAGCTCGTGGCCAACAGGTATTCAAGAAGGTTTGTTCGGCGTGCCATCGTCTGGAAGGCGTTGGCACAGCACTCGGTGCAGACTTGCGTGGGATCCGCAATCGTGGGCTGGCCGCGATCTTGTTGAATATCTTGGACCCCAATCGTGAAGTCAAACCAAAATACTTGGCCTACGTAGTGACCACGCTGGATGCCCGCGTGATTACAGGGATGATCGAGTCAGAAAGTGCCAACAGCCTTTTACTGAGACGTCCAGACGGAGTACGGGTTGAAGTTCCCAGGGCGGAGATTGACCAAATGAGCAGCACGGGGCTGTCGTTTATGCCCGAAGGGCTGGAAAAGGAACTGGACTTGGCAAAGATGGCTGATTTGCTCGCTTATCTGGACTCGCTGCGCTGACTAGGGCGGGCGGAGATACCGTAGCATCTGTCGCGCTGTTTTGCGACTCGTGGCGCGTCAGGTAAGAAAGGGCCGGGTTACTGGACTAGGGTTGCTGCTTTCGAGATGCTTTCTCCTCGAGCCCCGAAGTCCCGAAACGGGATTGCAGCTCTGCGGACACTTCGTGGAGCCGCACCCGACTGAATCCGAGCAATACAAACAGGTGGTAAATCAGGTCCGCAGCTTCGTAAATGACTTCTTCGCGGCGCGGTTCGCTGCCATCGAGCATGGCGGCAGCGGAGACAAGTTCCGCCGCTTCTTCGCTGACTTTTTCTCCGATGCGGTCGATCCCGCCGGCCAGTAGCGTTACGGTGTAGGAGTGTTCAGAAGGTTGGTCCCGCCGCGACTCGATGAGATCCATCAATTCTTGCAAGATGAGCAGTGTTTTCACGAGGTGGAGTCCTGTTGGAGAACGGCGTGGTTTTTGAGCAGAGAGCCTAGCCCGCCGCGGGCAACCTGGCAATTGTGGAACGGCACCCGCAGTCCTAAAAACGGGGCCTCTGATGGTAAAACTATGGCAAGATCGCTGGCAGTCGAACGAACAACCCTCTGAATGGGTGCGTAGCTCAGGTTTACAGGAGTCTTGCTCTCCATTTGGAGAGATGCCGCCGGCTGCTGCCGTCACCGCGATACCCGAAAGTCGGGCTTGACCTGTTTTGTGATGTAATGCTAGGAAACGGGAGTGTTCTGACACCTCGAAGGAGTAAGGATCATGTTTTTCGACCCGCTCTACCTGCTGGTGGTGATGCTACCCGGCATGTTGATTTCCGGTGCTGCCAGCTTGGCTGTCCGAGCGGCCTTCAATCACTATTCACAAGTGAAGGCGCGTCGTGGGATTACAGGTGCGCAGGCAGCACAGATCTTGTTGCAGCGTGCTGGTGTCGACGATGTGTCTATCGTTCGGACTCACGGTCACTTGAGCGATCACTACAACCCGAGCAATCGCCAACTGGCGTTGTCGGAAGATGTCTATAGCAGCTCCTCGGTGGCCGCGGTTGGTATTGCTTGCCATGAGGCGGGGCACGCCATCCAGCACGCGCAGCGGTACGCTTTTTTGGGAATGCGTACTGCCCTGGTGCCTTTAGCCGGAATTGGATCGTCGCTAGGTTACATGGTGATGGTGGCTGGTCTTTTTCTGTCGATGAACCCCTTGTTGCTGGTGGGGGCGGCCCTGTTCTCTCTGGTACTGCTATTTCAAATCATCACGTTACCAGTTGAATTCGACGCCAGTGCCCGGGCGAAGCGACTTGTGTTGGAAGCAGGTATCGTTGATCCGGATGAACGCGAGGGGATCGACCGGGTGCTCAACGCCGCAGCGCTTACCTATGTGGCTGCCGTGATCAGCAGCCTGCTGACACTACTTTATTTCATAATGCGGTCGCGAGATTGATCACGTTGCCATTGGGCAACGCGGTCGGTTCGAAATGCCCCGCGCAAACACGAAGACTGTTTGCACAGTTGCCGCTGGCGAGTCAACTGATTCTTGGGTGCCGGCACGTTTTCTTCAGTTGCCCAGCCGTGGTCGAAACCCGATCGATGTTTCCATCCAGGATCCGCAGCTGCAGCCACCTCCTGCCTCCGGTGACAACAACATTCCACCAGCGGGAATTGTGCTCAACCAGCAGTCAGGACGCAGACGCTTCCACTGCGTGGTGTTACCGCGTTCACGGTCCCAGACCGTGACCTGACTCGAGCGGAAAAACAGCGCATCGGTTGTGCAGGCGTAAGTGCCGCAGCCACCGGCCGGTAATTTCCGGGATAGTTCGAGGCCTGTTCCCAGTTCAAACACACGTGGTCTGACGTACAGCGTATTGTCGACAATCGCGGGGCGAGACATGTGTCCACCGTGGTTGTCGCTTTGCCACGCAAAGCGTTTTTTCCAGATGGATGCCCCGTCTTTTGTCTGGTAAACGTACGTGTGATAGTGTTTATCGGTGGAGGAGACAAGGACCAGGTGATTGTCACTTTGCGCCAGGTAAAATACGACAGTGCCCGGGGCGCTCGTGAGTGGTTTTTCCCAGACCTTTTTTCCAGTGGCCGCGTCTAAAGCGACGAGGAACTGATCCTGCCAGAGTTCTGGTCGACCGATTCTCCTCACCGCGTCCTGTTGGATGGCTGGCTGGCGGCACTCGACGAAGAAGATTTGTCCATCTCCAATCGTGATGGTTGGGTTGAGAACTACTCCCGATTGATAGGTCCACGCGTGCTGTTCTCCTGGCAGGTCGATGGCGAAAATCTGATCGCTGCAGACCTGGTGGGTGACTTCTCCCGATACGGAATCGTACCATCCCTGCCCTGCCCCGCCCCAGAAGCTGGTGAAGCTCGAGCCTTTCTTGACACTACTTCCGATAAGGAGGTTGTCGACCCGTGCCACATAGCCCCAATCCGCATCCCAACTGTAGCGACTGTCCTTCATTACCTCGTGAAATCGCTTTATCTCCCCTGTGGCCGCGTTGATTTGCCAGCAGCTGTTTCGGATCACAACGAATAGATGGTCGCGATCCGCACACCAGTTACTACAGTCACGCGGCATATTGAATCGGCCTAGTGGTGGGATCTCTAGCGACCAGAGGACGGTTCCGTTGTAAGCATCGAGCGCGATCAAACGTTGTAGGCCTTGCAGGAAAAGACGTCCCGCCGTTGACAGTGGCGCGGGTTTTCGGCCATTGCGATCCGGTTGGTAACGCGCCCCAGGCTTGCCAACCCACTGGACCTCGAGTTCGCCAACATTGGCGGCGCCGCCGAGTGTTTCTCCACCAAAAGCTGAATTGTTTGGTTTGCCGTAGAGGTGCGACCATTCACCCGCACCGGGTAAGGCCGCGCGCTGGACGCGTAGCAATTTCTGCCCAGAGACCTCCAGCGGTGACGAGCGGGAAAAGAACTGCAGTCCACGCTTGTCATTGGCCGGCCACCAGACGATCCCACCATCGGGTCGCGTCAATCGCAAGCATTCTTGTGGCGAAATGGGCACCGGTGTTCCTGGCTTTCCCAGGTGACTGCAGATGACCAGGTTGGCGAATGCGCTCGTGAAGGGTAGCCGCTCAAAAGAAGTCACTTGGCGTAATACAATGCGTCCCGCCGCAGCGGAAGCTACGGGTACGAGTTTTGCCAGACGGGTTGGGTCCTGTTCAGCGACCACAATGCGGAACTGACTTTGGTGTGCCAGTGATTGGGCAAGTTCCGCATCTGCTCCCAGTACAAGGCAGATTCCGCGCGTTGCGGGCGTGTTTTGCAAGATCGCTTTAACGAGGTCAGCAGCTAGTGGTTGGGGCGTTGCTGTCGCCCTGGTGGCAGCGGACTCCGTGTTGGAACTGGTTGACGCAGGTACCCTGACTCGACGGGCTTCGTAATTGAAAAACGTATCGCATTCATAGGGTCCGGCAGTTCCGGATGGATGGGCCGGATCGTCTAAATGAATGGAGTAAGAATAGACGCGATTGTGTCGCAAACCGGTCAATACAACCTCATGGGTCTGGCGCGAACCTTCAAGATGTATGCGTTGGGTGTTGTCGCTGCTATCTAACTGATAGCTCAAATGGGTGGTTGTCGGATGATGCGTGTGCCAGCGGATCACCGCCGTCCCGGGAGCGGTGAACTGGAGATACGGCCCTAAAGCGAGTTCGGCCGGTGGTGGGGTGCGAAGTGTTTTTGTATCTGCGTGCTGTTCGATTTCCGCCGCGGTGAGGACGCGACGATAGACACGGACCTCATTGAGCATTCCAGTCATTCTGAAATTCTCATCCTTGTCGTGGTACGCGCCGATTTCGAAGAAAGCCTGAGGCGGGTAGAAAATGTCTCCCTGCTCTGCACCCGACTGATTCTCCAGCTTGCCGTTGACATACAGGCGCATCTGCTGTCCATCGTAGGTTCCCACCACGTGGTACCACTTGCCCTGCTGCAAAGCCGTTTTTGCCTTGAGGTAAGTCAGTTTTCCACTCCCCTGCTTACTGGCTAGGGCGAAGGTCGGATTCAGCTCGCTGTACCCCAGTAGCCAGCCCCGCTCGAAGCTTCCGTTGTCTTGGATGGCGCCCACAATTCCGCCCCATTGAAGTGGCGTGTCGACGCGTACCCACGCTTCCGCCGTGATTTCACGGTTTGGTAACTGGGCCATACGATGGTCTTTGGCAATCAGCACTTGCGTGGAGCTTCCATCGAGCACCAGTGCTTCATGATCCTCGACACGTGCGAAGCGGGGCTTTCCGGTCAAGGTTGCGGCGTGTTTTCCCGCCAGGTCGCGAATTGCTCCACCGGTCCGCTGGTTGCGGTGAAAAACCCAACGACCAACCAGGCCCGCGTCATCGATTACGGGGATAGGTGACAGCGCTTGCGCTGCCTCAATACTCGCGATCTTCTCTGGCGTACTGCTGGATGTGACCGGGCTGGGTTCAGCAGGAGCACTGGGTTTGCCAGGAGCAAAGGCGTACAGTACACCGAGATCGGTACTGACGAGTAATTGGCCGTTGGCGACGGCCAGACCATAGGCTCTGCCGGCTACCTCTTGCTCCCAGATTTGGCGACCGTCGCGGACCCGAAACGCGCACACGCGATCGACGCCACCGGCGAACAACGTGTCTCCTGCCAGAACCAATGCCAATCCGCAGTCACTCGGAACTTGCCACAGAGGCTTTCTCCGGGCGACATCGGTCGCGGCCAGCGTGTCGTCGGTCAACATGTAAGACACGGCATTGGCGACGATCATGGCATTGCCGCGGCGATAGGTGGCAATGGTCTCTCCAGTTGTCGACTTGCTGGCGGTGATCCAGCCTTTTTTGTTGCCTGGCCCATGGAGTATCAGATCTTCGCTGGCTAGGACGACAAACGATCCGCCGCCACCTTTCAAAGCGCCGAGCGGCTTTCCATCGGCGCGTGAAAATAATTGGGGCGCGACGCGGCCTTGAGGCACAATCAACCTGGTGGGAGATGCAACCAGTGGACCTTCCATCGTCTGTTCTTTGATTTCGCGGACGAAGCATCCCTCGGCGTCAAGGTTTCCCCGCAGGGCATCTACGGCGCACAGATAGGAGGTTTTCCAGGGCAACATGGAAGCGGTGAAGTAGGCGACATTCTTGTCGACGAGTACGCCGCTACGACATGGCCAGAAGGGAATAAGCCGTCCGTTGTTGACGATCTGGTCGCCTTCTGGGCTTGGTTTGAATTTCCAGATGAGTGCTCCGGTGCTGGCGTTGAGGCAATAGGCAAACCCATCATCCGAGGCAAAATACAGGTGTCCGTCCGTCCAGGTTGGCGCCACTCGTACTGGACCCCCGGTGGGAAACACCCAGAGTCTGTCGCCGGTTGCCGCGTCGAGGCAATAGACACCTTCATCCGAAGTAGACCCGAACCAGATTTTGTCTTGTACAGCGATCGGATGGAAAACGGGGTCGTAATTGCGCATCGAGCGCAGGCCGCGGATGCCGGCATAGGCATCCCATTTGGCGGGTCCCGACCAGGCCGGGTCAGGTAATGCTGTGGAAACCCACTTCCAGCGCACCACAAGCCGATCTACATCGAGCTGTTCATTCGTGTAGGCATTGCGCCGGTTGTTTTGCTGGTAAGTGGGCCAATCAGCGGCGTAGACCGCAAACGCCAGATTTCCAATAAGAAGTAGCAGGCTGGTCTGCAGGGTACGCTGGCGTAGCGACATCGATGACCTCCATTGGTTGGCGGATCAGACCTGACGGCGTGGTCAATGGGATTGAATTAGTTGTTCTTGGCAATCGCCAATCGGGATGGTGCGAGTTCCGCGTGCGGACCAACGACAATAGTGGTGCTGGCACTCAGCGGATACTGCTGAATCAGTTTGGCAAGTTGATCGCAGTTTACTTCTTGGTAGGCGTTGATAATGTCTCTCACCGTACGATATTCGTGGCGTTGAATCCAATGGTTTCCAACACTAAACATGCGGTTTGTGGAACGTTCGCTTTGCAGAATGAGATGCGCCGAGATCTTGTTTTGCGCTTGTTGCAGTTCTTCCAGTCGGACTCCACCCGATTCCAATTCCGATTCAATTTCACGTACTCGCTCAAGGTTGCGTGATGTGTCTCCAGGGGCGCAGCACAGAAATGTCATAAAGATGCCGGTACCCTGGAATTCATAGGCGGCGACTGAAGCGTATTCCGCGAGGCCCGTGTCTACGAGTTCCCAGAAGAGGCGGCTGCCACTGTCATCCCCAAGTATGGTTGCCAGCAAACGACCTGCGTAACGGTTGGAGTCTTCGGCCGCCGGCCCATTCGCGATTTGTACCACATATTCCTGGTGCGCCGCGTTATTTTGCACGATTTCCAAACCGCTATGCGCCTGGGCGCGGGGTGTCGCACGCTGGGTCGGAAAGGGCTTCCACTGCCCGCACGATTGACTGGCTTGCTCGACCAGTCGGTCGAAATTTACGTTTCCCGCGGCGACCAATGCCATGTTTTGCGGGCTATAGCGTTCTTCAAAGTAACTACGCATCTGGTCGGCGCTCAATGCGGTGACGCTGTCGCAAGTTCCAAGCACGCTTTGTCCCAATGGATGTTGCGGGAAATGCGCGGCCATACATTTTTCGTTGGCCCCAAATGGAGGCTGATCATCGTATTTCGCGATCTCTTCCAAGATCACTTGCTTTTCCGTATCGAAATCGTGTTCACGGAGAGCGGGGCGCATGATGTCGCCAAGCAGTTCGACGGCAGCGTCTTGGTATTCGGGCAAGACTGTGGCGAAAAAGACAGTCTGTTCCTCACTCGTAAACGCGTTCGAATGAGAGCCGATTTCATCCAGGGTACGGTTCACATCCTCCGCCGTGCGTGTGGCAGTGCCCTTGAAGACCATGTGCTCCAGAAAGTGGCTCACTCCGGCGATTTCGGGAGTTTCGTCGCGAGCACCCGTTTTTACGAAGAACGCGATCGCGGTGGAATAGGCTTGTGGGTTGCATTCGGCGACCACTTCCAAGCCATTATCGAGCGTTTGCTGACGGAATTCCAAGAGGGATCTCCAGTTGTTTTTCACCCAGCGTCACAATCGTGAAATCGGCGGGGGGATGTTCAGCTAAATAAGCATTGATACTGTCGCAACTCAGGTCGTCAATGATGCCGCCGATTTCCTCTAATGTCTGGATACGTTCCAGGTAATACCAATCTGCTGCTATGGATCCACTACGGGCGGCACTGGATTCTTGTTGCATAATCAGTGCGCTCTTGATCCTCGCTTTAAGTCGATTTAGTTCCTCTTGTCTGATTCCTTCTGACAACCGTGTTAGCTCTCCGAGGAGGACATCGAGCGTTTCCTGCGCTCTTTCTGTTGTTGTGCCGCTGTAACAAATCACGCTACCACGGTCACGGAAAGAGTGGCAGTGCGCATGCACGGTATAACACAAGCCGCGTTTTTCTCGAACTTCGTCAAACAGCCGCGAACTCATGCCATCACTCAAGACACCGACGGCGCCACGGGCCTGGTAATATTGTGGGTCGGAATAGGGGACGCTGGGATACGCTATCGCGATGTGCGTTTGGCTGGAGTCGTGCTCGAGGTGAATGTAGCCGCCGGCCCCGGATTTTTTCGTAATCGAACTGGTCGGTCGAACTTGCCAATCACCGAACAGTTCTTCCACTTGCTTGCGCAACTCGTCCCAGTCGAATTTGCCGGCGACGCTTAGAATGGCCCCGCCAGGCTGGTAGGTTGCATCGACATGGCTCTGCACGTCACTGATGGAGATGTTCTCGACAGCGGCAAACGTACCTTGAGTCGCCTTTCCGTAGGGCTCTCCATAGTGTCGATTACGGAGCTCCTGCATCGCTTTCTGCGCCGGGTCGTCGTCCACAGCGCGAATTTCGTGCAGGCAGACTTGTCGACTGTCCTCGATTTGCTCAGTTGGCAGGAGTGGACGTTGCACAAGGTCTGCATAGATCTGCAAGGCCATGCCTAGTTTTTCCGCGGGCATCGCCCCACCAAAACTGGTGTGGGCATTGGACACCGAGGCGGAACGATCCACACCGAGATTTTCCAGGTCTTCGACAAACTGGCGGCTATTGCGATCACCGCAGCCACGTTGCACCATCTCGCATGTCATATTGGCGAGACCGGCACGATTGTCGGGATCATACCGGACACCGGCGGGTAACAGCATTGCAAAGGCCACAGATTCCAGCCAGGGCATCGGATCTGCCAGTAGTACCAGACCATTAGGGAGCGAGTGGGAAAAAGCGTTTTGTGTCACGTTGATCTTTATTCAGAGTTGGCTTTGGCTGACTGGAGGAGCGGGGCACAGACTGCCTAATCGTGGGTTTCTTGCTCGCCGATCGTACAATACGATACACACAATGAGTGGTCTAACCGCCAGTTTACCGGTTCGTGTTCCCGCTAGACTACCCATCCAACAAAGATCTTTATGTTTGCGGTTACGACCGCTGGTGACGTCGCTCGGTTCCGAGGCCACCTTCGTATAGGAGCGGCTGTCAGCTCGCGGGAGGCCTCCACGGCTTAGCTGCGCGGCTCGACGGATCGAGGCAACACAGCAGACATGCTATCTCGTAAGCGATTGTGGAGGTGGGGACCACCGGGGTCGTGCAACGTATCACGCATAGACTACTTTGGCCGCCTTGTACACGGTCTTAATGCGATGAAACCCGAGCCGTTGATAGAGTCGCAATGCGCCGGTGTTCTGGGCTGTCACCTCGAGCTGGACACGGGACATGCCCGCCGCCTGGAAGCCGCAGAGCGCCGCGTGCAGCAACTGGGTCCCCAGCCCTTGGCTGCGATGTTGTGGTGTCACACCGATGTTTTGCACCGATCCGGTCTGGCGATCTTGCCGAATGCCCTGAATTGTACCGGACATCTCATCGACGGTGGATGGATTGTGCCGACACTGCAACAGCCAGGTTGACTGGGGAACAAAATCGCGCCGCCGGGAGATCTCTTTCATCAACCTCTGGCACCCTTCTCGCTGTCCGAGGCAGGGGAAAACGTTCGCATCAATTTCATGGCAGAAACTCTGGTACTTTGCTTCCGCATGATGTTCTAGCAGAGACGTCGACCAGGGTAGCAGCCGATAACCATCCGGCATCGGCGGCGGCGCAAAAATACCGCCTGTCAAATCGACTTCCATGCGGTAACGTTTGAAGTAAGTCAAACCCATTACCAGGCACTCGAGCTGGAGTTACTGATCGTATCGGTGCAAACATGGTTCTTCAGCATGCGTTTGTCTCCAGACAATCACGGGGTCCCAGCAGGGAAAACAGAGTGTTCCGTGAACGCTCGAATGAGCATGCGCGACTCATCCTATCTCGCTCCATGTAGCTCGTCAAACTTTCACTGGAAAGCGGGGCGTGCGTTTTCCTCTACCACGGCGCCGCGATTCGGGCCCGGTGCGTCCGGTAGTGCCTGTGAGCCGTTTGTAAGTGGCGCAATGGTGGCCAGTCAGGGCCGTGCTGCGCGATTTTGCACAGTCGAAAACGGATGCGGTGGATTGTCAAAACTGTGGTTTAAAGCGCATGCTTGTCAGCTATGCAAGACCACGACGGCACCAACGACGGAGTGAACACCGAGTCATTTCCAGAACCTGTTCGTGTTCCGGATGACATTCAACATGAACGGCGCGCACGGACTCATCGTTTGACACGTGTTGCTTTTCTGGGAGTTGGTGTGCGGCTTTTTATTATTGTGATTGAGTTGGCTGGTTTCAGTTACTGGCGTTATGCGGTTTTGCTGGTCGATGCACTCGCGACGATTGCCGACGTGGTGGCGAGTTTGTCAATCGTTGTTGCCATTCGCCTGGCGCAACGACCGCCCGATCGCGATCATCCATTTGGGCATGGGCGTTACGAACCCTTGGCCGGATTGCAGCTCGCCTTGTTGATCTCTCTGGTTGGATGTTATTTGTTTGGGCAACAGCTATTTTCCGCCGTTGTGGATTCGGCAGTTGGTGTCGTGACGGTTTGGGCCTGTGCGATTCCTGGTTCGGCAGCCTTATTACTGGAAGTTTGTTATCGCTGGATTTCTCGAACGGGCAAGCGTGAAAACAGTGCGGCACTGGCCGCTGAGGCAACACATTATCGTATCGACGCGATTTCCAGTTTGTTGGCGGCGGTTGGCTTGCTGATCGCGACCATGGCCCCTGGCTTCGGAGGGCAAGGCCTGAGTCTGTTGATCGACCACCTCTTTGCCATGTTGCTGGCGGCCATGATGATCGTGTTGGGTATCGTGGCGGCGCGGGAGAACCTACACCAGTTGATGGACCGTATTCCCGCGGCAAAGTGGTTCGATTTGGTCGAACGCGCCGCTGTCACTGTTCCGGGGGTACTTGAAGTCGAGAAGATTCGTATCCAAAACGCGGGTCCCGACGCCCATGTCGATATTGATGTCGAGGTTGACCCCGAGGCCACAGTGCGCAACGCACATGTTATTGCCCAGCACGTTCGCGCGCGAATTCGTACGGAGTGGCCCGCCGTGCAGGATGTGGTGGTGCACATTGAACCTTATTACGCGGATGATCATTGACGCGGCTTTGTCGGTTGCACCGGAGCGGGCCCGCCAGCACGTTTGGAAAGGCATTGTCAGAACACGTTCTTCAGGGTGTTCGCCGGCGGTGTCGGGAAGCTTGTTTGCAGTGGGTAAGTAGCCTCTGGGCCGCTTGTTCTCCGCTCCGGATGCAGAATGGAATGCCAACGCCGCGGTAGGCATTGCCGGCGACTTCCAGCCCCGGCAACGTGGCAACGGCTTGTTCGATTGTGCTCACAAGCGTCAGATGGCCGACATGGTATTGCGGCATTGCGTGTTTCCAACGTACTGTTTGGCAGTTAATGGGTGGCCCTTGCGCGCCAATCAACTCGTTCAATTCCCTGCGAGCAACCTCCTCCAATTCATGGTCCGCGAGGTCGAGCATTTGTGATTGTAGTGCTCCACCCAGGAAAACACGGATCAATGCCAGGTCTTGCGGTGCCCGGCCAGCAAATTTGACATGTGAGAAGCTGGCGGCCAGAATCCTGCGCCCTGCGCACTGCGGAACTACAAAACCAAAGCCGTTGAGTGCGTGTTTGATTTGCTCACGGCGGTAAACCAATGCCGTGACGGCGGCACTGGCGTAGGGGATCGAGCGCAACTGGGTGGCGAGATCCTCATGATTGCAGGCCAGAATGTCGGCTGCCCGAAAAGCGGGTATAGCTACCAGCACACCATCGAAAACTTGTGGCTGCTGCGGCTGCTCGGTGTGTACTTCCCAGCCGGTGGCCGTCCGCTGGACTTGAGAAACGGTTCGCTGGCGTTGTATCGTATTTGTCGGAAGGCGGGCGGCGATGGCGTCGACCAGGTCGGTCATCCCGCCTTGCGGCGCGACAAACATTCCGTAACGCGCACCACTGGCGGGTGGTTTGTTTTGAGCCGCTTTCCGCACACCTCGAATCAGACTGCCGAATTCACGTTCCATTTCGGCGAACTGCGGCATGGTGGCTGCCATGCTCAATTTTTCTGGATCGGCGGTATAGATTCCCCCGATGAGTGGTTGAATCAGCCGCTCGTACGCTTCCTGACCAAAGCGGCGCGTTGCCATGGCTGTCAGGCTTTCATCGGCCTGGTCTTTCTTGCGTGGTACCAATATCTCGGCGGCCAGGCGGAGCTTTCCTTTCCACGAGAGGAGCGGCGTGCGCAGTACGGGGTAAATGCGAGACGGACTCATCAAGGTAAATCCGGGGGGTACTTCGCAGAGTTGGCCACGATGTACTACAAACGCGCGTCGTTGTTTGCCATTGGTTGAAATCAGCTGATTGTCGAAATTGATGCGCTGGCAGAGATCGAGAGCCCAGGGGTCACGGGTGGTGAACATGTCGGCACCGCGATCGACCAGGCAGTCGCCCTGTTGTTCAGAGCGGATCACACCCCCGATACGCTCTGATGCTTCAAACAGGGTGACGCGACAATACGAGTCGAGCTCTTGCAGGCGATGGGCTGCGGACAGCCCAGAAATGCCTCCGCCGATGACCGCGATCTGTATTGGCCGTTGTTGCACGATAGAGAAGCTCTCTCTACTCAATGCTTGCCGGGAGTGAACGCGCGACAAGCTTTGTTCCACATTTTTGGGGAAGTGTCAGCATGTTGGTATCGAATGGGTTGTCGTAATGTGTCGATGTGCGAGTTCGTTCGCCAGCTGAGATAGTGGTGTGGGGGCGCTCGGACAGGGGCGCGAAGCGCACGGAAATGCGGTGCTGCTGGACAAAAACAACAACACACGAGCCAGGCCCTGCGTCATCTACCAGATGTTTCATCGTGGTGTCCAACTCTTCATGCGAATTGCCAAGAGGCTTTCTCACAGGACGGACTCAGCCTAGCTCGGGGCAGGTTGGCGGTCAACGAGCGAGGTGCAAGTCACGCAGGTACTGTGTCGGTTTCACTTCGCGGTGAGGCGCACCCACGAGGTTTACCAGATATGGCACTTGCCGCTGCCGAGCACGGTAAATACTCCGAGCGGTCGATAGTGGCCATTTATGTGGCCCTCATTTGAACCTGTTCACACTGAGTCCAGCAGCTGCTGGATTTCGTTGGCGATGGTACTTGGATCCGCCATGCGTCCCAGGCCTCGGTTGCGACAGCTAAGCCATCCAGCTTCGGGTCCGACGAGATGGACGCCATCCTCTTTCAATTGTCTGGTATTTCGTTTTACGGCCGGGTGTGACCACATGGATGAGTTCATCGCCGGAGCCATGACGACAGGTCCAGAAAATGCCAGGTAGAGTGTCGACAAGAGATCGTCGGCAACCCCGTTGACGGCTTTTGACAAGAAATCCGCGCTTGCCGGAGCGATACAAAGCAGCTGGGACTGTTCCGACAAAGCGATATGTGCCCCCAGCGGGTACAGGCGACTATCGAATAATTCGTGGGCAACAGGGCGCCCACTGAGTGCGGCAAACGTCGCCTTTCCGACGAAGGCCTGAGCGGCTCTGGTCATCACGACGTTGACAGGTACGCCTGATTGGACCAGGTGGCTGACCAGCTCTGCCGATTTATAGGCCGCAATTCCTCCTGTTACGCCAACGATAATCTCCGGGCCGCTCATAGGTCGTTCAGGTCCAGTTCGGGACTGTCACTGCCCTCTGGCATCTCACCTGTGACGCGCACTTCGTTCGAAGTATCCAGGAAGATCTTGTCTTGAGTGATTTCTTGTAGCACGACTGCCATCTTATCGGTTGTGTCGAGATCGACGAGGGCACGGCTGCCGGCATTCAGCTGAACGAGCCGCTTCTGAATTAGTGTTGAGAGTTTGAATCGACCACCGAGCTTATTGACAATCTCTTCTTCTTTTAACTCTTCCAGCATCAGGTATTTTCTCCATATTGCGCGAGCGTATTACAGACTTCCTGTATGGTGTCATCCACTCGCTGATTGAGAATGGCATGCTTATATTTATGCCTTTGGTCCAGTTCGTGTTGCGCGACTTCGAGGCGACGTTGGATCGACGCTTCCGAGTCCGTTTTCCGGTTTCGCAACCGTTGCTCTAATTCATCCAAGGAACTGGTGTACACGAAGATCGTGATACAGTCCGGGACTTCCTCTAGAACCGCCAGGGCACCTCCCACATCAATCTCCAAAACTACCCACTTTCCATTGGAAAGGCCAGCCTGGACTTCATCACGCAGCGTTCCGTACCAGTGTCCGCGTCCAAATACCTCTTTGGATTCCAGGAAATCGCCGGCCGCGAATCGTTCCGCGAAGCTCTCCTTGCTAAGAAAATGATAGTCAAAGCCGTCGCGTTCCCCCTCCCGTGGTTCACGGGTGGTGGCGGACACGCTGACAACCAGGGGCAGGTCGCAGGTTTCCAAGAGGCCACGTACAACCGTTGATTTTCCGGAACCCGAAGGCCCAGAAATAATCACTAATTTGCCATTTTCAAGTTCCATACAACTTCGAGGAGACCGAGGATTCGGGGCATGAATCGAGTGCCCGGCTGTAGCCGGAGTAACTCGAATTTGACTTACTCTGCATTCTGAATCATTTCTCGCATACGTTCAATCGCTGATTTCATTTCGATGACGTATTTTGAGATTTCCGAATCGTTGGCTTTAGATCCGATTGTGTTGGCTTCCCGAAACATCTCCTGGATCACGAATTCCAGCTTGCGGCCGTTGTTGGCGGGTTGATTCAAGATGGAATCGAATTGTTCGAGATGACTCTGCAATCGAACAATTTCTTCTGAGATGTCACACCGCTCGGCAATCAGTCCGAGTTCGCGGGCGATGTCGACGGTTTTGATTTCAATTTCGTAATCGGAGAGCCATTGATTGATGCGTTCTGTGAGACGGCGATGATAGGTATGGACAACGTGTGGCGCTCGGGCTGAAACCGCGTCCAACTGGTCGGCGATCGTCGCACAGTTGGTTTTCAGGTCGAGGGCCATCGCGGCGCCTTCTTCAGCGCGCATCTGGGTCAAACGGCCAAGAGCTTCGCGGATAACTGGCTCGAGAACGATCCACTCTGCTTCCAGATTCAGCTTGTCACGCGTCCTGTTTTCGACGACACCTGGTAACGTCAAGAGCGTCGCTAGATCGAGTGACAAACTCGCCCCGGTCGCCTCGGCCCACTCCGCCAACTGCGAGTGATAGCCGGCGAGCACCTCTTCGTTAAGTCGGTAGTCGTTACCAGAGGTACTGCGCTCGACCTTCACCGTGACTTGAATTGTGCCCCGGCGGATTAACTCGCGGGTGAGTGTTTCGATGCGGGGTTCAAGTGAAGCGTGGGTGTCTCCTGCTCTGACGTTGACTTTCAGGTACCGATTATTGACGCTCCGTACTTCGACCGTAACGTTTTGTTCGTTGGACTCATAGTACGACTCGCCATGTCCAGTCATGCTGAGTAACAAGGGAAAATACTCCCACGTTTTGCGGACAAATTAATCCCGCCAGGTTAGAGCAAATATCTACAGGTGCCCGGCATGTGTGCCAGCTCACCCGGTAACCTCTTGCTACGTGGTCACGTTTTCACTGACTTGGTAAACGTAACAGGATGCTACTCCCGCGGTGCAGAGTTGCAAGGCACGAGGCACAGGTCGATTCCTGGCATGCAGGGTGGGATTCAAGGAGTCTCTTTGTTCTCGGGCGTGGGCCCGTTTGCTGGGGGAGCCGCGGGGGTTTGGCTCTCATTGGGAGCAGGCTGTGTGGCCTCTGGTTGGCTGGTTTCAATGCCCGTAGTGAGGTCGGGTTGCATACTACCAGAGCTGTTTGGTTCAGTGGCAGGGGCACTGTTGCTAGTTGCAGCGGGTGCTGTCTCGAATTCCGGCCCACTGCTACCGCTGAGAGCGTAGATCAACAAGATGCAGAGGGAAATCCAAATTGTCGCGGTGATGATCGTGAATCTTGTGAAAACATCGCCCGTCTTGGTGCCAAAAGCACTTTGTCCACCAGCCCCGCCAAAAGCACCGGATAAACCGCCGCCTCGGCCGCGCTGCAACATTACCAGAAGAATCAAGAACAACGAGGTCAGGCACATCAGGGCGCCGAAGATTCCTCGGAAAAAATAATGAAGCGCTAGGATCGACATGCGTGCGCCACTCCGTGTCTCACGACGTTGATTGAATAATGTTGAAAGGGCCCTGGAATAGACTCGATCGCTGACAGGTCTTGAGCGACACACCAGTCTGTCGACGCTGCCGGTTTGGGTGGAGCGATTTGTTGGGAGGTCAGGGACACCGGGCCGGTTGCGATTCGAGGTAAAAGGATCTTGACCACATAGGGGTATGATTTATAGGGGTATGATTTGCCGGGAACTGGGCCGCTCGAAGCAGGCAACGCATCTGCTCGAACCCTAAGGGTTTAGACAGGTTGCAGCCGCCTCGACGATTCCCAGAAAGCTGTCTGCTTTCAGTGACGCGCCACCTACCAGAGCACCGTCGACATTAGGTTGGGCCAGTAATTCTGCGGCATTTTCAGGCTTTACGCTGCCACCATACTGGATCCGTACTTGTGTCGCGGCTTCGTGATTGTAACGGTTTTCTAGGATCGTGCGAAGGTCTGCATGCACTTCTTCGGCCTGCTCGGGGGTGGCGACTTGTCCGGTTCCAATGGCCCATACGGGTTCGTAGGCGATTATCATTTGAGAAACCTGCTGGGGAGAGAGCGCGCCCAGGCTACCAGCCACCTGCTCTTGCACGATGTCCGTGGTTTGGCCCGCTTGACGTTGTTCCAATGTCTCACCGACGCAAACAATCGGGATCAGCTCTGCCGCGATTGCCGCCTGCACCTTTTGCTGGACCAACTCGTTCGACTCGCCCAGAATGTGCCGTCGTTCGCTATGTCCGAGAACCACGTATCGGCAGCCCAAATCGACCAGCATGGCAGCACTAATCTCTCCAGTGAATGCGCCATTCGGTTGGTGGTACATGTCCTGGGCGGCTAAAGAAACTGGAGAATCGGTGAGAGCTTCACCTGCAGCCTGCAGGTAAACACTTGGCGGGCAGACGACGATGTCCACGGGATGATCCTCGGCAATCGCACTGGCAACCTGTTGTCCCCACTGTACTGCCTCGCCGCGATTGAGGTTCATTTTCCAGTTTCCGGCAATCAGGAATCGTTTCACGTTTTTTCCCTCGAGATAAGAATGAGACGT
Source organism: Planctomycetaceae bacterium (assembly GCA_002709225.1). Classification (GTDB taxonomy): domain Bacteria; phylum Planctomycetota; class Planctomycetia; order Pirellulales; family Pirellulaceae; genus UBA9264. Next base: position 26,032 of record PAQH01000106.1, read on the forward strand.
CGCTGCAGAGCGTTACGTCGAACTACGAACGCTAAAGCGTCGGCCATCGCATGCGACGGCGTGTGTCGATAAGGCTATTCCACCGTCTGTGAAATCTCGTAGCTTCCCAGTGCGTCCAGTCGCACGGTCTTTTTTTCCAGAGATGCCAGAGAGCGTTTGACTTTCGCGTCGTTTTGGTGTCCTTCCAGTTCGACAAAGAACAAGTATTCATTCGGCGTGCCAGCCATGGGAAAGGACTCGATCCAAGTAAGGTTCAGTCGATTCCGTTTGAAGATCGCCATCACATCAGCCAGTGTGCCGGGTTGATGTGAGATCTGAAACATCAACGAAGTTTTATCGAGTCCAGTTCGTTTGGGAGATTCGTCCCCGATAACTGCAAATCGAGTGATATTACTCTTGTTGTCTTCGATATTGGATGCAGTCGGTTGGAGTCCGTAATTGATACCCGCCTGCAGACTTGCGATTGCCGCGGTTCCGGGCTTTTCACTTGCCAGTTGAGCAGCCGCGGCAGTACTTGTCATTTCGACGAGCCGGCTGCCAGGCATATGTCGTGCGAGCCAACCACGGCACTGGGACAGCGCTTGTGGCTTACTATAAATCTCTTTGATTTCGGCACGTTGGGAAAGCGACAGTAAGAAATGGTGAATGTGCAGATTGACTTCGCCGCAGATCTTCACGGGTAAACGCGCAAACATCTCCAACGTGTCGACCACACGGCCATCGGTGGAGTTTTCAATCGGCACAATTCCGAACTGGCATTGGCCGCGATTCACCGATTCAAACACCGCTGCGATCGTTCCTACGGGAACGAGCTCATGGCTCTGGCCAAAGCGTTTGATCGCTGCGATGTGGCTGTAGCTGTAAATGGGGCCCAGAAAGGCGACACGGACGGTCTCACGCAGCTGCTCACAACCGCTGTGTAATTCACGAAAAATGGCTTCGATTGTCTGTTGTGCCAAGGGTCCTTTGCTGGTGGTGGTAGCGGCGGTTGCCACGGCGTTGCCGGTGGGTCTGGCCACGTCACCCGATTTTTCGAGCTGTTGATGTACCTTGGCGCGCTGATTCAGTAATTTGACTAGTTCGCGGTCCAGTCGATTGACAGTCCGCAGCAGTTCTTTACGGTTGGTGGCTGCGCGCGTCTGGCTGGATTTCTTTTTCGCCATGGTCCAATTCCGTTGCCCCTTCGTTTTCCGTTCGCGCACCGATGGTGGGGAAAATCTCGCCGGGGATGCGCGTTCTTGTACTGACGACTTCACGGGGTGTCAACCAACCATCACCGACACCGAGGTCCTCGGGACCGCCTGGCCCATCTATCGCGGAGCACCGATCAGGCCGTCTCTCAGCGCGGGCCGGCAGGCTGTCAAATTGGCAGGAATTCCGGGGCGGTCAATAGACTGCCAGATGTGACGTTTTGCAGTGTGTTTCTTAAGGTGTTTTATATAAATGGTTTACGGAAAAAGTAAGATCTTGGTTTTAGCCTTGGCACGGCCTTTGCGTTACCTCTTTTCACAACCGCATTCTTGGTTTTCGCAGCGACGGGTTGTTCGATCTTGTTCACGGAAATCCGACTGGCTTGCAGCCAGACTTAGTAAAAACATTGGCGCACACAGGCCACACGTGTAGGAGGACATAAGCATGTCACAAGGCGAAAAGATCATTGGAATCGACCTGGGAACAACGAATTCAGTGGTGGCTGTCATGGAAGGCAGTGAGCCCAAGGTGCTGCAGAACGCAGAAGGCAATCGGCTGACGCCCAGCGTAGTTGCATTTACGGACAAAGGTGAACTCGTTGGAGAACCTGCCAAGCGGCAAGCTGTGACGAATCCTACCCGTACGGTCTATTCGATCAAGCGCTTCATGGGACGACGTCACAATGAAGTGGAATCCGAAGAGACGATGGTCCCCTATAACGTTGTTGGGGATGCGGGCGAGTATGTTCAGGTGGGTATTGATGACAACCAGTTCACACCGCAAGAGATCTCGGCTAAGACACTGCGTAAATTGAAGGAGGCGGCTGAGTCGTACCTTGGCCATAAGGTTAACAAAGCAGTGATCACAGTGCCGGCGTACTTCAATGATGCGCAACGCCAGGCGACAAAAGACGCTGGTGAGATTGCTGGTCTAGAAGTAGCCCGGATCATTAATGAGCCGACCGCCGCAGCGATGGCTTATGGGATCGAACACGAGAAGAGCGAAAAGATTGTCGTTTTTGATCTCGGTGGTGGAACCTTTGATGTCTCGGTACTGCGTGTGGAGGAGGAAGACGGGCACAAGGTTTTCGAGGTAGTTGCGACAAGTGGCGATACGCATCTGGGTGGCGATGATTTCGATGATAAGCTCATTAACCATGTAGCAGCAGAGTTCAAAACGGAAAGTGGCATCGATCTACGCACGGATCAAATGGCATTGCAGCGTCTGCAAGAGGCTTGTGAAAAGGCGAAGAAAGAACTGAGCAGTGTACCCCAAACCGAGATTAATCTGCCCTTTATTACGGCCGATGCGTCAGGTCCCAAGCATTTGCAGTTGACCATTACTCGTGCGACGTTTGAAGAGCTGATTGACGGTCTTGTCGATCGCTGTCGCACACCGATCGAGCAGGCCCTCAAGGATGCGAAATTCTCCCCAGGTGACATCGACGAAGTAGTTCTTGTCGGAGGGTCGACGCGGGTGCCGAAGGTCCAAGCGATGGTGAAGGAGATGTTTGGCAAGGAGCCGCACAAGGGGGTTAACCCTGATGAGGTAGTGGCGGCTGGCGCAGCGATCCAAGGCAGTGTCTTGGCGGGTGACCGCACCGATGTATTGTTACTTGACGTTACGCCTCTCACCTTAGGGATTGAGACCGAAGGCGGTATTTTCACGGCGCTGGTGAATCGCAATACAACGATTCCTGCTGCCAAGGAGGAGAATTTTAGCACGGCTGCCGATGGCCAGACTGCCGTGACCATTAAGGTGTTTCAGGGTGAACGGAAAATGGCCGCGCACAATCGGTTGCTAGGGGAATTCAATCTGGAAGGAATTCCTCCTCAACCGCGTGGGGCACCACAGATCCAGGTCAAATTTGATATCGATCAAAACGGAATCCTCAATGTGACTGCCAAGGATCTTGGAACGGATAAAGAAGCTTCCGTGACGATCAAACAGGCGTCTGCGCTGGATCAGGCTGAGATTGACCGCATGCGTGGTGACGCTGAGGCGAACTCGGACGAAGATAAACGCCAATTCGAGTTGGCCACAGCACGCAACGAGGCGGAACATATGTGTTATCAACTCGAGAAAGAGATCGAAGATAACGCCGAAAAGCTGACCGATGCAGATCGCGATCCTTTGCAAAAGGCAATCGAGAAAGTGCGCGAAGCTGCGAAGGCAGAGGATGTCGCGGCGCTGAAGGCTGCCATCGAGGAGTTAGAGCAGGCTCGCATGGCATTCAGTAAGACGTTGTATGAAAAGACAGGCGCGGCAGATGCCAATGCCGGAGACGCAGATGAACCGTCCGCGGATAACGCTGGCGGAAAGTCGGATGACGATGCGATCGATGCGGAGTTCGAAGTCAAGGACTCCTGATCAGATGTTTGCTCCGATGCTGTAGCGATTGCAATGTGTGGCGATGGCAAACTGAGGAACCTGTCGCGCGCGAAGTGACGTTGTGCTCCACGTTATTTGCCGAGGCGCTCGGTGTTGGCGCACCGTCCGTAGAGCACCGCTCTGGATGTTCGCTGGTTCGCATAGTTGGTGCGGGACGAATTTGTGCGCATGGTGTCTGCGTTGGTCTGCGTACCTGCGTTGACTCTCGAGATGCGTGTGGGACTTTTGTATTCGAACGGCTGTCAACGAAAGGTCTGAACCGATGACATTTCGAATGGACAAACTGACGACGAAAGCTCAAGAGGCAGTTGTCGCGGCGCAGCAGTTGGCGACGGAACGTGGCCATGCCGAAACGGGGCCATTACACCTTTTACAGACGCTCATGTCGGAGGATGAGGGAATCGTCGTTTCCGTATTGCAGCGTATGGATGCGAATCTACCACAGCTCAAGTCTTTGGCCCTGGGGGAGTTGGATCGGCTTCCGAGCAGTCAAGGCGGGGCTACGCCGCAGGCCAGTCGCGAGCTACAGGACGTGCTGCAAGCAGCTGTAGTCCAAGCCGAGGCAATGCAGGATCAATACACGTCGACCGAGCACTTGCTACTTTCGCTGACCCATGTGGAGAGCAGTTGTCAGCGCGTTTTGCAGATGAACGGTATCCGCGAGGCGGATGTTCTCACCGCGTTGCAAGCCATTCGCGGCAGCGCTCGTGTGACCGATCAGAATCCGGAGGAAAAATATCAGGCGTTAGAGCGGTATGGAATCGACCTGGTCGATCGTGCCAACCAAGGGAAATTGGATCCCGTAATCGGGCGGGACGCAGAGATCCGGCGCGTGATTCAAGTGCTTTCCAGACGCACCAAGAACAACCCGGTGTTGATCGGCGAACCAGGGGTTGGCAAGACTGCGATTGCCGAGGGGTTGGCATTGCGAATTGTTCAAGCCGATGTACCGCAGAGTCTCAAGAATAGACGTGTGGTCGCGCTTGATATGGGCGCACTCGTGGCGGGCACTAAGTTCCGTGGTGAATTTGAAGAACGCTTGAAAGCGGTTCTGCGCGAGATGGAGGATGCGGGTGGCGACGTCATCTTGTTTATTGATGAATTGCATACTGTCGTGGGAGCAGGTGCGGCCGAAGGCTCCGCGGATGCTGCCCAATTACTTAAGCCTGCATTGGCTCGAGGAGAATTGCGATGCATTGGTGCGACCACGTTAGATGAATATCGACAGCACATTGAAAAAGACAAAGCCTTGGAGCGTCGATTTCAGCCGGTACAGGTCGGGGAACCAACCGCCGAGGATACGATTTCGATTCTGCGAGGCTTGAAGCCCCGCTACGAAGCGCATCACGGCGTGAAGATCAAGGACTCGGCCATCGTTGCCGCCGCCCGTCTTTCCAGTCGCTACATCACAGATCGGTTCTTGCCAGATAAGGCAATTGACCTCATCGATGAGGCCGCCAGCCGGCTCGCAATGGAACTGGAGAGTGTCCCAACGGAAATTGACGAAGTCCAGCGGCGTTTGCGTCAGTTGCAGCTTGTCCAACGACAGCTTCGTGAAGAGACGGAAGCTACCGCGCAAGACCAACTGACTGAGATCGAAAAAGAAATGGAAGAGTTGGGGAAGAGTCTGACTGATTTGCGGGCGCAGTGGGATGCGGAAAAGTCGGGACTGGACGATGTCCAGAAAGTGCGCCAACAGCTTGAGGCCGTGACGCACGAATTTACGTCGTTGGACGCAACCATCAAGGATCAACAATCGCGAGGCGCGCCGGTCAGCGAAGCAGAGTACCAGAAACTCTACGAACTTGATCTCCAGCAGCGGCAGTTGGCGGACCGTATGGAAGCGGAGGATGCGCAAGTGCTAAATGGAGATGACACGGAGTCGGCCGCCAACAAGTCCGAACGTCGGCTATTGCGACGCGAAGTGACGGAAGAGGAAATCGGTGAGGTGGTAAGTGCCTGGACTGGAATTCCCGTCGCCAAGATGCTCGAAACTGAAAGGGCCAGGTTGCTGGTGATGGAAGAAAGATTGCATTTGCGGGTTGTTGGACAAGAGGAGGCAATTGCAGCGGTTTCTCACGCGGTACGCCGCAGTCGCAGCGGTCTCCAGGATCCCAATCGGCCAATCGGGTCTTTCTTGTTCCTGGGTCCGACCGGGGTTGGCAAGACTGAGGTGTGTAAGGCATTGGCGGAAGTCATGTTTGATGACGAGCATGCGATGGTGAGACTTGACATGAGCGAGTTCATGGAAAAGCACACCGTCAGTCGGTTGATTGGAGCCCCTCCCGGCTACGTGGGTTACGAAGAGGGTGGAAAGTTGACCGAGGCAGTCCGGCGTCGCCCGTATAGCGTGATCTTGTTGGATGAAATCGAAAAAGCACACACGGATGTTTTTAATTTGCTTCTGCAGGTTCTCGACGATGGAAGGTTAACTGACAACCACGGCAAGACCGTCGATTTCACCAATTGCATTCTGGTGATGACTAGTAATCTTGGTAGCCAGTTGATTCAGCAGGTGTCGCAAGACGGCGGTACCGAAGAGCAAATGAAGGAGTCGTTGCATGAGTTGCTGCAGGCCCGTTTTCTGCCTGAGTTCCTCAACCGCATCGATGAAACTTTGGTGTTTCAGCCGTTAACTCGTGGCCAGATCAGTCAAATCGTGGGTTTGCAGTTGGAGCGGCTTTCGCATCAGCTCGCCGAGCAGGCAACGACGCTGGAGGTGACAGAGGCAGCCCGGGACGCAATTGCCGAGGAGGGATATGACCCGACCTACGGGGCGAGACCTCTCAAACGAGTGATTCAACAACAGCTTCATAATCCGTTGGCAACCCAAATTCTCAAGGGTACGGTCCACGAAGGAAGCCATGTCACTGTTGATTTTGATGGAGGCCAGTTTTGTATCGATTCGGTAAATGGTGCCGCGACACAGCAGTAGCGGTTGTCTAGTTGCAGTTGCATTGAGACGAGCTGTTCTACTGAGGCAGGGCGTTTCAGCTGTTTGAAGCGGGCGCACAGACCCCGCTGGCGTTGGTTGGCCGCAGTGTCATGGAACTTGCCGGTTGACACGGTCGGTGCCCCGCTAAACACTGGTGTAAGTGTGGCGTTTGATTCTGTTGAGTTCACCACCCAGTCGGTCGCTTACTGATGTCCATCGATTCGAACGACTATCCGGATTCTTCTGTGCCGGAGACGGACTCCGCGGAAGTGGCGGTGCCGGTCGACGACGCTGTTTCGGCACTGCCACCGGTCGAAGCGCCGACCGCTGGTTTTATTCTGCAGCTGTTCTTGATCCCCATGATGATCGTGTCGGTGATCGTAGGGGTGTGGCTTGCTTTCACATGGATGGCGCATCTGGGAAATGATCCGCAGGATCTTGTCGCGGCGTTACGTGTTCCCAATGAGTCTGGCTGGCAAAAAGCCGACATCCTCGCGGAAATGCTCCGCAATCCGAGCAACGACCAACTCAAGGAGGATGTGCTGCTGGCGGAGAATTTAGCGCAGGTTTTACGCGGGCAGCTGGCCGCTGGTGCTATGGATGAAAAAAGCGTCTTGATGCGCGTGTTTGTTTGTCGCGCGCTGGGTGAGTTTCGTGTTGCGGAAGCCCTGCCGGCATTGATTGAGGCGGTTCGCACAGACCGTACAAGTGAAGACTTGTTGGTGCGGGATGCGGCTTTACAAGCGATTGCGGTGTTGGCTAGAAATCTTGTGGCGGTGCAGGACGCGAAGGTTTTGCAGGGTAATGGACAACTGCTGGCGGCGTTATTGGACGCCTCGCGAGATTACGCGGAGGAAGGCGGCGGTAACGAACACGCCAAGATTCGGTCTGCTGCGGCGTATACTCTGGGGGTTGTAGGAGGCCAAGACGCCACGGACCGACTTGGGGAGATGTTGCGAGACGCATTTCCGAATGCACGATACAACGCCGCAATCGGCCTTTGCCGGCACGGGGATATGCGCGCTGTTCCGGTGCTGTTGGCCATGCTGGATCCTCAGAACAAAAAAGTTGTCGACGGCGAGGAGTCGGATTCAGAGCGTTTACGGAAACGAGATCTAGTCATGATGAATGCGATTCGCGCAGCCGGACGACTGGCGGTACGGCAGCCCGACTCTGGGCTGTCCGAGCTGCGCGACCGACTTGCGCAGATTCGCGATTCTGATCTGCCGCCGGATTTACAGAGCGCCGCCAGTGAAGCACTCACACGTTTTCCTTAAGGAAACCAAGACGCGGCGGCGCAGCGACCCGAGGCGCTCAAACGGAGTTCCATACGGAAACACTATAGGCAAATCAGAGTCAGACATCCTGATTGTCGAAGGCTGATGATGCCGCTGTTCCTTCAGCGGAGACCGATGGGTCGCTTTCTTCACTGGATGTTGACTCGGCAGACGTGGTAGTTTTATCAGGCTCTGCGTCTGATGAAACGGTCTTCCTTGGACCGTGGACGGACGGACCGATCAACTCGGTGAGTTCCGATTCGTCGAGTTCTTCCTGGCGCAACAGTGACTGGGTTACGATTTCAAGCTGCTCGCGATGGACGGTAAGCAGCGAAAAGGCTCGTTTCGCCGCGGTTTGGAGGATCTGAGTCACTTCGCCATCGATCTGCTCCATGGTGTGTTCACTGAACTGACGCTGTTGATGAATCTCACGACCCAAGAAGGGGTCTTCGTCAGAGAGCTTATAGCTCACCGGTCCTAGTTGCATGTTCATCCCCCAATGGGTAACCATGCGTCGCGCCAGACTGGTTGCACGTTCCAGGTCGTTTTCCGCGCCGACTGTTGTCTCTTCGTAGACGATCTGTTCGGCGGCCCTACCCGCCATCAACAGGACGAGCTGGTCCTGCAATTCCGATTCGGAAATGCTCAACCGGTCTTCGACCGGCATCGTTTGGGTGGCGCCGAGCGCTCTACCTCGTGGAACGATTGTAACTTTATGGACGCGATCCGCGCCCGCGAGATACCAGGCGGCCAGCGTGTGCCCCGCTTCATGGTAAGCGGTTTTTTCTTTCTCACCGTCGCGTAGCACTTCTTCGCGTTTAGCGCCCATCAGGACCTTGTCACGGGAATAGTCGAAGTCTTCCATGCTGACGGATTTTTTGTCGTTGCGCGCGGCCCAGAGGGCAGCTTCGTTCACCAGATTGCGGATGTCTGCGCCGGTCAAACCAATAGTTGAGTCGGCGAGTCGTTCCAAGTCGACATCATCCGCTAAAGGGACTTCCCGCACGTGGACCTTGAAGATTTCAACACGGCCTTCCCGTGTGGGACGGCCGACAGTCACATGCCGGTCAAACCGGCCGGGGCGCAGCAGTGCCGGATCCAGGACGTCCGGGCGGTTGGTGGCTGCCATCACAATGGTCGAATCGTTAGGAGTGAAACCGTCCATTTCACTGAGAATCTGGTTCAGTGTCTGCTCACGCTCATCGTGTCCGCCACCCAGCCCTGCCCCGCGCTGACGTCCTACGGCATCGATCTCGTCCACAAAGATGATGGCAGGTGAATTCTCTTTCGCGTTCTGGAAAAGATCTCGTACACGGCTCGCTCCGACACCCACAAACATCTGGATGAACTCACTGCCGTTGACGGTATAGAATGGCACGTCTGCTTCACCTGCGACTGCCCTGGCCAACAAGGTTTTGCCGGTTCCTGGGGGACCGTTCAACAAGATGCCCTTGGGCACTTGGCCGCCGAGCTTCCTGAACTTGTCGGGAGTTTTCAGGAACTCAACGACCTCTGCGAGATCTTCCTTGACACCCACCAGGCCGGCAACGTCGCGAAAGAGTATGGGCTTGTCAGCAATCTCAAAACGTTTTGCCGGGCTCTTGCTGAAGCCGGACAGAAATCCCCCCCCCATGATCTGGTCACGAGTGCGACGAAACGAACTCCACAGGTAGATAAATACTACCAGTGGGAGTCCCAGGGCGATTGCATAAAGCCACATGCCAGTATTGTCAGCAGGCTCGTAGGTCCGCTCGATCGTCCTGTTATTGCTCAACAGCTCTTCGAGTTCGCCCTGGTTCTCCTTCGGTGGGAGTCGGACGGTGAATTCTTTGAAGCGTACGGGCTCCCCATTTTTCATCTGGGCCTTCATCTCCCCTGAGACGGGGTCGCGTACGTCAGGGGCTTGCCGCTCTTTCTTCAGGATACCGGTCGCCTGCCGCTCCTTGAGCTTGAGTGAGATCACTTCTCCATTTCGGATGAGTTGGAGAAAATACTCGTAACGCTCCAGCGTGAATGGCCGCTTGCCCGTCATATTCATCATGAGCAACAGCAGCAGGACTACCGTTGCTGCGACAATCCACAAGCCCGGATTTCCTCGTTTCGGCCCGCGATTGGAATCGGACTGTTTACGGTCGTCCTTGGATTGGTTCTCCATGAAAAACCCTTACTTAATCGACGCTTCAGCGTGTGTTTTAGAGTTAGAGGATAGCGCGAATGACGCGTGAGAACCGTGTTCGGCCTGTCTGTTCGCGTCTGCCATCATCAGAGGGAATTCGGATTGAGTGACGGGACTGACCGTCCATAGATGTAACTAATTGTATCTCACTATAGCGGGGAATGCGAAGTGGGCTACTCTCGGAAAAACGAGTCAACTTTGAGTAGTTAAACAGGTTAAGGTGAGCCGATAATGTTACCCCACAACCGCACCGCCAGCGAGAAATGCGGTTGTACGTGCCGATATTTCCGCTGCTGGTGCCGCGGTTTGTCACGCAGGTCACTTCCATAGTTCAGCAGAAACCGAAACCCCAAAACCCGGTTGGTCGGAGAGCTGGATGTGTCCATTTTCTATGGCCGGTGCGCCATCCAGGCAGGTGAACCAGGCTCGTCCCGATTCCGCCAGCGGCTGCCGATCTAGTGCGGCGATGGCGTGGAGTGCATAGGGTTCACAGCCGCGATGCGGACAGACTCGTACATCGGCGTCCTGAGCCCTGCGGTACACATCGACCAGGGTGGTCAAGCCACCACACCAATTCACGTCAGGCTGTAGCACGGCGTGCAGGCGATTCTCCAGAAGGTGTTGGAAGCCCTGTGCGAGATACTCATGTTCACCACCGGCGATCGGGACGGGAGATTTACGAGCGAGTTCTCGATAGCCGGTATAATCGTCGGGTGGAATGGGCTCTTCCAACCAGGCGATATCTTCCGCCTGAATCGCGTTTGCTACGTTCAGTGCACTGGCCACATCCCAAGTGGCGAAGGCGTCGATCATCAACTCACCCCGGGCGCCGAGTATTTCACGTGCTTTGCTGACTTGATCAGACAGGTCGGAGATGCGTGGGGGTACACCAAAGCGTTCGACGTGGAGTTTCACCGCTCGATGTCCGGCGTTCAGGGCCGTTTCGGTTTCTTGTTCGTCGAATACGGTGAGGTACGTTGGTAGTGGACGGGACAAATCGACATGTTTGTTCAAGAGCCTGGCGACAGGTTGCCCGGCGGCTTTGCCGCGCAGGTCCCAAAGTGCGAGATCGACTCCACTGAGTGCCATGATTGCCAGCCCGGACCGGCCATAGAAACAGGTGTGACGGCACATTCCTGCGTGCAGTTTCTCAACCTCTCGAGCGTCTTTGCCAATGAGAAAGTCGCGCAACACTGTTTCAATCACATGAATGCCGGCGGCACCTCCGCCACCGACACCGTACCCGCAGAGCGCGCTGTCCGTGGTGATCTGCACCACAATTTGCCCCAACTGTGTGCGCCAATCAGTAGGGGCTGCTGGTGTCGGGGGTTGGACGGCACGTATTTCGGTAATGCGCATTGGTGAAAGGCTTTTCGAGAACGGGACGGGGCACAAGCACTGACGATTCCTAGAACATCCGTTTTATGAGGAATGCGTCAAGTCTGCTGCTAATCGATCGTGGTGGCGGACAAAGTCGGCTGATTTGTCCACCTGTTGTCCTCAAACCCGACTTTTGGCGGGCGCTGCGGAGAAATACAATGGCAGGGTGTCGAAACTGCGGAATTTTGTTGGCAGCTGGGTGGTCCGTATGATTCTTATGCAACCACGTCCATCGTCTCATGTATTCTCTCGCAACGTCTTGTGGCTGTTGTTGCTTTTCATATTGGCACGAGACGGCACCGCGGTCCGAGCGGAAAATGACGACGCCCCGCAAAACGCTTGGCGCGTTGGCTTTCGTGTTGTGATTCAGGTGCCGATTGTTGCTGCCGAGACACGAAGGGTGCGCAGGGCGGTTGATCGCTGGTTGACAAGGCAACCGGAAACCGCGCAGCGACCAATTCTCGTACTGGAATTTGAACCAAGTGCGACCGCGGGAACGGCAGGGGAGTTTGGGGCTGCATTTGACCTGGCGACTTACCTCACCGGGCCGTCTGTAGGCCGCGTGCAAACCGTGGCGTTTCTGCCAGGTGTGGTTACAGGCCATGCCGTGTTGGCCGCGATGGCGTGCGAGCAGATTATCATGACGCCCGAAGCTGAGCTGGGTGACGCCGGCAAAACAGGCCACGTCGTGATGCAGACGCACCGCACCGCTTATCTCGAGATCGCCGCTCGGCGAGGGACGATTCCCGCTCCCGTTGCTTTAGGCATGCTCGATTCGACTCTTAGCGTCTATCGTCTGGAAATGATTGAGGGAGGGGTCCAATACGCACTCGGCGACGAACTGGAGACGCTGCGACCGCGGGCGGCTTCGGAACAAAAGATCATTGAGGCAGGGGAATTGGGCAGGTTCCCGGGACGTGAGTTACGTTTGCGTTTTGGTTTTGTAAGCCATCTCGTTCGTGACCAGAAAGAGCTGGCTGCGGCGCTTCACCTTTCCCCCGGGGCACTGAGCCAAGACCCTTCGTTGGGCGGGCGTTGGCGAGGCATCCAGTTGGATGTCGAGGGACGCATCGAGAACGAACTAGTCAATCGGCTGTTAGGTGGCATGCGCGATCATCTCAAGGAAGAAGACAATAATCTCGTCTGTTTTCGTATTCGTAGCGCTGGCGGAGACGAGGCCGCGACTCTGCGGCTGGCGCAGGAAATCGCGGCTTTGAATTCCGGCCGCGTGCGCACCGTGGCTTATGTGGAAAACCAGGCTCGCAGTTTGGCAGCGTTGGTCGCACTAGCTTGTGACGATCTGGTGCTCCAGGAAAAAGCCTGGCTGGGGGGACCGGGAGACCCGCACGTTTCGATGGCCTCCCTCGACGAATTACGCCCGGTGATCAAACAACTAGCCCAACTAAAAGCTCGTGATTGGTCACTGTTCGCGGGGTTAGTTGATCATCGACTGGAAGTGAGTCGCTACAGCAGGCCCGAGACAGGCGAGCGACGGTACTTCTGCGCAGATGAATTGGGTGAAGTTGGTGAGGATGCCGGTTGGGAACAGGGCGACGATGTGGTGTTGCGCAAAGGCATTGGTGATGGGCAGGCAGTCGACTTGGGCCTGGCCCGGCACGTGGTGGCTGATCTTACGGAAGTTTACCAGCGTTACGAGCTCGACGAGCCGCTGCAGCAGGTGGACCCGCCGTGGATTTCAGAGCAGTTAGAGCGGCTCAGCGGTTCTCCCTGGTTCGCCCGGACGATGCTTTTCGTCGCATTTTTTGCGATCCTTTCCGAGGCCTCGGCGCCAGGCCTGGGAGTCGCTGGTTTCCTGTCTGGATGTTGTTTCTTGTTGTTTTTTTGGGCGCAGTTTCTCAATGGTAACGCGGGTTGGCTGGAAGTCCTATTGTTTGGTGCAGGTTTGTTGTGCGTGGCGCTAGAGCTGCTCGTCATTCCGGGATTCGGGGTTTTCGGTATTGGTGGGGGGGTGATGGTTATTGGATCATTGCTTCTGGCGAGCCAGACCTTTGTGCTTCCGCGCAACCCTTATCAGGTTGAGCAGCTCACCGGCTCGCTGTGGATGGTCGTATTTGGTCTAGGCGGTGCCTTGGTCGCCGTGTGCCTGTTGTTTCGTAATCTGCATGAGTTGCCTTGGCTGAAACACCTAGCTTTGGAACCGCAATCCTATCAAGAGGTGGAGTTGCAGAGCATGCGCGAGGCCCTTGTCAATTGGGAGTGTTTGATGGGGCAGCAGGGTTACACAACAACGCCACTAACGCCTTCAGGTAAAGCGAGGTTTGGTGAGCAACTGGTGCAGGTTACCAGCGGTTCTGGTGCTATCGCCACCAGCCAATCGGTCACGGTGGTCGACGTCCAGGGAAACCGCGTTTTGGTTGAAGTAAACGAGGACGTAGGCCCGGGGAAAGAGTCCTCGCCTGAAGGATGAATCGGATTCCAGTCAAAGCGCAATATCGATCTTGGTCGGGGCTCGGGCCACGGCAGACCCGGTGTTGGGAGAAATCTGTCGGAGCGGGAATTTCGAGGTTCAATATTTCCGTGACAGGAAAGTGAGCAAGTGTGAAATGGAAGGGATGTTGTGGCCAATCTTGCTGTTGTTGGTCGGCATGGCGATCGTCGTATTGGAGGTATTTATTCCATCCGGCGGTGTTCTGGGTGTGCTGGCCGCGGCGGCCATTGTCGCTAGTTTGGTGCTGGGGTTTTCCGTGTCGTTTCGGTCAGGATTGGTGGTACTGGTGCTCGTGTTCGTGTTGACTCCTTTGACGGTGGGTTACGCGTTTCGCCTCTGGCCGAAAACGCCAATCGGCAAGAAGTTGCTCGGCGGTGATTTGCCCCCCGCCGCAGAGACGTTACCCGCCAGCGAGCTGCCGCAGTTGCTAGGGCAGTTCGGCACGGCCCACACCGATCTGTTGCCCAATGGTGAGGTGTTAATTGAGGGGCAGCGTTACGCTGCGTTGAGTGAGGGCAAGCCGATCGACGCGGGCGAGTCCATTCGCGTGACCGCAGTGCGCATGAATCGGCTCATTGTCTCCGATCACCCGTCAACGCCTCCTCCTGAAAAACAGGAGATTGAAGAGGACCCGCTGGCCCGCCCCGTAGACGAAATTGTTTCCGATCCGTTCGTCGATCCACCCGTTTGAGACGCGGCCCTGGTGCCTGTTTTGACAACTCAAGCCAGGAATCTCCAAGACGATCGGATCCGAATCCACGTGCGTGTTTTGTAGCGGCTGACAGAGGTGAGTTGGGGCATGCCGGGGTAGTGCCAACAGGTCTGTCGAACCGCGGGATTTTTCCGGACCACATGGCATTGCGATTTCCTTTGTGGCACAATGTGGGGGCTCTCCGAAACCGACCGGAGCAGCCGAACTCGCCCGGTTACGAGTGACCCTGCGGTTGAAGCTGAGCACCGCGGGTGCGACGGGACTCTTGAGCACAAAAGGTAGAAAGCGATGCAACTTCTTCTTCAGTCAGGGGGCGGCTCCTGGGTCGCCGCGATAGCAGTCTTTGTGCTATTCCTGTGCCTGTCAGTATTGGGGGTGTTTTCGTTCTATTTTCGTTTGTGGATCAGGGCGAGAATCGCGGCTGCCAATATTCGTTTGCTTGATCTGGTTCGGATGACGTTTCGTAAGGTGAGTGCCAATACGATCGTGCAGTCAAAGATCACGGCGGTGCAAGCGGGACTGGGGGAGGAGACCGGTATCACTTGCGAGGCTCTGGAGGCACATTACCTGGCAGGTGGAAACGTACCCTTGGTGATTCATGCCATGGTGGCCGCTCGCAAGGCGAAAAACATTTCCTTGGATTGGAATCTGGCGACGGCTATTGACCTTGCCGGACGCAACATTCTGGAAGCGGTTCAGACCAGTGTCTACCCGAAAGTGATTGACTGCCCCGCGCGCGATTCAGGTAAGACAGCGCTCGATGCGGTGGCCAAGAACGGGATTCAGCTTAAAGTCAGAACTCGCGTTACGGTACGTGCCAACCTGGCGCAACTCATTGGTGGTGCCACCGAAGAGACCATTATCGCCCGTGTGGGCGAAGGTATTGTCAGCGCTATTGGCTCGGCAGAGACGCATGCGCAAGTGCTGGAAAATCCGGACGTGATTTCCAAGGCCGTGCTGTCCAAACGACTCGACTCGGAAACGGCGTTCCAGATTGTGTCGATTGATATTGCTGATATTGACGTTGGTCAGAATATCGGTGCCCGGTTGCGAGCCGATCAGGCGGAAGCTGACACACGCGTGGCCCGGGCGCAGGCGGAAGGGAAGCGGGCCAATGCCGTGGCCATCGAACAGGAAAAGATGGCATCCATTGAAGAGAGCCGAGCCAAAGTGGCGGAGGCGCAGGCGGAAGTTCCTAAAGCGATGGCCGAGGCGTTCCGGCAAGGTCGCATGGGGGTGATGGAGTACTACCGTCTGCAGAATATTCAGGCGGATACTGCGATGCGGGAGGCGATTTCCGTTCCCGAAGCGCCCTCCGGATCGAGTTCTTGAGTCGGACGTCGCTACCGGTAGTTGTGCTAGCAGCATGTCGCTGAAGAACTGATTACGTGTGATGTTGGAGTGTTCAGTATGGCTACGCCGATTGAGGAGTTCTTGCGACAGGCAGCGGAACGTCGCGTCAGTAAACCACCGCCGGTGGTTGCAGTTCCGGTGCAATCTGAACCGGAAGTTGTGGCTGCCGAAATTGTTGATGTTTTCGAGTCATTAGAAGACACCGAGCTAGGCCACCACATCGACACCAGTTCTTTGGCGGAGCATGCGGAGCATCTGGGCGAGCATGCGGAGCATCTGGGCGAGGAGGTCAGTCGCGCGGACGAGAATGTCGACCAGCACTTGCACGAGGTGTTTGATCATCAAGTTGGCGCGCTCGACAGAGGGACTAATTCCCCGGATACAACGACTGCCGCAAAAGTGCCCGGTGTGCGGCGAAAACTGAAGCGGTCGATCAACAATCGAGACGCGATTCGCGGAGCGGTGGTGTTCTCGGAAATCATCCGACGGCCCGAATGGCGTTGGTGAATAGCATCGAGCTTGGCACTCTGCTATAAATCGTCTCGCAAAAGCACTCATCCATGCTTATTAATCTGTTTTCTTGCTCGTCCGTTCGCTTCTGAATTGCCGAGCCAATTGTCTTTATAGTGAAGGGCCGACCACATGGCAGAGATCAAAATACAACCCGGAGAAACTCGTATCGGCTGGATTGGCACAGGGGTTATGGGGGCCAGCATGTGCGGCCACCTGATCGACAAGGGATTCTCGGCTACCGTCTACAATCGCAGTAAGGAGAAAGCGGCCGCGTTACTCGAAAAGGGCGCGTCCTGGGCCGATTCACCACGCGGCGTTGCTGACAACAGCGATGTGGTTTTCTCGATCGTGGGGTTTCCGTCCGACGTGCGCAGCGTACTGCTGGGCGAAGAGGGGGCGTTGGGCGGGTGCCAGAGCGGTAATTTGCTGGTCGACATGACAACCAGTGAACCTTCCCTGGCGATCGAGATTTATGAAGCGGCCAAAGCGATCGGCGTAGGCAGCGTCGATGCGCCGGTGTCGGGTGGAGACGTGGGAGCTCGCGAAGCCCGTTTGTCGATCATGATCGGCGGTGAACAGGAAGTCGTCGATGCTTTACAGCCCTGCTGGGATGCGATGGGAAAGACGATTGTGCACCAAGGTGGTCCAGGCGCGGGCCAGCACACCAAAATGGTCAACCAGACGCTGATCGCATCCAACATGATCGGTGTCTGTGAGGCGCTGTTGTACGGCTATCAAGCGGGGCTTGATTTGCCGACGGTGATGCAGTCCGTTGCCACCGGTGCCGCCGGTAGCTGGTCTCTGTCCAATCTGGGGCCGCGGATCATCGAGAATAATTTTGATCCCGGGTTCTTTGTTGAGCACTTTATTAAGGATATGGGCATCGCGCTGGACGAAGCCAAACGGATGGGGTTGTGCCTGCCGGGCCTGGCGCTCTCGCATCAGCTTTACCTGGCTTTGCAGTCCCAGGGCCATGGTCGCGACGGGACTCATGCGCTCGAGCTGGCGCTCGCCAGCTTGGCGGGAGTGGACTGGAAATCCCGCTAAGCATTTCTGTGCCGAGTCTGGCCGCACACGCTGCGGTCGCCAGTCCACGTGTACCGGTTTAGTGAGCGACTGAGTGTCACTGGGGGCAGACATGCCGGACAAACAAAACGCGACACGGTGGGTAGTCTTTGTCGCCATCGTCTACCCCACGATTCTCACACTGGCCTACTTCCGTTGGCTGGACGATGCGGGGCCCATCCTGCAGCGTGGGGTGTTTCAAGGTGGCAAGCTGCTGCAGTTTCTGTTGCCCGCGGTCTGGGTATGGTGGGTGCTGAAACAAAAACCGCACTGGTCGCGACCGGATCGACGTGGGTTGCTGGAGAACTTGGTGTTCGGTGGTACGGTGGTGGTGGCGATGCTGCTGTTGTACCACCTGCTGCTGGCGCCCTGGGGCGTGTTTGAGGGGCCTCTGGAACAGATTATGCAGAAGGTCGAAGAGATGGGTGTGGACAGCCCTGCTCTGTTTGTGGCCCTGGGTGTTTTTTATGCGCTGGGGCACTCGCTCTTGGAAGAATACTACTGGCGATGGTTCGTGTTTGGCCAATTGCGCGAGCGGATCTCGGTACCCTGGGCGATTGTGATTTCCAGTTTGGGGTTCATGGCGCACCACGTGGTACTGATGGTCACGTTTTTCGGCCTGTTTTCCTTCTGGGCCTGGTTCTTTTCGCTCTCGGTGGCCGTCGGGGGGCTCTTCTGGGCTTGGTCTTACCAGCGGACGGGGTCCCTGTATGGTCCCTGGCTGGGGCACCTGCTGGTTGACGCCGGCATCTTTATCGTTGGTTACGACCTGGTGTTCTAGTTGCCCAGGCTTCGTTGGCGGCGTCTCTGGTCACACTGGGTTCAAGTCACTGGGTTCAAGTCACTGGGTTCAAGTCACTGGGTTCAAGTCACACTGCGCCGGGCGCAACCGGGGCACCCCGCAGGCGAAGCGCTTCCTCCAGCTGCTGGGCAGCGCTGGCCGGCAAAGTCCAATCGCCGGCGCCGGCGGTCTCGGTGATCTGGGAGGCACGTTTGGCACCGCACAAAGCGGATGTGATCCCGGGCTGGTTGAGCACCCAATTCACGGCGATTTGGGCCACCGTTTTCCCCACCTCCTCACCGATTTGCCGCAGGCGGTCGACGAAGTCCTGGTTCTTTTCCCATTCCTCTCCCTGGAACATCGTGTACTTGGCACGGCCGTCCCCAGTTGCAAACTGATGGTCACGCGACAGTTTGCCCGCCAGCAGGCCTTTGAGTAAGGGCCAGTAGGGAATCACGGAAATACCTTCGCTCCGGCACCACGGTAGCAGGTCCGTTTCGATTTGCCGTTGCAGCAAGTTATAGGGGGGTTGCAAGGCGGAGACCGGGCAGGTGGCGTGGAATGCCTGCGATTGTTGCAGATCGAGATTGGAAACCCCCACTGCGCGCGTCTTGCCCTCCGCCAGTAGCTCGCTCAACGCACCGGCGGAATCCGCTAGGGGCGTGGTGCCATCCGGCGCGTGCAGATAGAGCAAATCGACGTAGTCGGTTTCGAGACGCTGCAGGCTCTCTTCACACTGGCGGCGTAGCGTGGCGGGCCGGGCGTCGAACACGCGGCTGCCGTCCGGTTCCCAGTGTAGTCCGCCTTTGGTGGCAATCACGATTTGTTCACGTTGCCGTCCCAACCCTTCGGCAATCAATTGTTCGCTCTCTCCGTTGGCGCCGTAGCAGTAGGCTGTGTCGAAAAAATTGATACCCAGATCGAACGCTGTCCGCAGCGTCGCCAAACTGTCGGTATGATTGACATCGAGGCTGGTCATGCCGGCAATTGGCCAGCACCCGAGTGCCACAGCAGAGACATGAATACCGGTGGAGCCAATTTCGCGTGGGTTTTGCATGACGGTATTGCCAGATTGAAGTTGACCCAACAGGGAACGGTGACTGGTGAGTTTGGATGTAGGAAATCTAACCTGCTCGGGCTTTGATCACCAGCCACAGATGCCGCCAACCCAGCAGCCATTGGAACGTTGTCAAAATCAGGTATACCCGGTGTACCTCGTAAAAACGATCCGGATCAAGGACTTCTATCGCCTGAGCATCGAGGAGCGGGCCGAGTTGCCGATGGACCAGCAGGAGCCCTGCTTGCAAGGCGGCTAGCAGGGTCAGGTTAAGCCATTGGCCGCTACCCGGACGCGCTGCGGCCGACCAGGCCAGTGTTAGTAACGCCGCGATGCCGATGCCGTTGAGCCATTGTGTCACCTGCTGGGTAATGAAGCCTTGTTGTGTTTCACCCAGCAGCTCACCTCCGATAGGGACGACGATCAACGCGTAGAACGTCAGTCCGCCAATCCACAGCGCCCACAGGGAAAGGACAATGAATTCTCGAAGCGGCATCGGTCACGGAGCCCGGTTGGCGAGGGAGTGGGACGGGAGTGTGATAACGGGCAGTGATTTCCCGGTTTGCTGGTTTGGTTCTCAGGAAATGAGTCGCTGAAACACTACCTATTCTCGTGGTGCGATGGTCTGAAGATCTTTCGTGCGGCTGGCGAGGTAAATGTGATCGATCGCGACGGATCCGCCTTCCGCAACACGTAGCGTCAAGTGGGAGAGGTGACACGCGCCAAAATCTCGAAACAGATCCCGTGTGATGACCAGCCAGCGGTCCGGTAGCGGTTCCTTCCAAACCTGGCGAAACGGCGCCGGGATTGATTTGCTGGGGCCTGCCAGGTAGCCCACCAGGGGTGCCTCCTCGGTGGTCGTGCGCATTTCTAGCAAGACCCGGCCAGCGGCTGAAGTTTTCAGGGCAAAACGCAGAAAGCGGTACTCACCCCACCGAGGGAATTGGCGAATCGGCAGGGGTTGCGCGAGCGTCAGTTCGACGGGATCTGCGGAAGTGACTTGAACTGCGTGTTTTCCGCTGTAGTGGTCTTGGGACGTCCAGGGTAACTGGCGGTCGGCCAGTAAACTCGCCGCCGGCTCGTCGAGCCATTCGTAGCGGGTTGGTAGCTGATCGGCCAGTCTGATCGAATGCCAGACAACCGGCACGCGGTCGGTCGACGGCAGCTGTCGGATCTCGAAACGTCTGTTGGCCGATTTGCCAGGAGGTGGTTGGAGGCGAACTGCGATGGGTGACAAGATCTGTTGTCGCTTTGTACGCAAGGGCACCGGTGCCGTGGTGACGTGCTGGCCGTCCACATGGATTTCTAGTTCGGGTGGAGTGTCGGTGATCGCAGACCGACTCGCCCCCACTACCAACCAGCGGTCGAAGCCGGTTTGTTCTTTCTCCGCCGTCAGCGTGAATGGCTGCTTTGCGGCGGCGACGCCTGTCAGGAAACGCCCCACTGGTGAAACAGCGTCCGTCCACACTCGCTCATAACGCATGTCGTGGGCGGTTTCTTGGGCGAGGTTCCAGCCTTGCCAGGCTTTGATTTGGCGTGGGTAACGCTGCCGTAATTGTAGTGTTAATGGAGTATTGGGCAGTTGTAGCGTGGGTTCGAGCCAATTCGTGGTGTCGCGGATTTCGAGCGGATCTGCTCCGGCGGGCCGGCTGGCAATGAGGGGATCGACTTGTAGAAAGAGGTGCTGACGGGTGGGGTCGCAGCGAATTCCTCCCGACTGACGCACGTCAGCAGAACCGATTAACGGGGGTGTTTCATAACTGGCTGAGGGAGCATCACCCAAGCGAATGCGGGCTTGGACACAGCCGCCGGGACCACTGATTTGATCTAGGCCGACGGTGGTTTGAAAGACACAGAACATGGGAGGCAGTGGAAAACCGAGCTCGCTAAATGCGTGGACGCCGAATCCCCAGCCGTAATTCAAACCACCGCTCTGCAAAACGCCCCCCTGTACGTTACGGTTCGTTTGCCAGCGTGGTCCCGCTCCCCCCAGAGAGAGACGCGAGATTGTGTGCGATGGATGAATGCGGTGCAGCGGCACTTGGGCGGCCTGAAACTGCCGCCAAGCCAATACGGTTTCGCTGGCAACCCAGACCGGGCCGAGACTCCAGGCCGGTTGCAGACCGACCAGCCAGTTCGCGGAGGGTGGATTTGTTGCGGGGCGGGTTAGGAGAGATTGCCGGCTGGCCGTCATCAGTAACCCCTGCGTCGTTTCCAATTGGAGCAGCTGAGATTGGCTACTGGCTGCCAGTGTGGCAAGTTCATCGAGATAACTGTTCCACACATCGCGTTGGGGAAAGTGGAGTTCTCGCAACTCTTCCCAGGCGACACGCATTGTGCCGGTGGGCGTTAGCAGGCGTAGGGTCTGCTCACTCCAGCGGACTGCCCGGAAACGCAGGCGCCGCCCGTCGCGAAAAAACACCGTGCCCGGTTGATATTCTTCCTGTTGTTGACTGTCCCAGGCGATCCGCCGTACCCAGCTGGCGGTAAAGCGTACAGGTCGTGGTGCGCTGCCCGGCAGTGCCACACTCACCGGAGCACGTACCAGAAAATGAGGCACCGGTTGTGTTTCCTGGTACTCGGTACTGGCTTGGTAACCCACCACGGTACCGGGAAGACGGTCACCGGTGACGGACTCGACAAAGCTACTGGCGGACGGCTGTCGAAAAGCCCGACGGTCCAGCAGCCAGGAAAGCGGAGGTTCATGGTTGAACACATCGCGCCCGTCCAGCGTGGGCAGGCCTTGTTTCCAGTTCGCCAGAGTGTTTCCAGAAAGGCGTTTTCCGTCAGTGCGCATGGCGACAAATCGGCCTGGGCGTTTCGCCTGGACGACCGCTAGTGGTACGCAGCCGAGCAGTACGGCAGCCAGCATTCCGATACAGCTCGCCACGGGCCTTTGATTGGATTGGCCCAAGCGGCGGCGAGCGGACTGTTTTCTGGCAGTGGCAATCAAATTCACAGGCGTGGGACCAGCGTGGGCTGTGGGCTGCCGCTGACAGCCCGTTCTAGGGAGTCACTCGAACGCGATATCAACAGTACCCTCAGCGGATCGACCCGGTTCGAGTACCATCAGCCCGGTGGGCGCCGCGGTCTGGCTGAGTTCAAAAGCGCCCGGAACACAACTGTAGGGTTCAATGCAGATCGCTTCGCGATGCGGTGGATTATAGAGGACGCATTGCTGAAACATGTCATTGAAAGTCAGGCAGAGTGTACGTTCGCTGTGCGGATCACGAATGGTCGCGCGGCACTGTTTTTCCTGAAACGTCAATCCAGTAAACACGTTGTCTAGTTGGAGCTGACCAAAGTCGACACCGTTTGTCAGGTCGGTCGCGTCGTCTAGCGGGACCACTTCACCGCTGGCCAGCAGGTTTTTCAGTTGCCATTGGGCGCTCACAGGTACACGGATTTGACAGTCGTTGCGCTGCGGGCCACCCAGCGGCAGGCGAAAGTACGGGTGGGCACCGAGGCCGCAGGGGAGTGGTCGATCGTCTGGATTTTCGAGCAAATACCGACCTTGCAGCGCGTACCCATCGACCGTGTAGGTAGTGGTGATACGAAAATCGGCGGGCCAGCAATTCAATAGTTCGGGTTTGTCAATAGACGCCTGGAATTGGCCGACCACATGGCGGTTGGATTGATCGATTATTCTCCAAGGGCGATCCAAAACGAATCCGTGAATGGCATTGCCCAGGCCATCGCTGGCAACGAGTTGATAATCCTGGTCTCGCCAGCGCAGCACAGCTCCGGGAATCCGTCCCGGAAAGGGGAACAGGATTGGGATCCCGCTTCCCGAGGGGCTGTGGTTTCCCTCAGCGAAACCGTCCACCGACCACAACAGTTCCAACATGCGACCGGCATGTGGGACTTCGAATGAACAGCAGTTGAATCCCAGCCCTGGCAGAATTCGCGCGGTTGCTCCCGAGTCCGCGTCGCCGATTTGAATCGTCTGGTTGGTCACGCTTTCACTCCTGACAGAATTGGAGAAGACAACACCGTGCGCTGCAATTGACTGGCAGGGTACAACGCTGTATGCGTCACAGGTGCTTCTGTGAATGGTCTTTCGCGACAGGGCTGGCGGGTAACGATCGGCACTCGTGGCGGGCTCATCCGTCGTAACGCACCAGTCATGAGGAAGATCACGATGAGCATTGCCCAGATTGCCGTATAGAGGGTTTTACGCGATGTGTCGCCTAGTGCTAACGCTGTCAGTGTATGGAGCAACCAGACCGAGGCAAGTAGCGAGATCCAGAGGAACAGGCTGCCCGCGAGATCACTACCCGTTAGCCGGTCCCAGGCACTGTGCGGCAACTCGAACAGAACCCAGGTGCCGACCGGCACCTGGAGCAACGTAGCGGCTAGCGCCAGGCGACCGCCGGTGGTGACCAGTTGACGCGCACCGGGGTCTGGCTGACAACGCAGCCCGCACCAGGCATAAGCCAAGCCACTGGCCGCGATCGCGGCCAGCACAAAATGTCCGATGCGGGAGGCGACGGCGCCTTGGAGCAGGAGCTCACGAAAATGGGGATCGAGAATTCCCGTCTGCTGGAGCTGGCCACGACTGGCCTGAGCGAGGACGACCAGCAGTAAGGGGAAGTGGTAGAGCGAATTGCCACCCGCCAGAAAGGGTAACAGGCATCGCAGCCGTCGCTGGCGGCGCGTCGGGAGAGGGTTCCGTCGCCACCAGGCGACGTGTCCACCCATCAGCAGTGCGGAAAACAGCAATTCCCAGAGCGCGAATGTGAATCGCGAGGGGACGCGCGCCAGTGCCCCGGACAGTCCATGGTCCCAGAGCATCCAGGCAAGTACGAGACCTGGCAAGGTTCCAACCACCAGTAGGATGCATGCCAGCAATGCCAGGTGTCGCCCAGCCTGTCCCGCAGACTGGTTGCCGCGAGCTTCCTGCCACTCGCAAAGAATGCACAGCCAGGGGCCTGCTGCCGCGATATTCATGCACATCAAGTGGCCTGACAGGAGGAGCTGCAGGGTGAATTCTCGGAGCATCGGAGATCGACTTGCTGCCAGGCAGGTTTCAGTACCGGCTAGCGCCGGAAAGGGGGAGGGAACTCGCAGCGAGTTTACCGTAGTTGCGGACCAGCGTGGGGCAACGTTGGCAGACGGGGGAGTTGAGTAAACGGGACAAGATTGTAGCACGGCTTTCCTGTCGCTGGATTGTAATCAGCTGTCAGGTAGGTCAAGATATGCAGCGCGTCAACGCTATTTCGTCGTGCTACGCGGCGCGTCAGAGCTTCTCCAGAAGATCGATAGGAAATTCCGATGTCTCCAGAATCAACAGGCAACGGTGCTGGCTTTGAGGCCCCGCACATCGGTTCGCAGGACATGCCACGCTGGGACACTGGTGAGTTAATCGACGCCCCGAAGTTCACGTCACGAAACTGGTTCGCGTTACTTGGCCCGGGGCTGATCATGGGCGGCTCGGCGATCGGCGGCGGCGAGTGGCTGTTGGGGCCCAAAGTCACCGGTGTCTATGGTGCTGGCCTGTTGTGGCTGGCCACGCTGAGTATTCTCGGGCAGGTGCTCTACAACATTGAGATCAGCCGTTACACGTTGTACACGGGTGAGCCGATCTTCACGGGCAAGTTCCGCTTGATGCCAGGGCCCAAGTTCTGGGTGGTTGCCTACCTGCTGTTTGATTTCGGGAGTGTGTTTCCATACCTGGCTGCGAACGCCGCGGTACCGATGGGCACACTGATCAAGGGAGGTGTCGTTCCAGATCCTGCCAATGTGGATTCTGATTGGTATTTAATGAAGGGGTTGGCATATCTGGTCTTTATTGGAGCCCTGATACCCCTGCTGTTTGGTGGCAAGATCTACCGCTCACTGAAGGCAGTGATGACGTTCAAACTGGTCGTGGTTTTTGGATTCCTGTTGTTTCTGGCGTTTGGGTATTCCAAGGCTCAGACCTGGACGGAGATCGCTACCGGCTTTGTCAGTTTCGGAAATGTGCCCGTGTTGCGTGGCGAAGACGCCAATGGCAATGGCAAGCTCGATGAGGGGGAGGATTGGGATGATGACAAGCGATTGGACTTCGTTGAACCGTCACTAGGCTTGGTTTTTGACACCGACAACGACGGCAAGAAAGATGCAAGCGACGTAAATAACGATGGCGAACCAGACCCAATGGTCAATGTGAAGCGAGACGGGAAAGTCCTTCGCTGGCCCGATCTTGATGGCGACTCGCTTCCGGACACCGTGTTACCGTTCGATACGACGGGTGATGGTCAGTCTGACCTGGATGTGCCCCTCGACCGAGATGAGGATGGCAAACTCGACGAGTTCGTCGATGTTGATGGTGATGAGTATCGCGATGGGCGCAACGTCGATAGCTTATGGTCGATGATGTTTGGCGGAGCCAATATCTCGGACATCGATTTTACAATGATCGGGTTTATCGCAGGTTTGGCTGCGATCGCCGGATCGGGTGGCCTCTCCAATACGCCGACAAGTAACTACACGCGTGACCAGGGATGGGGTATGGGACATCACGTGGGTGCCATTCCCAGTGCGATTGGAGGGCATGACATTGAGTTGTCGCACTCGGGAACGGTGTTCGAAGTGACTGAAGAATCACTGCCTCGCTGGAAGGCCTGGTACAAGCACGTGGCGCGTGATCAATTAGCGGTCTGGCTGCCTTCGTGTTTTGTTGGCATCGCGTTGCCTGCGATGCTGTCGATTCAGTTTCTCAGCTTTGCCGAGGCCGACCAAGGTGACAAATGGACAATGTCAGTGATGACCGCGCAGGGCGTCGAGAATGCCGTGGCTGAATCGGGAGAAGGACTGGGGAAATTCTGCTGGTTCATGACCATCTTCTGTGGATTCCTCGTGCTGGCGCCGACCATGTCTTCTTCGGCGGACGGGATCATCCGTCGCTGGGTGGACGCCTTCTGGACCGCGAGTGCCAAGTTGCGCGAGATGGATCCCAAGCACATCAAGGTGGTGTACCTGCGGGTACTGATTGCCTATTCGATCTTCGGGCTGATCATGCTTAGCTTGCCCCCTGCCGACCTGATTTCTTATGCCACGATGTTCTTTAATATCGCGCTGGGGATCAGTTGTTGGCACACCGTGGCGATCAACACGACGTTGTTACCCAAGCCATTGCGGCCGCGCCTGTTTATTCGTGTGGCACTGATCGTGGCGGGCGGATATTTCTTTATGCTGGGCACGCTCAGCGTGCTGCAGCAGACCGGTTTGTTAGTGAAGATTACCGGGTAGTCAAGCACCAGATCATCCTCGGCTGTGCCGTGATACGGCTGCAGGTCCAGCGGTCACGAAGTGCCGGGCGAGTGTACACGGGAAAGAGGTAAACCAACCAAGATGGATACGAACTACCACGATTTACCATTGCCGAGTGGAGTCGACCCAGCTGGGGTTTCGAGCGCGACGTCGTTGGTCTTTACCGAAGGGCCCGCGGTGGGGGCGGATGGTACGGTTTACTTTTCTGACATCGCCAACAATCGCATCATGCGGTTGACTCCCGATGGGGTGTGCGACGTGTTTCGTGAACCGAGCGGACGTACCAACGGTCAGACGTTTGATCAGCAGGGACGTCTGTACCATTGTGAAGGTGGTGAGTTTGGTCCTGGTGGTGGTCGGAGGGTGACTCGGACTGATCTGGAGACAGGTGACATCGAAGTGCTCACCGACCGCTACGAAGGTATGCAGTACAATTCGCCCAATGATATTTGTGTGGATGGTAACGGTCGGATTTATTTCACCGATCCGATGTATGACGACCGCAGTCAACTCGAGATGAAAGATGCGGATGGTAACATTGTCGACGGTGTTTACCGCATCGATCCGGATGGCAGTGTCACACGTATTCTGCAGCAGCCTCAGATCGATCGTCCCAACGGAATCGCCGTGACTCAGGATTCCCAAACGCTGTACCTGGTTGACAGCTGCCCTGTCGCCGGAGGGAATCGCAAGATCTGGGGATTTGACCTGGATGACGAGGGTACACCCACGAACCAACGGGTGGTTGTGGACTTTGCGCCAGGCCGCGGTGGCGACGGTATGCGTTTGGACGTCGAAGGGAACTTGTACATTGCCGCAGGGGTGATGGTGTCCCGCGGTCCTCATGAGACAGACGAGGTCCCGACCGGTGTCTACATTGTGTCACCGGATGGACAATGGCAGGGACGCATTCCTATCCCCGAGGACGTGATCACGAACTTGGCCTTTGGGGGGGCTGATGGTAAGACGCTGTATGTCACAGCCGGCAAAACGCTTTTTCAGACGCGTGTGGCAGTAGCAGGGCAGGTGGCATTCCCCACTTGGTCGCCATAGACGGGGTCCGTCGCTCACTCGCCAACATTTCACGTATGGCCCTGTTGCGGTAGTTGGGCGGGTTCTGGAATTTTCGAGAGCGGAAAGTAACGCAGCATGAAACTGGTCATTTACCCCGCGGTGGAAGCGGAACGGTTGGCTCAGATCCTGGCAGTTGCCCCGGACGCGACCGTGGCGAATATGGAGACTCCGGAGGCAGCAGTTTCCGAAATGGCTGACGCAGATGCCTTCTTAGGCAAGCTCACTCCCGAGATGCTGGCCGCCGCGGAACAGTTGCGTTGGGTGCAGTCACCCACCGCCAGTCTGGAACACTATGTGTTTCCAGAGTTGGTGGCCCACCCCTGCACGTTGACCAATATGCGGGGTCTCTATTACGACGTGATCGCCGATCATGTATTCAGTTACATCCTCTGTTTCGCTCGTAATCTCCATCTCTACATTCGGCAGCAAATGCGGACCCACTGGGAACCGATCGGCGGCGAGGAAGAGCGGGCGACGTTTGCCGCGGGACCTGGTGTCATCAGCAGCATTGACCGTTCGCATTCACACCTTTCCGATTGCACGTTAGGCGTGGTGGGTTTGGGAAGTATTGGTACCGAGATCGCACGTCGTGGCCATGCGTTTGGCATGCGCGTGTTGGCAGTGGATCCGGTACGTACCGACAGCCCGTCAGAGGTCGACTCACTCACCTCGCTCGATGGTCTGGACGACTTGCTGGCAGCCAGTGATTTTGTTGCCATCGCGGCACCTCACACGCCTGAGACGGTTAAGATGTTTCGTCGAGATCAGCTCAGACAAATGAAATCGACCGCCTACTTGATCAATATCGGACGGGGTGTGATCGTTGATTTGAATGACTTGGTTGAGGGACTGCAGGCAGGGGATCTGGCGGGTGCCGCGTTGGATGTGTTTGAGGAGGAGCCATTGCCACCAGACCACCCCTTGTGGGGCATGGAAAACGTACTGATGACCCCTCACGTAGCGGCAGCGTCGGTGCATATCGCCCCTCGTCACTTGGCAGTTTTTCTGGAAAATCTACAGCGTTTTCTGACCGGCGCCGATTTGGTCAATATCGCGGACAAACAGCTGTGGTTCTAGACCTCGGTCACGCTGCGGACAACACATCTGCCGCGTCTTATCTGTTGGTGGGGTTCATCTGTTGGTGGGGTTCAGGGACGCCCAAACCTTTGCAGCGGTGGTTGAAAACCGTCGAATTGGTGGCAAATTGGCCTTCCTGTGAGTTATTTTAGGCGTCGCCCACCGCGGTTCCCAAGCAGCTGCTGCCGTTTGATTTGTACACCCAAAGCTGCCGCTTCCGGTAAAGCAGACAGAGTGCCGCGCGCTACCGTGAGCTGCCGGTGATGTGGTCTGACGGGCCTGCAGCGGTTGTGTCGATGGTCGCCGACTGCCGGATTAGGTGCGGCCGTCAAGATTTAGGTTATATTTGAGCTAAATTACCACTGACTCCGTTACTGGTTGGCGAGTCTGCGCGGCCGTGATAACGCACGCCATTCAGAAATCAAATCGCACCGCTACTATTTGTTGAGAGACGTTGACGATGAAACACATGGCAAAGAACGAGACCCTGGCTGCGTTGTTGCTGCTTTGCGGGCTTCCGGCTTGGCTGTCAGCACAGTCAGCACCGCCGACCAAGCCGTCGACTCCACCCAGCTCGTCAGTAAGCAAACCGACGATCACCAGACGGCCTGATTTTCCACCGGCTTCGCTGGTGATGAACGGCTTCAGCCAGGTGACTCCGGTGGGTGAAGACAAACGTAGCATGTGGAACATCTATGTCCGCAAAAAGGACAATCAGATGTATGGTGAACTGCCTGGCTCGTATGCATCACAACGCTATTACATCGCCTTGACCATCTCGTCTGGAGATTTGTTCGCGGGTTTGCAATACCGAGAGATGCTCGTCTACTGGCGGCGCTACGATAAGTCCTTGGCATTGATTGCGCCGCAGCTGGAAATGCGGTCGACAGGTGAGGCCGAATCCAAATCGTCCGTCAAACGGATCTTCACTGACCGCGTGTTGCTGTCTGTGCCGATTGCCTGCATCGGACCCAAAGGGGGCCCGGTCATTGACTTGGATAAGCTGTTCGTGTCGGGCGCGAGTAGTTTCTTCGGCAGTTCGGTGCGCGGCGCATTGGCATCGCGTATCTTCTCGATCGCCAAGGCGAAGACATTTCCCAAGAATGTCGAACTCGCGTTTGAAGTGCCAGCCAGTAATGGTCAGTTGACGACGTTGCACTATTCGATCAGTCCGATTCGTGGAACGCCAGGGTACCGTCCTCGTAAAGCAGACGAACGGGTCGGTTATTTTACCACCAGTTACAGCGATCTGGGTAAATACAGAGACCAAGATGTGCGGACACGCTTCATCAATCGCTGGCACTTGGAGAAGCGAGATCCCAAGCTCTCGATGAGTCCTCCCAAGAAACCGATCACGTTTTACATTGAACACACCACGCCGGCCCGTTATCGGTATTGGCTTAAACAGGGCATTTTGTCCTGGAACAAAGCGTTCGAGAAAATCGGCATCCGAGAAGCGATCGAAGTTCACTATCAGGACGCGGCGACGGGCCGTTACATGGACCTCGACCCCGAAGATGTGCGCTACAACTTCGTGCGCTGGTTGAATAATGACGTTGCGACTGCGATTGGTCCCAGCCGTGTGAATCCCTACACCGGGGAGATCCTCGATGCGGACATCATCTTGACCGATGGTTGGATGCGCAATTTTCGCTACGAGTTTGACGATTTACTGCCAGACGTGGCCATGGAAGGGTTCAGTCAGGAAACGCTCAACTGGCTGCTCGAGCGGCCGCAGTGGGACCCGCGTTTGCGGCTGGCGGCGCCAGCCCGCCGTGGGGCGATACGGCAGGATCTACTCGCAACCGCACGGCGCGAGTACCAGGAACAAGTTGCCGCACGTCAGGCCGCGGGATCCGGTCACGCTGGCGCGACCAGTGCGATCCGCAGTCTCAAGCTGGACGGCCTCTGTGCAGCTGCCAAAGGGAAGGCATTTGATGTCGGGTTGATGAGAATGTACCTCGATATCCTGGCGCTCGACGAAGAGGAAGAGAAGCCGGAAGAGAAGCCGGAAGAGAAGAAGGAAGAGAAGAAGGAAGAGAAGAAGGAAGAGAAGAAGGAAGAGAAGAAGGAA
>PAQH01000107.1 GCA_002709225.1 Planctomycetaceae bacterium
ATACGGCGGGCGTGACTACAGGTTGACCGACGTTTTCGGAAGGGTTGTGCACGAGGTGCTGGCGTGAGTGGACTTGTTTATACCGCGGACGGGCCTGACTCCATGGTCGGGCTGAAATCATGTGATTCCCGGGAACGGCGCTCGCCTGCACCAGCGCGCCGCATCACCATGCGGCTGGTTCTCTTCCTGGTGGCGACAGCCTTGGGCGGCTCCCCCTACGTCCGCACGCAGGAGCCACCAGGACCAACCCGCCTTGATCTTCCCGCCCCGCTGGTCCAGTTGCTACGCCGCCGTTGCGGCCAATGCCATCAAACGGAAGAACCCGCTGGCGGGCTCGATTTGACTAAGCTCTCACAGGCGCTCGATCTTCCGGAGGCGCGCCGCCAATGGGAACGGATCCACGATCGCGTTAGCAACGGTGAAATGCCACCGGACGGGTTGCCGATGCCCGAGGTCGAACGCGCGCGACTGCGCGATTTCCTAGGCCCGCGGCTGCGCGCCGCCGACGCTGCCGCCATCCAGAAGGAGGGACGTGGGTCCCTACGCAGACTGACACGCGAAGAATTTGAAAACAACCTGCGGGCGTTGCTCCGTTTACCGGAACTCGACATTCGGGACATGCTGCCACCCGACCGCATCCAACATCAAAGCAATCGGGCCGCGGGCGCCCTCGACCTTTCCCGCGTTCAGCTGGCGGCCTATCTCGACGCCGCCGAAGTCGCTCTGCGGCAGGCAGTTGCTTCCGGCACAGCGGCTCCGCCCCTGCTAACCAAACGGCTGGCGGCCACCGAGATGTTTCAAGAGGCGGGGACCTTTGGTGGTCGCGAGGCGATGTTTTACGCCAAAGACTCCCAGATGTTGCCGCTCACCGCGGCCGACCTGGCAAGAATGCGGAAAACAAACGACCACGATCCAGCGATCGAGCTCGCTATTTTTCGTTCGGCATCATGGCCCTATTACGGTTACCCAGATGCGTTTACCGCACCCGCTTCAGGCCGTTACCGTCTCCGTTTTTCAGCACGGTCGGTTCGGCAAGTGCGCGACTTTCGATTACGCCCCGGACGGGGCACGATTCCGCTGACATTCCGAGCCCGCCAGCCATCCGGCCCGGATGTATCTGGTGACGTCCGGGCCACGGGTGGCACCCACGACATCACTTCCGACGTGTCCACGATTGAGACAACTTTGCTGCTAAAGCAAGGTGAGACATTTGAATACAGTTTGCTCGGCTTGCCGGTACCCCGCCCCATCAACCCCGTCAATGCGCCACTCTATTACGACTTCCCTCCGATGCCCGCAGAAGGCCATCCCGGCATTGCCTTTCAGTGGCTGGAACTGACAGGCCCTTTACCACTGTCCCAGTGGCCGCCTTCCTCGCATCGCGTTTTGTTTGGAGACCTCAGTATCCGCCCGGCCGAGGGCAGCGGCTTACCCGTTGAACTGGTGACGCCTGAGCCCGCGCGCGATGCGATCCGGTTATTGCGACGTTTCCTGGCCCGCGCCCAGCGTCGGCCGCTGCCGGAAACCGAAATTTCACTCTATGAGAGACTCGTCGTCGCTCAACTTCAGACGGGAACACCTCTGGCCGAGTCGTTGCTTGCGGGTTACACCGCATTCCTCTGCTCACCCAACTATCTCTATTTGCAGCCACCACGCCCTGCGCCGGATCACCCGCTCGATCAGCATTACGCTATTGCCCAACGTCTCTCCCATTTTCTCATCAGTGGACCACCGGACGCCCAGTTGCTGTCCCTCGCGGCCGCAGGACAATTGCGGCGCGCCGACGTGTTGGCCGCAGAGACCGATCGCCTGCTAGCCCAGCGAGAAAGTGCGCGGTTTGTGAAAACATTTACCGACCACTGGCTGGCCTTAAGGCATCTTCGTCGCGACACCGTCGACCGGCGGCTCTATCCCGAATACCGATTTGATGATTACCTCATCGACTCCCTAGGGCGGGAAACCCGCGGCTATTTCCACACCCTCCTCCGTGACAATTTGCCAGTCCGCACATTGGTCCAATCGAATTTCGCCGTTGTCAATGACCGCCTGGCCCGTCATTATGAGCTGGCGCCTGTGAAAGGCTCCCATCTGCGTGTGGTTCGGCTTCCCAATTACAGTGTCCGTGGCGGGCTGCTTACCCAGGGCGCTGTTCTCAAAGTCACGGCTGATGGGCGCACCACGTCACCCGTCCACCGCGGCGTTTGGATCGTCGACCGTTTACTGGGCACTCCACCTCCACCTCCTCCTCCAACCGTACCGGCCGTCTCACCTGATTTACGAGGGTCGACATCGCTGCGAGAACAACTCGCCTCTCACTTGGCCGATGCGCGCTGCGCCGGGTGCCACGCGCATTTTGACCCACTGGGAATCGCGCTCGAAAATTTCGATGTGATGGGCGCCTGGCGGACCCGTTATCGGTCCCTCGCCAAAGGAGAGGAGGTCACTGGAATTGATCGTGCTGGACATGCTTATCGTTACTATGTCAGCGAACCTGTGGAACCGAATTCCGAACTACCTGACGGAACCCGCGTCGCGAGCATTCGTCAACTGCAAAACCACCTGGCCAAGGACGAACGGAGACTCGCCGCAAATCTCCTGCGGCGCTGGACGCTGTATGCTACCGGCATCCATCCTCGTTTTTCGGAACGTTCCCTAGTCGCTGGGTTGCTCGATGCCAGCCAGCCCGATCGTTATCGGACCCGCGACCTGTTGCACGCACTGATACAATCCCCCCTATTTCTGGGATCTCGAGTGAACCAATGAATGCCATACCTTCACACGGAAAAGTCCACACCCCACCCCGCCGCCGGTTCCTGCAGGCGGCGGGAGTGGCGATCGCATTGCCCATGCTGGAGTCCACTGAGAACTGTGCGGGACACTCCGTCGAATCTCCCGACACGGCAAAACGAATGCTCCTAATTTCCAATAATCTGGGCGTGCTTCCAACTTCGTTTTTCCCGAGCGAGTCCGGCACCAACTATTCACTGTCGCCCTACCTTGCTTCGCTCAGCGCCTACCGGAACCAGTTTACGGTGTTCAGTGGGCTCTCTCATCTATCGTGTGCCGGAGGCCATTCCACAGAGAATTGTTTTCTCACCGGCGCGAAACACCCCACCAGCAGCGGATTTCGCAATACGATTTCCCTCGACCAGTACGCCGCGCTCCACCTGGGACCCGCGACGCGTTATCGCAACCTGAACCTGGGCGTCAACATCGACAAGGCCAATCGCAGTCTCTCGTGGACTCAAGACGGAACGCTCCTGCCGGTCGAAGATAGCCCCGCGCGGCTTTTTCGCAAACTCTTCGTGAAGGGCTCTCCACGCCAGGTTCGAAGACAACTTCATCATCTGGCGCGGCGTGGCAGCATCCTGGACACCATCGGCGCCAGTGCGCGCCAGTTGCAAAGTGGGCTCGCCGGCGCCGATCGAAAACGCCTCGACCAATATTTTTCCTCCATCCGACAGCTTGAAATACGCTTGTATCAAGCTGGCGAATGGCGGCGGCGAGTAAAACCCGCAACAGCGCGGGAGGAACCAGATGACATAGGTGAAGCGGCACGCCTGTTTGCCAAAGCCCGGCAGATGCTCGAAATGGCTGTCCTGGCGTTCCAGACCGACTCAACGCGGATCGTGACCTTGATGATTGACGCCTTCGCGACGCCGGCGTTTGAGATCGCAATGGGCGAAAAGACCACCCTGGGATATCACGCGCTTAGCCACCATGGACTGCGCCAGGATTACCTCGCTCAGCTCGACAAAGCCGACCGGCGTCAGATGGACTTATTGAAGGGGGTGTTGGATGGTTGCGCTGCCGCACCGATTGGCGAAGGCACCCTGCTCGACACCACGATGATTCTCTATGGAAGTAACATGGGCGACGCCAACACCCACGACAACTCCAATCTACCCATCCTCCTGGCCGGAGGAGCCTTACGACATGGCAGTCATCAGATGTACGATGCGGAACGGAACACCCCACTTTGCAATCTTTACCTAACCATGTTGCAACACCTGGGTGTCCCTGCCGAGCGTTTTAGTCACAGTACCGGCACCCTCGACGCTCTGCGCTAAACACCCGCGGCGGCGCACCCCCGACGCCCCATCTTCCACTCCAGCTTCCCGCCGTAAATACAGTAGAACCAGCATGACGGATGCACCCCAACCCGGCCGGACGCCCTCCCCCTGCGAGCAGTACTCCGCGGACGTGCGTTCCTCTCTGAAGGCAGGTGATTACCAGGGCGCGGATGAACTACTCGCCAACCTCGGCATCCCCGCCGCCGAGCGTGCTGAGATCCTTCAGGAACTCGCCCGCGACGCTTGACCACCTCCGCGCGGTTCCACTTCCACTTCCGGCCTATTTTTTTTCCGCCCGCAAGTCCGGCAAACACCACGGTATTGTGAACGTCTCCGTGGGGTCCTCGTTGGCGCGACGAAGCGTCGGCGAATAGGTGTTCACCCGGATCTGGCTCGCCGCCACGTCAATGGTGATGGTCCGCAGCCACCCGTCCCCTCCGTTCTCCAAACCCTGGTAGTCCGTCAGCATCTCCAGCACGTCATGACCCGCATCGTTCACGCTCGTTTGCCGGGCGACGCCGAAAAAATGTCCGCTGACAACAAAGAAGATATTCGGCTGTTTCCGAACCAGCTTCTGCCACATTTGCTCACCACTGTTGCCAACGACTTTATAGGCTTCCGGTGTATTGGTATCGCGGCCATCCGTCCGCATGTAACAGTGCGTGGCGACGATCACATGATGGGTCGGATGTTTGGCTGCGATGGCCGCCGCCCACTGCAGCGCCTCGTCACGCGGGGCGAACTCAAGATTGATCACCATGAATTTCCTACCCCCACCTTCAAAAAAACAGTAGTTATTGTCATTCGTCTTCTCGAAGTGACCCCCATACCACGTGCGCTCGGCAAATCGCGCGGGGGAAAAATACTGGTTGTAGAACGTCGTGTCGCGCTCCTTGACAACCATATCATGATTTCCCGGTGCCACACTGTAAGGCACCACACCGTCGAGCAATCGCATGGCAAGGCTGGCGTTTTCCCACTCTGGCTTTTGCCCAGCGGTCTGCACAATATCGCCGAGATGGATTGCAAATTTGATGTTATCGGGCTTGAGACGTTGGCGAATCCAGAGCGTTTGCGCGATGTAGGTTTCGGGATATTTCTCCGAGTAGTTCTGCGTATCCGGAAGCAACACCACGCTAAACGGACCGCCCTGAGGATCCTCCTTTTGTGCAAAGGCCGCAGGATCACACGCCAGCACCAGGTACAGGCCAACCAGTGGCAGAAAAATGCGCTGTCTCATTCGATACATTTGGACCTCGAGAATAAAAATGAAATTGTCCGGATACCCACGACCGACATTCTGTTGGGTTGGCACCGACTCGAACTCAGGCGGCGAACGCCTACCCAGCCAGCAACGATTTGGCCAATACCAACCACGCTACCATGCTGGCCAGACAGAACAACACCAAACAGGCCGCGCGGCGGCCCTTTTCGCGGCGCGCAAAAAACCCGTAGACGAGCGGGCTGAAGGGGAAAAACGCAGCATTTAACAGGCCCCATCGGACGCCGTCGCGCAATCCCGACACGACCCCCCAAATCCATGCTGCAGCGTTCAACAGCAACACGACTGGGAGCGTAGCCAAAAGTCCTATCCGCGGTCCCGTCAACCCCTGAATAAATTCAATCAAATTACCATCATCGTCCAGCGTGTCGCCAGTATGTTCGTTGGCAAGTTGCGACCGCACAGACTGGTGACGCTGCGTAACGAAGAATTTCAGCGCATGCGGCTCACCCAGACTGGGATTTTCTGCGATCGCCTTTTCAAACCGTGCGGCGGCCCCCGCGCCATTTTGTCCGATAACGGGACGTAAAATTGCCGCTGCATGATCGATTTGCGCAGACAGCTTTTCCTCGGCGAATATGGTGTCTAGATACTGCCTGAGATACTTGTGGTAAGTCTGTTTGTGGGGACCAATTGCGAGCACCCTCTCAATCAGTCGGTTCTCACGCGTCTGGGGACGATCGATACTGAGGTTGCGCCGTGAAGCGGGAGTCCCTTCCATGTCGAACGCACCAAACGAGACGTCCATATCCCAGGGAATAAACTGCAAACGATTTGACCCGGTGTCCAGGTAGACGTAGTAGTTCTGCGCGCCGCCAAGAAAACTATCCAGGTTACTGAGGAGTACGTTGATCGCCAGAAACCGCAAAAACTGATCGACGTCAAGATACTCTTCCACGCGCGCCTCAAACTCCCCGTCATCTCCCTGGTGGAGAAGCTTTGCGAACGCGATGACGCGTTGTTTCTGTGTTTCCGTAGGCTTGGTTTTGGGGACGTACGCGACTTCGTATTTTGACCAGTCCTCCCCCAGATAGCGAAACACACCAAAGGTACTCGGCTTAAGTAAAAGACCGGCCGCGTCACCAAACCGGTCCTTCAGGAAGCGTTTGTCAACTTGCTCCACAATCGTATAGAGACCGCTTGCTTTGCGGTCCCGATCCGCGCCGACGGTCAGATAGACCCGGGCCCAGTTGACACGAGAGCAGACGATTCCGGCCGCCCGGAACATCTCGTAGGAGAGCGCCTCTCGCAGCATGGAAGGGTCGGTCACCTCGTTGTTCAGGTTAAGCTTCCGGAGGCCGCGCAATGATGCCCCGTCGCGATATTCATTGAAGTCGATCTTGTAAGAGTATTTACCTGCATAGTGACCCGCCAAAAACGAGCCGTTTCCCTTAAAACGCAGCCCCACACCGCGTATCGTCTGGTCGTCAATGGTCACATCGGCTTGTCCGTATTGATGATCGACACCAAGGTAGCCGGCCAGCCCAGGTCGGGTTGATTTCTCGCTACGAAAATTCCCGCCCCTGATCGCATCGCCAATCAGATCGCCAAATGCCCGTTCTACCGCAGCACCATCCAGACGCGTCCCATCCGGGGGCTGCAGTTTGGCCCACTCCTCCGTGGAGATCCGCAGCTCAACATCGATTACGCGATCCAGACCAAACAAACTAGCAGCGTCATTCTGGGTGTCCAATCTTTCTGGCCGGCCGCTCAGTTCATCCGCCAACGCACTCGTTTCCTGCGTTCGCGCGTCATTAACGTTGCCCAAAGCCGCGAGCAACGCAGCGCAACTGCAAACCGCCCGTACGAGGTGGAACGCGACTCCACTCCGTGACGAGGCAAGCAGCCGGCGCCACATTTGAGACACAAGTGTTCGATCCATGCTCCCATCGTCCTGAGTCACCTGTGCGCAGTCAAGTGACCCCAGCCAACGCTGCGCTCGCGCAATGAATAGGAACCAGCGCGCCCTGATTGCCTGGTCGGAACCCCGCCGCGCTAGTGTGAGAGGGTTGCCACCAGCTCCAGCAAATCCTCAGGGATGGTTCGTTGACGGGCGTACGTCTCTTCAAACGGAACTTCACACAGACTAGCTCCGACGCGCCCCACCATCACACCAGTACTCCCTGCACCCAGCGCCCGGATGGCCCAGTGCCCCAACTGGCTCGCCAACAACCGGTCCTCGGGTGTCGGGGTCCCGCCGCGTTGGAGGTGACCGAGAATAACCACGCGCGTGGAATACGGGCACCCTGCGGCCTGCAGGCGCTGTTGCAGCGCCTCCGCGCCACCTCCTTCGTCGCCCTCCGCCACAACCATCATCACGGACGTCTTGCCTCGTTGCCGCAGTACTTGCAGATTCCCGACAATCCCCCCGATATCAGTCTCGGTTTCAGGGATACAAATCGTCTCCGCCCCTGCCCCGATCGCGGTATGCACCGCGATGTAGCCACTGTGCCTTCCCATCACTTCCACCAGGAACATGCGCTCATGACTCTCGGCGGTATCACGTATCTTATCCACCGCCGCCACGGCGGTCGCCACCGCGGTGGAAAACCCGATGGTAAAATCCGTCCCCTGTAAATCGTTATCGATCGTGCCCGGACAACCAACGATCTGGCCAGGCCAGTGTTGCGCCAGTGCCACGGCACCGTGAAAGGTGCCATCTCCGCCAATCGGAATCAATGCGTCAATTCGGTGCCGTGTCAGTATTTCCGCGGCCTGCTGCTGTCCCGCCAATGAGCGGAAGGCCTCGCTCCGACTGCTCCGCAAGAACGTTCCACCGTGCCGCGCCCAATCCGATACCGACCGGAGAGTCATTTGGCGTTCACCGTCACGGGTGATGAAAAGATCCTCATCCAAGAGACCTTGGTACCCGCGACGGATACCAATCATCTCGTGGCCGCCAACAATCCCAGCGCGGACGATCGCGCGGACACAGGCGTTCATCCCTGGAGCGTCGCCGCCGCTGCAGAAAACTCCGATCCGCATCACCAACCCCCGATTACCTGAGGTCCCGTTACCCACCGTCAAAAATGATACGCGTCGGGCCCCGTCGTGGACAAGATGGAAATCAGCCCCAGGAGGCAGGCCAGACACCCCTCCCTCCCCTAGCCAACTGGAAACCGTGGGCCCGCGCTGGTAGCTTGCCACGACGGCGCCCCGCAGCGGCGTCTGTCGTTAACCTGGGTCACCTCTGGAGACGTTTGCCATGCCATGCCCTTGCTCCCTTCCCAAGTACCTCAGAGAGTCTCCACCGGCGCGCTCCATCAGTGTGGAGCGGCGGCCAACCATCCAGTCCTTGGGGATTGTCCTGTTCGCGAGTGCGTTGGCATTGTCTTTTGCCAGTGGTGGGGAAAAACTTGAAAGACAGCCGCCGTATCGCGTGCCCCTGGGAGTGCGACAGCTCGTTCTCGATGATCAAGGCATTGCCCAGCACACCCTGACACGCACGATTCATCGACCTGTCAAACGCGGCGCCGTCATTCGTAGCCCCGATCCGACGCAAACAGTTCAGACACGCACAGCGCCCGTGTGGGACGCCGCATCCCAAAACTATAAGTTGTGGGTCATTGGAATCGACCAGAATCTTTGGGAGAGCCCCGACGGGCTGCACTGGCGGCCTGGAGCGCGGACCAATAAACGCATCATGATGGCCGTCTACGATCCGCATGACCCCGATCCCGGCAGACGGTTCAAAGCCCCGCTACTCAACCGCGGGTTCGTTGTTTCGGCGGATGGCATCCATTGGGACAAGCTCTCCGTTTCCAAGATCCAAAGCTTTGACGAAGGTAATTTTAGTTACGCCCCTAGCCAACGGCTGTTCATCCACACGGTTAAGCGAAAAGGTACCTACGGGCGCGCGCTGGCTTTGGCGAGCAGCCGCAATTTCGTCGACTGGGACGACCTGGGAATCGTCTTTCAGTCTGACCAACGCGATCAGGTGCTTGCCCGGAAACAGATCGCCGCGCGGTTTGCGGACCCCGGTCTCCACCACCCGCCGTACCGCGACCCGGCGGTCTATAACGTCGACGTCTACAACATGGGAGTCTTCTATTACGAAGGAGTCTATTTCGGTATCCCGGCCATGTATCACGCTACCGGTCCCGTGCCGAATTACCCCAACACCGTAGGCTTTCATCTACTGCAACTTGCCTTCAGTCGAGATTTGAAACACTGGCAACGCCTCGGTAACAGGTCCACCTGGATTGGTCCCTCGCGCCGCGGCTCCGGCGCTTACGACATGACGCAGATTCTACCTCCTTCCGCGCCCGTCCTCCGCGGCGACGAACTCTGGTTCTACTACACCGGCTTGAAGTGGCGTGGCTCGTTCACTTATGAAGGCACCTTCCCCAACGGAAAGATGGTACGGATTCCCGGGAAAGATCGCGACGGGGGCGCTATTTGTCTGGCGGTACTGCGCCGCGACGGGTTCATTTCCCTCGATGCCGGCGACTCGCCCGGAATGGTGGATACACGCCCCTTCGCCCTGACAGGGTCAACGCTCCATCTCAACGTCGATGCCCATGACGGTGAAATTCAGGCCATGCTGCTGGATGCATCTGGCCGTTTGCTGGCGACAGCCCAGCCCATCACCGGTGATCATCCCCAGGCCGAAGTCACCTGGCAAGAGGGATCTCCGGCAGATCACCTGGGAGAGCGTGTCACGCTGCGTTTGACGTTGCGGGGTGCCAGCCTCTATTCCTATTGGTTGACGCGTTGAGCCACCTTGAGGCGGTCTAGCGGAGACGCGATGCGACAGGTCCAGTCACTGCAGCCGCCGTCTCGGCTGCCACGAGTTATGACAAGATCCGGTGGACCACTTGGCCACCTATGTCCGTCAGTCTCTGATCTCGACCTTGGAATCGATAGGTCAGGCGGGTATGGTCCATTCCGAGGCAATGCAATACCGTGGCCTGTAGATCGTGTATGTGCACACCGTCCTGCACAATGTTGTACCCGTAATCGTCCGTCTGGCCCAGCGCGGTGCCGCCCCGTATGCCGCCCCCCGCCATCCACATGCTAAAACAACGAGGATGATGGTCCCTGCCAAACTCAGGGACCAGTTCGCCTTGGCAATAGGTGGTCCGCCCGAACTCTCCCCCCCAGACGATCAGCGTATCCTCCAACATGCCCCGCCGCCTGAGATCCTCGATGAGGGCAGCTGTCGGGCGATCGATGGTGCGACACATCTCCGGCATCCGCGTCTTAATCTTGCTGTGCATGTCCCACCCCCGCTGGTAGAGCTGGACAAAACGGACACCCCTTTCCAGGAGACGGCGTGCCAATAGGCAGTTATTGGCATAGGACACCTTCCCCGGCTCGGTGCCGTACTGTTCATGAATGTGCCGGGGTTCCCGGCGGATGTCCATCAGCTCAGGTACACTCGTTTGCATTCGCCCCGCCAATTCGAACGAGTCGATCCTCGCTTCAATCTCCGGATCCCCAACCACTTCGAGACGGCGGCGATTAAGCGCGTTAATCCCCGCGATCAACTCATTACGCTGGGCCTGGTTGATCCCTTTGGGATTCGACAAAAATAGCACCGGGTCACCCTGGGAGAGAAACTGGACTCCCTGATG
Organism: Planctomycetaceae bacterium; assembly: GCA_002709225.1. Taxonomy (GTDB): domain Bacteria; phylum Planctomycetota; class Planctomycetia; order Pirellulales; family Pirellulaceae; genus UBA9264. The sequence continues at coordinate 10,932 of PAQH01000107.1, forward strand.
TCGGCTGGGAAGAAAGCCACTGTGGTAATACCGCGAAATCACAGGTTGGCCCTTACTGCCTGACAGCAGTACGACAAAATCAGGCAGGTTCCGATTTTCGCTCCCCAGCGCCCAGGAAACCCACGACCCAATGCAAGGTCGGCCGGCGCGCCCGGCGCCGGTTTGGATCATATTCACAGCGGGATCATGATTGATGGGTTCGCTGTGGATCGATCGTACGATCGCCATTTCGTCGGCCATTTTCCCTAGACGCGGCAAATGCTCGTTCATTACCTGGCCGGACTCCCCGTACTGGCGAAATCGCATGGGTGAGGCGGCAACCAAAAGTTGTTTTTGCCCGCGGGTCATCGTAGTGATCCGCTGGCCCTGACGAACCGAGGGGGGCAATTCCGAGCCGTCGCGCGCCTGCAATTGGGGTTTCGGGTCCCAAAGATCCAGATGCGACGGACCGCCGGCCATAAAAAGAAAAACGACGCGACGCGCGCGCGGTGCAAAGTGGCGCACCCCTCTTTGCTCCTCCAACGCGTCCCCCCCGGTCCCCGCATACAGCGCCGGGTTGAGCAAACCATTCACACTGATGGCACCCAGCCCGCTGCCTGTCCTAGTGAGAAACTGCCGCCGCTGAAGTCGATGGTCTGTTGTCGGCTCGCGCATGGGATGAAATTCGCTAAATGAGTTTGTGGGATATCCGCACCGGTTTCGTGTGGCAGGCTAATTTCTGGTAATGGTCTCATCTAAATTCAAGAACACATTTGCCAGCGCCGTCCAGGTGGCGACCAATGCGATCTCATGCTCCGGTGTTGTCTCGGAACCGACACGCTTTGCCAGCGACTCCGCGGCCTCGCGGTCATGGCGAAACCGCGCGCGTTGCGCGCTGTGTAGTTGGCGCAGTGTCCGCCATTCCGCCTCGTCCGGGACCCGCCCGACAGCGACGCGGTACGCGTACCGCAGACGACTGTCTCTCGTCGCCCCCCCCTCATGCAAAATACGCCGCGCGAACGCGCGTGCCGATTCGACAAATGTCGGATCGTTGAGTGTCACAAGCGCCTGCAAGGGAGTATTCGTCACCGCACGATTCGCCACGCACGTCTCCCGGGACGGCGCGTCGAAAATCTGGAAACTGGGGTACATCGTGGTACGTCGCCAGAAAGTATAGATGCCGCGCCGGTACAGAGCCGCACCTTCGCTCTGCGGCCATTTCCAGCGGCCTTTGTCACTGTAATACCCGCTTGGCTGGAACGGATAGACACTCGGACCTCCCAGGTCCTCGTTCAACAACCCACCGATCGACAGCGCGATGTCACGAATACCTTCTGCCGACATGCGGAAACGTGACTGTCGCGCCAGCAGTCGGTTATAGGGGTCCTTTTGGGCCAGCGCCGGCCGATGAACAGATCTCTGCCGGTAGGCGGCGGAAAGCATAATTTTCTTCTGTAACGCTTTCACATCCCAGCCGGATTGGACAAACTCCGTCGCCAACCAATCCAATAGTTTTGGGTGCGATGGAAATTCGCCGCGCACACCAAAATCCTCCATCGTCGCCACCAGTCCGACGCCGAACAGTTGTTTCCAGATGCGATTGACCGCAACGCGCGCCACCAGCGGGTTTTCCGAGTCGACCAGCCAGTAACCGAGACCGAGCCGATTCTTGGGTTTGTCACTCGGCAGCGGCGGAAAGATCGCCGGAACATCTGCCGTAACTTTTTCACCACGATTCTCGAAATTCCCTCGTACCAGCACAAAGGCGTCACGGCGTTCGGTCATCTCCGACATCACCATCGTGGTGGGAATATCCCCCTGTTGGGATGCAAGCACCGCGGCCAACTCTGAGCGTCGCTGGTGCAATACGGCGAACTCCTCCCGCCTGCCACTGTACGCGTATTCAACAAAGTAGTCACGGACCAACCGAGTTTGTTGCGCGTCACGTTGTTTTTGGGGCAAGCGAATCACCTCCAGCACGCCGTCCGGTAAATCAGGGTCCGCCAAGGCTCGAACGTATTCCTCCCAGTCCTCAGGTAGGGCGAAATGCGTCTTTTCCGGTGAATTCCGATCGTCTTGTGCGGCGCTCGCGCCGCCGCCGGTACTTTGACGTATGGCCGTACGCCCGGGATCGGGAAAGGTCACCGCCGCCACGCGACCGGCTATCTCCACCTCCAGATTCCATATTTCGCGATGTGTGCGGCGCAGCATCTCGCTTTGTTCGTTCGTCGGCAGGCTTAACAGTGGTGGCAACGCAATGTCGTGACCTGTTGCGCCCCGTTCTCCGGCGACACTGTTAAAGAACGCGTAAAAGCGATAAAACTCCGCCTGCGTAAACGGATCATACTTGTGTTCGTGACATTGCGCGCAACCGAGCGTGATTCCCAGAAACACCGTCGCAGTGGTACTCGCGCGTTCCACTGCGTACGCGACCAGAAACTCTTCCGCGTCAGCCCCCCCTTCCTCGTTATAGGTGGTATTGCGATTAAAGCCGCTGGCAATCGTCTGAGAGGCCGTGGCATCGGGCAGCAAATCCCCGGCAATTTGTTCCACGACAAACCGATCGTAGGGCATATTGGTGTTGAACGCGTTGATCACCCAATCACGGTATAACCACATCTGGCGGTCACTGTCATTCTCGTACCCATTGGTATCACCATAGCGCGCCAGGTCCAGCCAATCCTGTGCCATGCGTTCCCCGTAGTGCTGAGATGCGAGGGCGCGGTCGACTAGTCTCTCGTAAGCTCGCAGCCTGCGGTCCGTCAGAAAACGGTCAATCTCGCGCGGCGCCGGAGGCAGACCGGTGAGATCCAAGGTTACCCGACGAATCAGCGTTTCACGGTCCGCCTCGTCCGCGGGTCTCAGCCCACCCGCTTCAAGCCGCGCCAAGATAAAGTGATCGATCTTATTCCGCGGCCAGCTGGACAAGCTGGTCTCAGGAACATCCGGACGGGTCGGCCGTACGTACGCCCAGTGGGCTCCATAGCGCGCGCCCTGGGAGACCCATTTGGTGAGCAGCGTCTTTTCCGCCCCGGTCAAATCGACGCGGGCGGAGGGAGGGGGCATCCGCAGGGACGGATCGGACTCCCGAATCCGTTGAATGAAAACACTCTCAGCGGGTTCACCGGGAATGATCACCGTTCCATGCAACGCGTCCGCGCGGTCCAGACGCAGGCCCCCCTTACGTTTCGTTTCGTCGGCTCCATGACAGCGAACACACTTGGCTAACAGCACCGGAAGCACGTCGCGCCCGTAATCGACGCTCGTTCCCGTATCGGCATCCGCCCCGCAGAGCGAACCACTCACACAGAGGGCGCCAGTGAGTACCATCACGCATCGTTGAGTTAGGCGAACATCGAGAAAAAACATTGTGGCCACGCGTGTTAGAACGTTAAGAACCGGTAAATGGCGGGCAGGACGGCACGCAAATCCTAGTTTATCGATGGGGCCCTGAGATTGTCCAGAATTTCGGAAAGAACAAGGCAACCGGCCTTTACCGTCTGGTGCGCGCTCGGCGTTTTGCACCAATACGTCGTTCTTGTAGAGGACTAGTCGGCACCCCTGTTGCCACAGGCAACAGGCGAGGCCCATCACCCCCCAACCGCAAGACCTCCCTTCCGATTGGCGAACCCCCATTGTGTCGGTTGGTAGCGAATCGCCAATTCCTGCGTTTCCAACCGGGCCCCCTTGTGCAGGTACAAGCTTTGCAACAAACGGTCCAGCACGCCGGTCGTCAGCAACGTCCGTTCTACCGGGTAGACCGGACTGGTGGTCCGCAGCATCCGTTCGAACCCCCGCAAGAGTTGGCCAAAATGTCGAAACGGAATTCCGGGCGTCTTGAGCCAGCAGGCAAACGGTCTCGCCGCCGCGTCGCGTTTTACCGCAACCGCCAACTGGCAGCTGTAGAGCGGCGGCATCGGACCTTCGGCACCGGGTATCATCGCCGCCGTGGCCCGCAAGCCATCGCGGTATTCGATGGCGAAAAACACCGTCCCGGATTGGGCAATCTGCGCAGTTAGATTTTCTGTCGACGCATCGATCGCGCCCAGAGCGGATTTGAGTAATTCACGCGACCAATCCCCGCGTTTTTCAGCCGCCAAGATCTCTGGCCCCCGCAGCGCTCGCACCGCCTTGACACCCGTCTCGCCCCCGTGGCGGCGTTCAACAATGCATTGCAGCGCTTCCAACGCATGGAACAAATACGACTCGCTCGTACTGTGGCCCACCACGAGCGCGTCCCGCACACCATCGCCTATGGGCAACTCAACCGCCGGATAGCGCCACGTCACGGGAAGCGACGAACCGGCCATCAACGGTATCTGATGTTGTCGCGCGGTATTTACCATGTGCAGCGCATCATCCCACCGAAACCCCAGGTGCTTGTCGTTAAAAATCGGCACAAATTGCTCTACCCGTCGCATGGCCCCCACGATCTCATCAAAGAACCGCCGCCGCGGATAGCGTTTCTGTTTCGTGTCCGGTGTCACGGGATAACGACCATGTTCGGCGATACTTAGGACTCCCGCCACGGGGACGCGATCGCTCCCAAGTGTCACCGCCTCGTCGATCGTACGGGTGATCCGAAAACCGTATTTCCGAGCCAATTGGCGGCTCATGTCGTTGTCCGGAAACTGATCCACATAAACGGACACCAGTTCGAGTCCAGGCCCGGGGCCCCCGCGTTGTAGCCAGCCTGCGAGCAGCTTCCCCAGGATCACGTCCGCATGGGAAAACGGATGATAGACACTGATCGCTGCCGCAACGGGCAATTTTTTTTGAGCCGCCTCGGACCCCGCTACCCAATACCCCCCTGGTATGGCCAGCGTCGAGGTAGCGGCCAACATCTGACCCGCTCGGCGGCGTGTGATAATCTGTTGCATAGTTCAATCCCGCGAAAAGTCGGACAAACAGAGTATAACGTCCACCAGGTGGCCCGTCCGTCGGGGAACCAGCGAATATCCGAACACGAAGCCAGGCACCGCATCAATGCGACAGATACCGACAACACACCGTCCTCCCCGGCTCCCCCGACTCGGATATGTCCTGCTTCGGAAGTATTTGGTACCGCTGTATCTCGCCGCCACCGCCGCCGGATGTGAACGACATCCGACAGCGGAGAACGCCACCGACGCCGCCGCGCACGCCGTTAGGGAAGTGCAAAGTGTCACCAATTCCGTGGGAATGGAGTTGGTGCGGATCCCCGCGGGGTCGTTCCAAATGGGGACGTCGGAGGGGGCAACCGATGTCCGGGACGATGAAACACCGCGACGGAAGGTAACCATCACCAAGCCATTCTATCTGGGACGCTACGAGGTCACCCAGGCCGAATACACCAAGATTTTTCCGCGTCGAAAAAGTTTCTTCGCCTGGCCTGACGGTGGCGGCAAGGATCGTGTGCCACAGATGGAAACCGCGCGTTTCCCGGCCGAGCTCGTCAAATGGGTCGACGCCGTTGAATTTTGCCGGCGGCTGACCGCGGACCCAACCGAGCGAACCGCCGGTCGCACATATCGTTTGCCAACCGAAGCGGAATGGGAATACGCTTGCCGGGCTGGAACCGAGTCAGCGTTTCATTTTGGTGATTCACTGAGTTCGACCGACGCCAATTTTATCGGTACCGAACCATTTGGAAATGCGGCGCCCGGCCCGTTTCTGAATCGCACTACTACCGTGGGATCTTATCAGCCCAACGCATTTGGGCTTTACGATATGCATGGAAACGTCTGGGAATGGTGCTCCGATTGGTATGATCGCGACTATTACCGAACCGGGCCGGCAGTCGACCCTCCCGGCCCAGACTCCGGTAGTCGGAAAGTGATTCGCGGTGGGGACTGGTACAGTGATGGTCGCGATTGCCGTGCCGCATTTCGCTATGCCGGACTTCCCCGCGGAACATTTTATGCTACCGGATTGCGAGTGGTCATGGAGTACGGGCCGCCTCGATACCCAGCCGCCTCTCTACCGCAAGGCGAGCCTGCGAAGGTCGTAGCGGAACTTGCCACCACGGGCACCTCAAACGAATTGGCAGGGGGCGCCGATTGGCCCCGCTGGCGCGGCAGCCACGCTAACGGACAATGGGCCGGCGCTGTACTCGCCGACTCCTGGCCCAACGCGGGACTTCGCAGGGTATGGCGTCAGCCGTTGGGGGCGGGCTATGGCGGAGTCGCCGTCGCCGACGGACGTGTTTACGTGATGGACCGCGAGTTAGCCAAGGTGGCAACGGAGCGTGTGGTCTGTTTTGACGCGGCCACGGGGCGTCTGTTGTGGAAAGAAGAATACCCGAGCGAATACGGCGACATGGCCTATGCGAATGGTCCACGCGCCACACCGGCCGTCAAGGAGGGCGTGGTCTACACGCTTGGCGCCACAGGACAAGTTCTCGCACTCGATGCGCAACACGGCCAGCGGATCTGGGACCGCCACCTTCTGCAGGATGACAACGCTGCGCTGCCCACCTGGGGCTTCTGCAGTTCACCCTTTACCTGGGCGGATCTCTTGATTATCCAGGCGGGAGCCCCCCAGAACCGCTGTCTGCTGGCGTTGGATCGTCGAACCGGAAAACCTGTCTGGAACAGTTTGAACGACGCCGCCGGGTACTCCACTCCCCTGCTGGTAGAACGCAATGGGTCCCACCAGCTAATTTGTTGGACGCCGACCCACGTGCGCAGCGTCGCCGCAGCAACCGGCGATCCACTCTGGTCCGTTCCCTTCGAGGCGGACAGTGGCATGGCCATCGCCATGCCGGCCTACCACCGCGACTTGTTACTCGTTACGGGGTACTACAACGGTACCCTGGCGCTCCGCCTCGGCAGCGGCGCGCAAGCACCTACGATCGCATGGGAAAACCGCCGTGCGTTGCGGGGCCACATGGCCCAACCCCTTTGTCGCGACGGCTATGGGTACCTCCTCGATCGACGACACGGTGTCACCTGTTTCGACTTGAAGACAGGTGGCAAACTTTGGGACGCGGAAAATCGTGTCACGGCAAAAGCACGCAACCCGCATGCCACCATGGTCTGGGTAGGTGTCACGGACAAGGCTTTAATCCTCAACTCCGACGGAGAGCTGATCCTCGCCAGCCTTACTCAACATGGCTATCAGGAGCATGCGCGGGCCAAACTCCTCGGTGAAACCTGGGCCCACCCAGCCTACGCCGGCAATCACGTTTACGCACGCAGCGATACGGAAATTGTCTGCTTTTCGCTGCGGGCGCCGTAACACGTCCGTTTCACGCGGACATTTGCCGCCACTATTTGAGTGCGCGGACAAAGACGTTTGCAAAATTCGTGGGCCCGTCGGCGTGGAGCTTGATCGGGCCTTTGCCGGGCACCGCCTGGAGTGCGTCGCTGTTTACAGTCTTCCCGTTGACCTGCAAGGTAAGTGTCGTGTTACGAAGTGTCCCCTCGACACGGTTCCAACCTCGTTTCTGTAAAGACCTGGCAAATGGCCCCGTTTCTGGATCCAGCCGCAACAGTGCGTTCCCCACACTGATTCCCGCGACGCCAGATCCATCGCCAAGTTGAACGTCGATCACGAAACCAAAATCCTGAAACTGCTCAGTCGTCGCAATGACGCCGCGGCCTTTCCCGTTATATGCCAACACCCAGTCCCGCGCGACCCATCCTTCACCCGCATTCCAGCCAAGTAGGTCGAGACCACTATAAATCGAGCGAAAATTGCGATTCGCTGAAGCCACATCCGCTGCATCGATCGGCGTGTCCGGGAGAACCTTGATTCGCATTTGGCGATAATGCACTACGCCACCTTCCGACTCCAGGCAGATATAGCCTTTACTCGGGCTGCAACGTGTGCCTCGAGTCACGACCTTTCCGTTGACCGCCAGCGAAATGGCACCCCGGTCGCATGCGATCCTGTAGTGGTTCCATTGAGGTGACGGCAGCGACCTCGATTCGACGGGGAAAGCCCGGCTCCCTCCCCGGCCGTTGACAGGCGTCATGCGCGCTCCATGGATCGGAAAGATATCCCCGTGTGTTGTGTAGCTCCGCGTATTGCCGTACGCATTTTCCAAGACTTGTACCTCCACGCTTCGGTGGAACGGCACTCCACGCGCGGTAATGTCGTCCGCCCAGACAAAAATTCCCGCGTTCCCCTTGGGTTTCATGTGACGCCATTCCACCTCCATGACAAAATTCTGATACATGCGGGTGGTACGCAATTGTCCGATCGGTCTGCCCGAACAAATCAGCATTCCATCAGCAACCCGCCACGTAGACGCGGGCGTGTTGACGCGGACCCACCCCTCCAGATCTTTCCCGTTGAACAGGGGCACAAATCCGTCCGTCGCTGGTTTCTCGGCGCACGCGACCTGCCAGGCAAACACCATCGCCAGGCTGCCCATGATCTGATTGTAGTATTTCATCCCTTCCCCCTTGTACGGGTGTCTCTGCACCCCATAACCCGACAGCCGCGCTGTGGTCACGGTACGCGACGACACCATCTTGCCCTGTCTGGAACGTCTGAACGGTGACGCATCAGCTATTGAAGGTTCCTGGATGTCCGGCCCCTGACTTCCACCCCACAGCAGGACGCATTATACGGACAGGACTGCGCCCAAACGAGTCATACGAAAACAAGAAACGTACCTGCCGCCCCAGCCATCACGCACCGCATCACCCCTTCGTCTTCGACCGCCTTTTCCGCTGGGATTCCTCGGGAGCGGGCTGTCGCTCTCCGGGCGGCGCATCGGGCCCCACCGTAGGGGGCAACCCAGGAGCCCGCGTCCAGACCGGCATCCGAGGCGACATCTCCGCCAGCAACTCCGTTCTACGGCGACGGATAAAGTCGCGCAACCGACTCGGCGCGAACCGTTGTACACCCCGCCGCCGAGATGGCCCGCGGCCGCCAGGTCCTCCGCCCGTCGACGAGTCATCGCGATCTGAGAGATGGGGACGCAGCATTGTCTCGATCCGTTCCGTTTCCGCCAAGAGTGCCGCCTCGTCCCAATACCGATCGAGCAGCTCGCGCATCTCCTGCGCATACCGTTGGCGGGTGGCCTGTCCCTGGTAGAGGCGGTATGCCACCCGGCCCGTGGTCTTGACCGACAGAGGTAGATTCGGAGTGCGATCGATCGGACTAAACTTTTCAAACAGGGCGTCGGCACCCCAGGGCATGAAATGGAATTTCTCGTCCTGGGAATCCAGGTAGACAAAATAATTGTTCCGATTTCCTGAATAGCCGTCCCAAAATCCAAGCAGACTCTCCACCGCCCAAAATCGATAGAACGCGTCTAGATCTACGAGCTCGGCAATCGCGTGTTCGTACCCGAACGGATTTACCTCCAGTCTCGGTACCAGAAGCATGTCCGTGCTGGTCGAGTTAACGTTCAGCGCGTGCACCGCAAGCACGTTCCCCCCTTCCCGAAGCTCACCAACGTATCCGGAAATGTCGCGTTCTTCGTAGCGTACCGCTGCGGGATCACCATGCCCTAGCGTCGCTTGCGAATTCCACTGGAGAGCTGCCGGCGCGTTCGCCTCCGCCACCCGCGTTCCGTTCAGATACGCCACGTACCCATCGTCATATTTGACTTGCAAGAGCAGACGTGCGCCCTCGTTCTCAAGATCCGTTTTCGACACCTGAAAAGGAAATCGTAGATAGAGGGATGAGAAACGATTAAACAGGCCTCGTTTGAAGTCAAACGAGGGGTGGATCAGTTGCTGATAACCCCGGCCCGTTTCGTAACCCGCCCCGCTCCGGCCTGCCACCCACTGTGAGTCATCGAACTCGCGACGGACCCACCGCTCACCCAATCCACCATCCTCTGGAATAAACCCACGCCCCTCCGCGCCTGCAGCGAGCAGCGGCACTCCCGCGCGTCCCTCCAGCGCATCGATCAACGCCTCAATCTTACGAAGCCCCTTCTCTTTATCACCAAATTCCCGTTCGAAGCTCCCCGCCCAACCCGGGAAGAAATCGACGACCGTCCCCTCGTAGAGTGTTCCGTCCACGTTTCCAAAATGCCGCTTGACCATGGGTTTGCGAATCGACTCAACGTGGGTATAGATTCCCAGGTAGGTGCCGTTGACGCTGACTTTCGCGTACGCGCAGCGTGGCGCTGGCACGCCAACGCGGTTGAAAAACGCGTACCCCATAAACTGGCTCATCAGGCTCACATCCTGCTGATTATTGTTGAGCGTCAACACCTTCACACCGTCGATATTGCGCCCCTTCTCAAATTCATTCAATTTGACTTTCAAAGACGGCCGAAAGGTGTTCTGCGACCCGAGGAAGCCTTTTTTCCGCAAGCCCACGCCGCTCAGAAGCACGCCATCGATCGAGACGTCGGCGACGACGTATCCGTAGGGCGACTCCAGGGGCTGGTATTTGCGTTGGGCGTTTAGCGCAGAAGCAAAATCCCGCGTCTGGTACCTCAGCGTATCCCAGTCTTCCGGCGCGAGACGAATCTGGATTTCGAGTACCCGGTCGGCGGGAAATAGCGCAGCCAGCTCTAAGCCAACCTCGCCATCGACCTTCGGTGGCGCGTTAACTTCCACCGACTCAGGTGCACCGCAGCCAGCCATCATCGCTACCAGCAAGAGGTGAGGTAGTCGTACTAGGGGACCAAGCCGCCGCAGAGACTGAAACATCTGGCAGGTTCCTCGCCAAGCCTAACCGTACGCCGGCTTCCCATGATCGTGAACGCGCGGAAAGAATACCGCGATCATAACCTGACACGCGCTTGCCCGCACCCGGGCCCCGCGATCCTCCGCGCCCTAATGACTCGTGTTGCATGGCCACGGGGGTTGTTCGTAGCATGGGAGAGTCGGGGCGCTGGACGACTGGGCAGGAGCAGGATTGTTGCATGGCACAAAACAAACAACACCAATTCACATTCGAGGACAGTCCCAGCTCTGATCGATTGTCGAACAGGGTGCTGCAGTGGTTGGCGCGTTCCTACGGAACATTGCTCGAGTGGCGGGCCCGCGCCAGTGACACCTACCTGGCCGCTAACGGCGACAGCGCCATGGCGCGAAATCGCGTCGCCTTCGAAGTGCGGAGCTACTTTTTGCAGGGGGATCTGGTTCAAGAACACCTGGCGCAATGGCGTCCAGGTTTTGAGTCACTGGAAACAGTTCAAGTTACACCACCGAAGGTCAGCCCGTCGAATGCCGCGTACGTCGACTGGGTACGCGTGGCCGATTATCTACTCTTGGGTGTCGCATCGCCAACCGATCCTCTCGAGCAGGCCAACCAACAGCGAGAAACCGAATTCCAGACCGCGATTGGGTCCTGGCGGATTCGGCAGGTTGTCTACAGCGGAGCCGCCGCCATACGTGCCGACAACGATCTTCCGGATGAGGTACTGCTGGCCCGCCTTAAAGAAGATCATCCCGACGCTTCCATGGCCAACATCAAGGAAGCACGCCGTGTGGCACGCGACGGGCAACCTCTGGAAGCCCCTCGGCAGCCTGTGCCCGCAGCGCGTCTAGAGGTCTATCAACCTTTGTATTTCTGACGACAGGGCGACGTTCCCTTTTCTTTGCCGCCACGGCGACGTCCGGGTGGATTTGTTTTCGCCGCGTTTTGCGGCTATTCTGGCGCTACTGTCGCCTTCTCCGCATTCCCTTCGCTTTTGACATATGTCCACACCGCATGCGACCCGTAGAAACTTCCTTCAGGCCGGTGGAACCTCACTTATCGCGGGTGATTTCCTCCCCACACTCTATGGCCGCGCCGAGGATGCCAAACTGCGCACTCCCCGCATCAAATCCTGCCTTGTCTTGTTTCAGGCGGGCGGCGTGAGCCAAATTGATACGATTGACATGCGGCCACAGGCGCCAGCGAATGTGCGTGGCGAATTTAACGCCATTGCGTCGAACGTCGCCGGCATGCCCGTCTGCGAGCATCTGCCGATGCTCTCGCAACAGATGGACAAAGTGTGTGTCGTACGTTCCATGTACCACCGCATGCTTTGTCATAACCCGGCTTGTTACTGCGCGTTATCCGGGCGCGATGTGGGGGAATCCAAGGCGGTATCTAACCAGACGCCAGCTACGCCCGATGATTATCCCAACTTCGGCTCCGTGGTTTCCATGTACCGGCCCGCCGTTACCGGTCTGCCTTCCTTCGTGTCGTTACCTTTCCTCCTCTTTAACGGTACCGCGCAAACGCCGGGCCAGAACGCGGGATTATTGGGCAGTCGCTACGATCCGTTCCTACTCGAGAAGGACCCCAGTCAGCCCGGTTACGAGGTCGATGAACTGCAGCAGCGGGAGGGAATCAATTCGCACCGCCTGGCAGACCGTCGCAGCCTTCAGGAAGCTTTCAACAGACGCCACACGCGGCTCTCAAGCATACGCGATTCCGCGCGGCTCAACGTCTACTACCACCGCGCTCTCTCCATGCTCAACACGCCGCGGTCGCGGACCGCATTCGACCTCACGGGTGAAGGCCAGGCGACCCGTGAACGCTACGGGATGAATGTCGTAGGGCAGTCCACCTTGTTAGGCCGGCGTCTGATTGGCGCTGGTGTACCTTTTGTGATGGTCTATTCGCCCGTCAAACGTATTGAGGGCTTAAGTTGGGATACGCATACCGAAAACTTCCCGAAACTCAAAAATGACCTTCTGCCGCCCGCGGACAAAAGTCTGTCCGCCTTACTTGAGGACATGGACCAACGCGGCATGCTGGATGAGACCCTGGTGATCTGGATGGGCGAATTTGGTCGCACTCCTCGCATCGGCTACACCCAGTCGAACAATACCTCCAACCAGACCGGACGTGACCACCACCCTTACTGTTATTCCATCGTCCTGGCAGGCGCGGGCGTCACCCCCGGGAGTTACTTTGGTGCCAGCGACAAAGACGGCTGGTACCCGCAGACTTCCCCGATCCACCCCGGTGACCTGGCAGCCACGATCTATGACGCCTTCGGGATCAACCCGAAACAGACCATTTACGACACACTAGGACGTCCCCATCGCCTCTGCGAAGGACACGTGGTCCCCGGGTTGTTCTGACACGATCCGGCCTCACCGTCATCGCGTTGGCGCCTTCAAGGCGCAGATTTGCGGCTTCCTTCGTTCCGCCACCATCGCATTTCGAGCGCGCCTTTGACCCGTCGCGAACCATCGTCCGCTGTCGCCGCCACATCCGGCCGCCCATCACCATCGAAATCGGCCACAATCACCTGATTGGCGGCGTGAAACCGGGTACGCAGCGTATGTGGTATCCACGGCCCGCGCGGGTCTCCGGTATTCTCGAACCACATCACGCGGTCACCTTTTGACCAGGCTGTCGCCACGACGTCCTGATCGCCATCTCCGTCGAGGTCGGAAGCAACCGCCTCAAACGCATAAGGAAGCCGGGCAACGACATGACGCTGCCAGTGCGGCGTACCACGCCCTGCGTCTTGTTGTTCATACCAGACGACCTGGTGCCGCGTCGTATTGGGGTCAACATCAATGCGCATTCCCTGCGCCATTACCACGTCGAGATCACCGTCGCCATCCAGGTCGTGGAGATGACCGTGCACGGGGGCTCGGACCTCTCGGTCGATGATCTGCTTTTCCCAGCGGACTTTGCCTCCGCTGGCGGTATTGCGGTACCAGGCTATCTGCGATTCATTGCCGCCTTCTGCCGGCCGATTGCGGACACCAACTGCGGTCGCCAGCAGATCGATCCGCCCGTCCCCGTCGACATCCCCCGCGGAAATGGTACGTGTTTCCAGCATCCTGCGGTCGATCACCATCCGCACCCATTCTTTTGCCTCCGTGCCCGGGTTCTGGTACCAGCACACCTGGTTACTTGTGTAACCGGATGACGCCGCATCCAGGTCGCCATCCCCATCAAAGTCCGCCAGGGTGACATCGTAGGCGTGCGCTTGCCCCAGGGTCACGATCTGCCGATCCCAGGGTTCCTTGACCCGCTTACCCGGGTTCCTGAACCAGACAATCTCTCCTACCTGATTGTTGACGATCATCACATCGGGGTGCCCGTCCTGGTTGATGTCGCCAATCGCATGGCGCTCAAACCACCCTGGTTCCTCACCCCAAATCAAATGTCGCTCAAAGTGGCCCAGACCAAGATTCTCGAACCAGTACAAGTTCGAGTGCCTCTTCTCCCTGATGTCCGCATTTGTAATGTCGAGATCACCATCGCCATCCAGGTCCGCCGCCGCCAGCCCGAACGTGTAGCCATACCCGTCCGCTATTAAGTGGTCGGAAAAACGTACTGTTTCCCGTTCGAATACGTACGCCACCGCGGCGGCCAGGTCGAGCCGCTGGTAGCTCCGCCCCGACTCCTTATCCTGGACCGACACGCCGGTCCGTTGAAATATTCGCAACATCGCATCGGCGAGATTGCCACCCTCGTTTTGCCAACGATACCCCGACTGGTCGATAACTTCGCGTAGCACCATCGCCGCGCCACAGAGGATGGCATTGGACGACGACGTGGCCGCTGCCGGAACCAGCAAATCAACTTGTTCGCCCCGATCGAGATAGACTTCGTCCCGACCTGGTTTGACAGCCCCAATGGCGTAACAGTTGGGCTGACAGGCCGGCCAGGAAATCCCGTCCGTATAGGCATGATTGCCGGTAGGCGCGCTTACCCAGATGCCAAGTTTTCGCAACGCTTCCAATTTCGCGTCAATTTCAGTTCGCACCGGTTTGGCATGTCGTTGATCGTCAACGGGCGCCAAGTTGACGGTGGTTATCCGATACCGCTGGTGATTATCGAGCACCCATTGCAGCCCGGCGGCCAGCGTAACGCTATCCTGAATCGAACAGTGGCAGCATTCGAGCGCCCTGACCATTGCCAGTTGGTTATTCCAGGCGACACCCCAGGTACCCCGATAATTCAAAGAAGACGGTATGCCCACAGTCGAGCCGTGATACCCCTTCCCCTCGTGTTTGGGATCATTGTCGCCGTCAACGCTGTCATAACTGACTAGTATCTTCGATCGCCCCGCAACCGGCGTCGACCATTCGGGCATTGAAAGAGTGCAGCCGTCGTCGAGCACCGCCAAAGTCTGACCATCACCAAACGTCAACCGTGACGCATACCGCCGCCACACCTCAGTAACACCCGCGTGTTGAAACGGTACCGGTTGTACTGGCACGCCTATTGGTTCAGCCGCTAAGCCTGTCAGGCACGCCAGCAGCCAGACGCCACCCACAGCCGCGCTGCACGCAACCGACCTCACGTCGACCTTGGCCATCCATTCCCCTCCGCGTTTCCCGTGACACCCACCGCCCTTAGGTAAACAGATCCGTCGCCACTCTCCCGTGTACGTCGGTAAGCCGAAACTCGCGGCCCGCATAATGGTAAGTTAGCTTTTCATGGTCCAATCCCAAGGCATACAACAGAGTCGCGTGCAGATCGTGGATCGTCATACGATTCTCGACCGCATAATACCCGAACTCGTCCGTCTTACCGTAACGGTAGCCGCCCTTGACGCCGCCACCTGCCATCCACATGGTAAATCCATCCGGGTGGTGATCACGGCCAATCGTTTCCGGCTTCCCTTGTTGCGCCGTCGGCGTGCGGCCAAATTCACCACCCCACAAGACGAGCGTGTCTTCCAACAAGCCACGTTGTCGGAGATCCTTAATCAACCCGGTAATTGGCTTGTCGATTTGTCGAACATTGATTTCATGCCCTCTTTGAATATGCGAATGCTGATCCCATTGCTCGTTATTGAACGGTAGGCTGTGCGCGTGGCTAACTTGAATAAAGCGCACGTCGCGCTCCGCGAACCGGCGCGCCAGCAAACACATCTGACCGAAATTGCGAGTTTCCTCCTCATCCATTCCGTAAAGGCTACGTGTGGCCGCCGACTCGCCAGCTAGGTCCACCGCATCGGGCGCGGCTCGCTGCATGCGGAAAGCCATCTCGAAACTCGCAATCCGCGCTTCCAGATCTGAGTTGGGGCCCGTCACCTGTAAATGGCGTGCGTTCATTTTCTTGAGGAAATCGAGCTGTAAACGTTGCCCGGTTTGGCTGCGAAACGAATTCTCAAGATATTCAAACCGCGCATCCTTAATCAGCGAGTTTGGATAACCGGGGGTGCCAAGAGGAACGCCCTGGTGAATGGAAGGCAAGAATGCCGTGCCAAAATTATCCACACCACCATGCAGGCTCGTAGGGCAGACGGTGATGAAACTGGGTAGATTCTGGTTTTCCGTGCCCAGCCCGTAACTCACCCAACTCCCCATACTGGGCCGCAACAGTGAATCGCTCCCCGTCGACAGTTTCATGCAGGCGCCGCCATGCGCGACATTCTGGTCACAGACACTGTGCACCATGCAGAGCTCATCTGCTACCGCCGGCAAGTGTTGCCACAATTCGCTCATGGGGATGCCGTTTTTCCCGGTGGGCCGAAATTTCCACGGCGATGCAAGCAAGTTACCGCGTTTGGCAAACGTGACGCGCGTACGCGGAAAGGAGGGCTGTTTTCCGTCGTTTTTCTGCAACGCTGGCTTCGGATCAAACAGGTCGACGTGTGAAGGCCCGCCATGCATGAAAAGAAAGATCACCCGTTTCGCACGAGGGCGGAAATGGGGTGCGCGCGGGGAAAGTGGACCCACCGGCGCATCCTCCGCGGCGGATGAGTGCGTGGCACCGAGCAACTGTGACAGCGCCAGACCGCCAAACCCAACGCACCACGACTGCAATAATTTCCGCCGCGAGGCACAGGCCGTCTGGGGCAGCGACAGTGCGGGCCTGACCAGGGGCCTACGCTCGCATGTTTCCCGCAGGTCAATGGACATAAATAAACTCACTCGACAAAAGTAGTGTGTGGACCAGAGTCTTCCAGCCAGCAAGCGTGTCGGCAGCGTCCTGACCCGCTGGCTGTTCCTGGACGACCAGCGATAACGCATCCTGTAATTCGTCGTCCGCGGGCAACCTGCCAAAGAGAGTTTCAAACAACACCTCACACCGCAACTCGGGCTGTTGATGCGCCAGACATACTTGTTCAGCGATGTCATCAGCCACCCCTTGTACCCAGGGGTTATTCATCAAGAAGAGCGCCTGGGTGGGGATGGTCGTGGTGGACCGATTTCCGGTCGGGGCCGCCGGATTCGGAAAATCAAACAAGGTGAAGAACTTGTAGACGTTGGTACGCACGATCGGCAGGTAAATCGAACGCCGCAGGCTGCCTTCGTACACCGCGCGGTTCTTGCGCAGATCCGCCGGCGAAGGATCCTGCGATTTCACACCCGCCACCGCCGCACCACCCACCGCTAAATCCAACCGGCCCGATACGGATAGCAGCGCATCGCGAATCGCCTCCGCTGGAAGTCGCTGTGGCTGACGCCGCCAATACCATTTATTGCCGGGGTCGCGTCCGGCGTTACCAGGGTCGTAACGCGACGACATGCGGTACGCGTTGGACTGCACCACATACCGCTGCAACGCTTTCAGGGACCACCGAAACTCGATCAGCTTGGCAGCCAGATGATCCAGTAGCCGTGGATGAGTGGGCACCTCACCCGAGTGGCCGAAATTCTCTGTGGACGCGACCAGAGCCCGGCCAAAATGCCAACGCCAGACACGATTCGCCAGCACCCTGGCCGTCAGCGGATTCCCTCGTCTGGTAATCGATGTTGCCAATTGCAAACGCCCACTTTGTGTCTCCGGATAGGCCTCCTGCTGCAACCCGTCGATCACACTAAGGAAGCGTCTGGCCACTGGTGGGCCGTGTTGCAAATGGTTGCCCCGAATGAAGATCGGCTGGTCGCCCGGCTCACCTTCCGAGGCCGCCATCACTTCAATTTTGGGCAGTTTCGCCAGCGCGTCTCGCAGCGTGGCAACCTCTTCCTGGAGTTGTTCCGCCGCCTCCCGATTGGTGGTGCTGTACTGCGACGCCGGGCGCCTACGCGGCCGCCATGGTCCCTGTGGTCCTTCCAGCAACCGTTTGACCTGACGTTTCCAGTCTACAACCGGTTCCTCTCCGGTCACTTCCCGTAGGACCCCTGCCATCCGCGCTACGAGTGCCCGGTCACTGTTCGGTTCCTCAATGGTCAGCCACCGCGCCAGGTCCTCTGATGGTCGCCCGGTTGATTGCCACCGTTGCAACCGCTCCACCCAAGGAACGTCCGGTTGCCCAATCCAACTCCACAAGGCGAAAAACGGGTCGGACAATGCGGCACCTTGCAGGAAATCCGTCCATTGCTCTAGCGCACCGTAATCCAATTGGAACCGCTTGGCCAGGGCCTCCGGTTCGTCTGTTCCGGCACGCTGTTTAGCCGGCCGCAGCAATGCCCATTGGTCGATGTGCGAAACCGCGCCGCTGCGTTCGAACCGAATGATGTGGCGACCAGGCTCCAGTGTAGCCGTCGCCTCCAGATGCCACCGTTGCGACTCAACACCCCATCCACCAGTGACACCGGCGACCGCCTTGTCCGTCAATGTGTCACCATCAATCACGAGTGTCATGGGGCGCGATTCCGCCGCCGCGTAACGGACCATCAGTGTATGTGCCCCGCGCACCTCGGTGACCACATCGTACTCGACATAATACAGATCCTCGCCCGTGGGAGGATCCGAAATATACGTCGTTTCGTCCGCATTGAAGGGCTTCACGTTGCCACGTACAAAGTTCTCCGCTTCCATGGCAGGCAAGGGAGACGGATCGACCCGCGCAAGCAGCCACTGATCCAGATGGGACATCACGCCATCGACTTCAAACCGCAGGACATTGCGTCCCCCGCGAAACGGGTAACGCCCTTCGACGAACCAGCGCTGCGTATCGGGAAGCCAGCTACCTGTTGTTTGCCCCATGCTCCGTTCATTGACAAGCCGACCATTGATCAGCAATCGGCCAGGCCGCTCGGCAGCGGCCGCGTAGCGGAACTCGACCTGGTAGGTCCCCGGAGCGGGCACGTCGACGTCATACTCAACCCAGACCCTCTGTCCGGGGCCGGCATCGGAAATAATACCAATCCCTTTTCCGTAGGTGTCGTGGTCCGCTTGTGCGTTGCCGCGCGCGAACGCTTCCGCCTGGCCCGCAAGGCGCTGCGTCCCCTGATTCGCGGGATTGTGAAACTCGCCAACCGCGAGATAGGGTCCCGTCAGGGCCCCGCTGAGCGCGCCACGCATTCTCGACGTCTGTCCATTCTCGCGCCACTGGACAACACCACGGCTATGCAACAAATAGGCCTCAAGCGAATCACGGGCAGCCCGCGCGATCCGCTCTTCCGCCCGACTCCGGATCGTCTCCAGACGCTCTTCCAAAGTTGCCAACTCAGCATTCAATCCGGCCTGGCGAGGATCTGTCAGGGCACGCGTTCCTAATGTTGTGCTCCGTAGCACCCCGGCCAATGCGTAGTAGTCCGCTGTAGGGATCGGGTCGAATTTATGGTCGTGGCATCGTGCGCAAGCCACTGTCAAGCCGAACATCGCGCGGCTGATCACGTCGATTTGCTCATCGATAATGTCTGCCCGCTTCTTCTCCTGGTCTTGCTCCGCTGCGATTTTAATCCCCAAGGCCAGAAACGCAGTGGCGGTAATATGCTGGTTCCGCAGCGCCAGGTCACCTTCATCTGGCAATAGATCACCAGCCACTTGTTCGCGGAGAAACTCGTCAAACGGGCGATCTTGATTGAACGCGTCGATGACGTAATTCCGGTAATGAAAGGCCAGTGGGTATGGTTTGTTTTCATCCGCTCCATTGGAGTCCGCGTAACGCACCACATCCAGCCATTTGCGTCCCCAGTGTTCGCCGTACTGGGGCGTTGCCAACAGCCGTTCGACAAGTCTCTGGTAAGCCTGCGGTTCCTGGTCGTGGAGAAATTCAGAAATCTGTTGGCGTGTGGGAGGCAGACCAAGCAGACCGAACGACAGCCGGCGAATCAACTGCCGTCGGTCGGCCGGGGCGGCGGCGGAGACAGACGCCAGCCGCCGGTGCTCCTCGAGGTAGTAGTCGATGCCATTACCCTGCGGGGGAATATCAGCGGCCGGAGGAACCCCGTTGGCCAGCGGTTGAAAAGCCCAGAAGTCACGAGCCGTGTCCCAATCGATCTCCGTGGCGACCGCAGCGGCTGGCACCTGAGCACCAAACCCCGCGGGAACCAGGGCGCCCGCCTCAATCCAGGCGCGAAAGTCCGCCACCACCGCAGCCGGCAAACGTCCGTCGGGGGGCATCTTGAAGGACTCGTACTCCAGCGCCGAGATTAGCAAACTCTCCTCCGGCTGGCCCTCCACGACCGCCGGCCCCGTATCTCCGCCACGCCGCCAACCGGCTGGTGAATCAAGCCTTAGGTTTCCCTTGGGAGGATCGCTGCGTTGGCTGTGGCACTGAAAACACCTCTCCACCAGCACCGGTCGAATGCGTGTTTCAAACAGCTTTCTCTGATCCTGATCGTGGTTCTCCGCCAACACCAGCGCCGGCGACCCGGTAGCCAGGCACCACGCCCACACCCAGGAAAGAACAGACAACCTGGTACACATAGAAAATCCAAAGGGAGAAGAAACGCGTTGGGAGCCGACTACTTCGAAAACGGTATTCTAACGCAAATCGGGCCCTCCGACCCAGCGGATCCTGAACTTGCGCCGCTTTCCTACGTTTACCGTAAGGCGACGTAGGCAGATACCAAGCTATTCGCTATGGTGGCGCCACTACGACGCCCCCGCCGCACTCCTCTGCGCTGCCGCATTTTTCAGTGCACACCACGCCCCGCTTGGCATCTTCGCACCGACGGAGAATCGAGAGCGATGTCCCATTGGTTAACCCCGCAACAACAACGCCAGCTGCGCCGTGGTTACCTGAAGCGAGTGGAAACTCCCATTCCCACACAAGTTGTCTCCAGCGGTGAATGCTTTCCCCCGCGACAAACCCCGCAACAAGCTCAGGTTGAGGTACTGATCCATCAACAGGCCAACCCCCAAGCTCGGCGTATGGGTTTACCCGTTCACCAGTTTCTCCGCAGCCGTTCCGGCATGGCGTCCGCGTTCATGGCCATGAACGCGGTACACGGCCAGCTATTCGAGGTCGCCCCCCACGAAACTGAGGATCTGGCCGCGGCGGACGAGCAGCACGCCCGCACGTGCGACCAGTTCATTTTCGACGTGCATACACACCACGTTCACGACGACTATGCCTGGGAAGGACAGCTCTGGTTGCGTGATGCGGCCCGCGGAAACAACCAGGCTGGCATCCCCTTTAACCCCAGCTTGGTCGAGCAACAGCTCGATCTCAAATACTACAAATTTGACTATTACCTCAAAGACATGTTTTTTGACAGCGACACTACGTTGGCGCTCTTGAGTACGTCACCGTCCGTCGACCCACAGAAGACGCTACTGGACGACCGCCAGATTACCGCCACGCGCGACCGCGTGAACCAACTTGCAGGCACGCGCAGAATGTTTGCCCATGGTGTGATTTGGCCCTCGGTACCAGGTTATCTGGAAGCGATGGAACCGGCCGCCAGGGAACTCAAGGTGGACGCCTGGAAAGGCTATACCATTGGCGACGTCCTCGGTGAGACTCCGAGTTTCGAGGCGCCGTGGCGTCTCGACGACCCCGAGGTAACGTGGCCCACCTTGCAACGCGCGCGAGACCTGGGGATCCCCAATATCTGTATCCACAAGGGCGTTCTCCCCATGGATTACCAGCAGGTCCCGAACTGGGAATACGCCACTGTCGACGATGTGGGGGGGGGCGGCTCAGGCCTGGCCGGATCTCAACTTCCATATTTACCACGCCGGTCTCCAAATGTGGACCGATGCCGCCGCGGTCAACCACGAATTCGAAAACACCGGTCGGCTTCCCTGGATCGACGACCTCGCCGAAATACCGGCGCGGTACGGTGTTACCAACGTGTATGCCGACATCGGCCTCTCATTTGGCGCGCTGGCGATTACCCATCCGCGTCTGGCCGCGGTCATGATCGCCCGGCTGGTCGCCGGGTTGGGCGCAGACCACGTGCTCTGGGGTACTGACTCGATCTGGTTTGGATCGCCCCAATGGCAGATTGAAGCGTTTCGCAGGATCGAGCTACCGAACGATTTGCAGGATCGTCTCCAGCTTGAGCCGCTGGGCCCCGCTGACGGGCCGATCAAGAATGCGATATTCGGTATCAACGCGGCAGGACAGTATGGGATCGACCTCGACGCCTCGGGGCAACCCCTGGCCGATTATGCGGGTGATCGATTGTCCCGTCTGAAGAAAGAATACCTGGCAGCCGGCGAAGAGCGCGACAATATGGTATGGGGGTGGATCCAGGATTCCTGACAGGTACCGCCGGCAAGGCGTTCCTGCCCCGGGACCACAACACGCGCCGGTCGAGTTTGTCCCGCCTGCCCGCATCCGGTATGATCAGACACCGTTCGGTACCCCGCATGGACGCCAACCGTATGCCACAGCGCTCGAAACTCACCTGGGCCTCACTCTACACCGAAGTCGAGCTCTACAAATCTGCCGTGCGTCTCTATACCAAGCCGCTCTTCAACCCCGTTAAGGCGCGCTCTACTTCCAGTGACGAGAAAACGCTCTTCGACTTTGCCAAACGCGGCTTACACAATCTTCATCACATCCACCGTGCTTTGTCAGCCCAGACCTTTGCATTCCGCCCAGGACGTGCCCACCATCGAAATTTCAATGGGAAGCTACGCACACTCTACATCTACCCTTGGGAAGAGCGTCTGGTCAGCCTCCTCCTTTACCGCGCCCTCAACCGCAGGCTTGACAGCCAGCTTTCCACGTCCTGTTACGCCTATCGATGGAAAGGCTACGGCGTAGACCGCTGCCAACAAGCAATTGCCCAGACTCTCCGCCGGATTCCTAAGCCGTTCCATGTCATGAAACGGGACATCTCAAATTTTTTCCCTTCCATAGACCACACCCTTCTCATCGACAGATTGCGGTCCCTTGTGGAACCGGATGACTATCTATTCCAGCTACTGTCCCAATGTGTTCGCTTCCGTTACCACGACCAAGGGGTGGCGCGGACAGCGGATCGCGGCGTCCCTTTCGGCACCGCGTCTGCCTGCCTCCTGGCCAACTTGTATTTACTTGATCTGGACCGCCGGCTGGAAGCGATACCGGGAATCACCTTTTTCCGTTATGCCGATGATCTGCTGGTTCTCTCATCTGGCGAAGAGGGCCTCTGCGCGGCGCGGCGTGTGTTCGCTGACGAAATGACCGCCCTCAAGTTGACCAGTAACCAGAAGCACGAAACCGAATCGCTGCTCGGCCGAGCCAAGGTCACCGGCAACTCAATCGCTGGAGGATTTCGCCACCTCGGCTTGCAATTTCGTGAAGATGGCTCAATCGGTCTCTCGCGTGACAAATTCCGCAAGATCCGCAATCTATTCCGGTTCGCATTTCGTCGCCGCGAACGCAAGTTTCGGCTCCGTCAGAGCCCGCGGTCGCGTGCCCAACTGGCAATCCAAATTGCGCAGCAAGTGTTGTCACAGGGCATTCGCAATGTCGCCATCATCGACTACTATCTCCGTCATGTCACCGACGAGCAGCAACTCCGCCAACTCGATCGATGGCTGGCCGAAGAGGTTCTTAGCCGCGCCTTTCAGGGCGGTCACAAGAAAAGTTACTTCAAGAAAATGCCCTATGCTAAACTGCGGAAGATGGGCCTTCCCTCACTTGTCCATCGGCGTCGTCTCATTCGACACGGCCATATCGAATCAACTTTTTTCGTCTGGAAATCACATCAATCCAAGCCGCGGTATGGGGCGAGAGCTGCCAGACCGCAGTCCCGCGAGGCTGCGGTTTTCTCTCAGAGCCCCGAAGCAGTCGTCAAATCTACCTGGTGAGAGAGAGGGACGATCTGTATAGGGGTGTTATGGAAGTCACCATCAATGCAAGCATGATGGTGTCGTTTACGGAGCTTTCCCCCATACGCGGTGGTTACAGGAGGTGCAACGATGGGCCTATTCGACTTGTTGCGGATGTTGTTCGACTCTTCCCCGGCGGAAGAGGTGGGTTCGGGCGCGGGCAGCGTGCGGGCCCACAGGGCGCCACGCAAGCCGGTACCGTTCGATCCGGACAATTATGCAATCTCGGTCGAGTACGAAAACTTTCGCGGCGAACAGAAGACCTTTCTTGGTGATTGGCG
>PAQH01000108.1 GCA_002709225.1 Planctomycetaceae bacterium
ATTCTATGGTGCGCCGCGTCTGATGCTTGCGATGTATGGGGAGTTTCTCCTGACGGCGACATGGGTATGCCTGTTTTACCTAATGGTATTTATCCTCTTGGTGAAAGTTATTTGTCGGCGGACGCGGTTCGCGTACCTGGCTTGTATCGGTGTGGTTTTTCTCCTGCAGCTTACGAGTGGAGATGACCAGTGGGTTCTCAGAGTGACGACCTTTATTTCGGTTGTCATGCCGATCACGATCCTGATGCGCTGGGGTATCTTGGCTGCTGTGGCGTATTTCTTTGCGAATTTGACGTTGGGTGCGATCTGCTCGCACAACATCGCGCTCTGGTATGGGAGCACGACACTGGTTTCGGCCCCCCTCTTTGCCTTTGCCGTAGGAAGCGGAGCGCGTTACGCGTTGGCTGGAAGATCGCTATTGGCGTTACGTGGCCAGGAGGTGTGATCCACACATCGTCGCTGGGCGATGCCTTGGCTGCCGCGCACTGACATTTTTCTGGCCTTTTGGTGCGGATTCAGCTAATCTCGGCAAGGTCGGTGTGCCCGGAGGACTTGCCTGCTGGTGGGGCATCGACCCGTGTTTTGCCGGCTGCTGAGAGAGTTGCCACCGCCGGGTTCCAAGTATGGCCGACTGAAGATTGAATTGGACACGTTCGGAATGTCTGTTCCTGCGGTACTCATCTTGGCCGCGATTGGCACCGTCGTGCTCGTCGGTCTGGGGCTGATCAAGTTGCTCAGCGTTAGACGGCTCTATCGGGCAGCCTGGAATAATTGCTTACGGCAGGACAAAACCTGGAGCTGGCGGCGCGCGCGCCGTGAGGTGTCCGCTATTGGCAATCTCTATCTGGGCAGTGTCCTGCTGGTTGCCGGTGCGAGTGTCGCTCTGGCGATCCTGGTGACCGGAATCCGTCTCGTTTCCAACACAGACCTACTGTATTCCAAACGTGGATATTTGAGTGATGAGGCATCTGGCGAGGTGGCCACGACTCCGGGACTGATGATGTGGGCGCTCTGCATTCTGGTTGGTTATGGACTCACGGCGCGGTTTCAAGTGGACGCGATTACGCACTACCGGCGGCGTTTGCGAAAACGCAGTCGGCGGTACATCGAAGTGGATGAAAGAAGGCTACGGACCTCCTACTTGAAAGATACCGATGACGATGCGGTCGACGAGTCGCAATCGCCGGCTCAGGTAACACGGTAACCCCTGTGGGTCGGCGGCTGGCTGCCGTCTGGTCCTGTGATCGGGTTGTTACAACCCGGGGAACCACAGTCGTTTTGCCGTTTGACCCAACACCTGGGCACGTGCGTGAGAGGATAGAGGGAGATCGTGGGTGAAAATCCGCAGGTGCTCCGAGTATGTGACCTTGGGTGTCCATAACGCGTTGGGAAAGTTGCTGCCCCAGACGCAGCGTTCCGGACCGTACGCCTCGATAATTCTCAGCGCGGCATCGTGCAGGTCGGCACCCGGATATCCGATCTCGGTACCGGTGCTAATGAAGTCGACTTTGGCGTAGAGGTTCGGGTAACGCGACAAGCGGAGAACTTCACTCAGCGTCTTCTTGTACTGCGGCCCGGGTTTGAGGTCCAGACAGTGATCGAATCCGACGGTCAGTTGTGGAAATGCGCGCAGCAACTTCTCTGCGCTGGGAACCCAGGCGGGTGACATCAGGAAAATGTCGACCGTCGCATTCAACTCAGCGCAGGTTTTCCAGAGCAGCCTGACGCCGTCATGGTCGAACGTGGTGCGGTTATTGCCAGGTGTGCTGCGCAGCGTCTTGACGCCGTACTCAGTTACGCACTTCCGCAGGACGTCGGGACTTTGCGGGTCATCTGGCTCGAGGGTGCAGACGCCCGATGTCCAGGCGGGATGTTCCTTGACGGCATCGCAAAGATAGCGGTTGTCATACCCATAGAACGACACCGTTTGCACAGGGCGGACAGCAATCACCCCATGGGCCAGGCTGAGTTTGCGGAGGTCTTCGATGGAAGCGTTTCCGCCCGGGACCCGGAGGGGGTTTGGGGTGGTAGGGTAGCGTTGCTCGTCGGCTGAGTAGATGTGCGCGTGGCAGTCGATGATTTGCATGGGAGTGCCCCGTAGGCTGCGAGTGAGAGAGCGGGCAGGGTCCCGATTCCTGCCGCTGGCGGACGAAAACGTGGGAAGAATCGCTGTCCAGATCGTACCCGGCAAGAATTGCGACACAAGCAGCGGTGCGCGGGTCTTGGACGAGCGGGAGCGGCGGTAGAAAGCCGCCTGACGCCACGCGGGGAGACCTTAATGGTATTATGGATAGGGTGCGGTTGGCCCTCTATGCCGGGGGGACTGGCGGACTTTCCAAGTCAGGTGCGATGCGATGCTACAGGTAATGCGAAATGCGGGGTTGATCGTGGCCTGTCTGGTCGCCACGAGCATGGCCGACGAGGAGAGCCCCGGGTACTGGGCGTTTGAAAGGCCGACGCGTCCCACGCCACCGCAGCGAGCCGCCCTGCGGCAGGCGGCTCGGGTCCGCAATCCGATCGATCAATTTGTGTTTCATCGTTTGGAGGCGGCTGGCCTGGCATCCGCTCCCGAGGCGGAACGCGGCATGCTCGCGCGTCGGGCGTATTTTGATTTGCTCGGCCTGCCGCCTACTCCCGAGCAGGTCGATGCGTTTGTGGCGGATACATCTCCGCGGGCCTGGCAGGAGTTGATCGACCGGCTGCTGGATTCCAAGCACTACGGCGAGCGTTGGGGACGGCACTGGCTCGATGTGGCGAGGTACGCTGATAGCGGCGGCTATGAGACGGACATTTATTACCGCAATGCCTGGCGATATCGAGACTACGTGGTCAAGAGTTTCAACGACAACATGCCTTACGATCAGTTTGTCCAGGAGCAGATCGCGGGTGATGAGATTTGGCCTGATAATCTCGATTTGGATCCACGGCGTGTGTACGCGGTGACCGACGAAAAACGCAAACACTTGCAAGCGCGGATTGCCACCGGGCTCTTCACGTTGGGGCCGAGGGTTCACGAGTCCGGACTGGATGCGAAACGGCTGGCGTATGAGACGTTGACCGACTGGGTGGATACGGCGGCGTCTGCGTTCCTGGGAGTCACGTTGGGATGCGCGCGCTGCCATGCGCACAAGTTCGATCCGTTTACGCAGGAGGACTATTTCGCCATGCAGGCGATTTTCGCCAGCGCGCGCGAAGTTGAAATTCCCTTGTGGACTTCGATGGAGGAAGCGGATTGGCGGCAGAGTTATCCCAAGGTTGTGGCGGTTCAGGAAGCCCGCCAGGCGTATCAGCTTTTTGTCGGTTCGCCCGCGGGACAAAAAGATACGCCGGGGGTAGCACAACGCAAACAAGAATTGCTGGGGGCGATTGGCCAGGCCGTGTTGGCGCTCCCTCAGCGGGCGGCAGGACAATACGCCGTCGACTACGTGGGGTTAATGCATATCCCGACCGCTACGGTGCTAACGCGGGAGCATCCCGAGTTGATTCGCCCGATACATGTTTTGGAACGTGGTGAATTGGCCAAGCCGCTGGTACGAGCCGAGCCGGCGTTGCCGGTGTCGTTGGCGGAGGCGACCGGGACATCTCCGAAATTGAAAGTGCCTTTTGGCGGCCGTCGACAGTTTGCCTTGTGGCTGACTCGAGCCGACCATCCGCTCACCGCGCGGGTTTTTGTGAACCGCGTTTGGCAGTGGCATTTTGGCCGAGGGATCGTGGCGACGCCAAACGATTTCGGCAACATGGGTCAGCCGCCGACGCACCCGGAGTTGCTGGATTGGTTGGCGTCCGAGTTTGTCGAGGATGGTTGGAATGTGAAGAACCTGCACCGCCGCATTATGAACTCGGCCGTTTATCGACAGAGCAGCCGGTTCGCTGAGGAGGTCCACTTGAAAATGGATCCACAGAACGAGCTGTTATGGCGTATGGACCGCCGTCGCCTGGAGGCGGAAGCGCTTTGGGATGCGGTCCATTTCACCGCGGGAACGTTGAACCTGGCTATGGGGGGGCGCCCCGTTGTTCCGCCACTGGCGGCTGACGAAATCGCGTCGCTGCGCGAAAAGTGGCATTGGGTGGTGTCGCAAGATCCCGCGCAACACCATCGGCGCGGCATTTACATTCTGGTGAGACGTAACTTCAAATTCCCGATGTTTGAAGTGTTTGATACACCGGTGACTTCTGTGAGCTGTCCGACGCGAGACGTGACTACGGTAGCTCCGCAGGCATTGTGGGGGTTGAACAACCAGTCGGTGTTTGATCAAGCGGTGCAACTAGCGGCGCGGGTCGTCAAGGAAGCGGGGACGGAGACACCCGCTCAGATTGACAGAATCTGGAAGGTTGCGCTGGGGCGCGGACCGACATCGGAGGAGCTGGCGGCGGCGCGGGATCTCGTCGAGAGACTGAGCGACAAAGAGGCAACGGCGCTACCGGAATTTCCGGAAGCACTGCGGTCGCTTCCGCCGGCGCGAGCCCACGCGCTCGCGAAACTTTGCCTGGCGGTATTCAATTTGTCTGAATTTGCTTTTGTTGATTAGCTGTTGAAGGTGGACTGCTATGCCTGGTATGCAATTGAGGCGCGAATTTTTGCGTCAGGGTGGGTTAGGTTTTGGAGCGCTTGCCCTGAGTGACTTGTTGGCGGCGGAGACTAAGGCAGCGGCGGCCGAAAATCCGCTCGCTCCACGAGCGCCGCATCAGCCAGGCACCTCCAAGAGCATTATCTTTTTGTTTATGCAAGGTGGTCCGAGCCAGCTGGAGACATTTGATCCAAAGCCAGTAATGACGCGGTTTGACGGCCAGTTGCTCCCGGAAAGCCTGCGTGATTTCGATTTGGCGCAGATCAATACCGCGGACGCGAAGATACTAGCGCCGCAGTTTTCTTTTGATCAATACGGGCAAAGCGGGCAGGAGATCTCAAGTATTTTTCCGCATCTTGCTGAGCATGCAGACAAGTTAGCGATTATTCGGTCCCTACACCACGAACTGTTCATTCACGGTTCAGCGATGATCATGACACACTCGGGTACCCGCTTGTTGGGACATCCGAGTATTGGGTCCTGGGTAGTCTACGGTCTCGGCTGTGAGAGTGATGATCTTCCCGCGTACATCGCCATGACCGATGGTATCTTTCGTAACGGTGCGTCGATGTACAGCTCTGGATTCTTGCCGGCAGTTTATCAGGGCACGGACATGCGTATTGAAGGGGCGCCGATACAGAACCTGCAGCGGCAAGCGACGATTAGTGCCCGTGAGCAACGGCTGATCCTTGATCGCATCAATACTTGGAATCGTGAACACCTGCGCAGTCGCCCTGGAGACAGCCGACTGGATGCGCGGATTGCGAATTATGAACTGGCATTTCGGATGCAGGGGGCTGCGCCGGAATTGATCGATCTGTCTAGGGAAACGAAGAGGACTCGCGACCTGTACGGCATCGAAGCGGGCCCGGCGGATCGGTTTGGGAAAATGTGCCTGATGGCTCGACGGATGGTAGAGCGAGGGGTTCGCTATATTCAGTTGATCTGCGGTGGCTGGGATGCGCACGGAGACTGTAAAGGAAACCATCAGGCACAGGGCGCGAAAGTAGACCGGCCGATCGCAGGTTTGCTGGCTGACCTCAAGCAGAGGGGATTGCTTGAGTCGACCCAGGTGGTCTGGGTGGGCGAGTTCGGGCGGACGCCGATACGCCAGGGAAGCAATGGAAGGGATCACCATCCTTATGGATTCAGCGCTTGGATGGCGGGTGGTGGAATTGTCGGCGGGAAAACGATTGGTGCCACGGACGATTTCGGTTTCTCGGCGGTGGAGGACAAGGTGCATGTCAACGACCTGCACGCCACCATGCTAGGGCTGATGGGGCTCGACCACGAACGTCTTACGTATTTGTTCGAGGGGCGCGAGCGGCGTTTGACGGATGTGGGAGGCCAGAACAATCTGGCTGCGAGATTGGTTCGCGCGTAATGGTTAGTGGCCTCGCAGATTGCGCCACCAGCGAACTTCGTTTGATCCACGTTCCGCTCCAGCGATCACGTCGATCTCGCCGTCCCCATCGATGTCTGCTGTAATGACCTGGTTGACACGTCGCCATTGTTCGCGGAGGAGGTGGGGCCGCCAGCCAGTTTGCGGGTTCCCGGTGTTTTCCATGATCCAAATGCGGTGGAATTTGTCGCTTTTGTTAGTGACGAGGTCGGCGTAGCCGGTAGTCAAGACAACGTCCAGGTCACCATCTTTGTCATAGTCCAGGGTGGCGGCCTCAAAAGCGCCCCACAGCATGTCGGCGATCAAGTGCTTTTTCCATCTGTTACGCGCGGGGGAGCCGTTGTTTTCATACCAGGCCACTTGTTCCAGTTTTCCTTGTCCGCTGTATCCCATGCCCAGGCAGAGGACGAAATCGAGGTCTCCGTCGCGGTCGATATCGCTGAGTTCTCCGTGTAGAGGGTGGGGTGAGCGATCGTCAATGACGTGCTTGCGCCAGCCGTCGCGAGCCGGTTTTCCAGTGTTTTCATACCACACTACGAGGTTCGCCACGCGAGCGGTGCAGGCCAGGTCGAGATCGCCATCACCATCGATGTCGCCAGCGCGTATGTTGCGTGTTTCGGCGACCCCTTCGTCGATGATACGCATCTTCCAAGGTCCACCGTCCGGAGTTCCGTCGTTCTCAAACCAGACATAGTTATTGCTGAGTCGCCAACTCGACGCTGCCACATCGGGGTCGCCATCGCCGTCGAAGTCCCCCACGGCCACATCGTAAGCTCCGACCAGCCCCTTGTCACAGATCACATTTCTTTTCCAGAGCTGTCCATCAGTCGGTGTGCCTGGATTGCGGAACCAGAGGATGTCACCAAACAGATTCTTAACGATGACGATGTCGGGGTGCCCGTCTTGGTCGATGTCGGCAATCGAGTGGCGTTCCAGTCGTTCGGGGTCATTGCGTTGGACAAAGTGTTTCTGGAATTTGGCGTTCCCCTTGTTTTCGTACCAGTAAAGGCTGTTGTTCGGGAGCGCGTCGGCGCTAGTCAGGTCCAGATCGCCGTCACCGTCTATGTCCGCCGTCGCGATACCAAACGAGTAGCTGTAACCGCCCCCGATCAAGTGTTCCCGGAAATGGGGTGGGTCGGCATAGGCGGCCGTCAACAGCAGGCACCACGTCGTGCAGGTCAGGGCAGTTTTCATACAAACGGATCGCGTAAGTGAGGTTTCCTAGGGATGGGTTTGGGTATTCTAGTATGTCGGTAGGCTGATGCCAGGATAGCAACCCTGTCCGCCTCGCGACGAGCGTGGCCGACGGCTGGTGTTTGTTCCGGGTACCCTCTACGATTCCGAGATAGGATAGGCGCGCCGAGGCGAGCTCGTCATGGTCAGCAGAGGCACCGCAGCGCGCCGATCGACCAACCGAGGAGTGATATGTTCTCAATTGCACAGACGTTTTGCCTCAAACCGGGGTGTTATGCGGAGTACAAACAGGCGCACGATGATTTGTGGCCGGAGATTGACCGCAGCATGGCTGAGAACCAGGTTAGTATGGCGATCTTCCTTTATGGGGAGCGACTCTTTCTTCACGCGGTTGCCCCGTCCGAGAAAGATTGGGATCGGAGTCGGGAACATCCTGCCCTCGAGCGATGGCACGCCTATATGGCGACTTTGATGGTAACGGACGCCGATGGTCAGACGGTCGTCGAAGAGTTGCCCGAGGCGTTTGCGTTTGGAATGTTTTCCTAAGGGTGCCTCGGCTCGTCCGCTTGTGGAGCTGTGACCGCGCTGGCGACACACCACCTGCCGCGACGGTCGCACGCCGCGTAGTACATTCGCCAGTTGCCCTGTCCGATCGAGATCAGCGACATGTCCTCGGCATGGACAGCGTCGATCTCGTCCGAGGCATAACCGGCGCCAGCGAGGATGCAACCTTGACGAGTCCAATTGTGTCCGTCTGGTGATGTGGCGGCGAAAATGCGTGAACGGTATCCGGCGATGTCGGCGGCAATCGAAGCTGCGGCAAAATCGGCGCTGCTGCCGCGGGCGACCGCTTGGGCATCTTGGCTCGGATGCAGTGGAACCTGGCTGCCGGGTGGCGGTGCTTGCCAGGCCGAGTAGATCATCGTCCAGGAGGGGGTCGCGGCGGGGTGGTGAATTACCTCCGCCGCGGTGATTCCGTGATCGTCCAATTCCCCACTACGATCCGTTAATCGCGCGTTGGCGTCCAAGGAAAAATTGTTGCCATCCGTGGTGCTGGCGCTGACGACGTGCTGGGACTGTTCGCCGTCGGAGTTGGTAGTGGTGTGGAAACAGTAGAGTCGTGCGGTTCCGTCTGGAAGCGCGAGATAGCGAGGTCCCCCCAGGTTGCTGTCGGATTCGAGGCGGATTCCCGGTTCATGACGCCAGTGGAACATGTCGTTGGACCGAGCGCTGCAAATGACCGTCGGGCGGTCGGCGCTCCCGCGTGATTCGAAATACATGCGCCAGGTGCCATCGGGCGTGCGGGTGACAGTGGGGGCGATGATGCGGAGGGCCATGTGCGGCAGATCGGGTTGCGGGGCCAATCGGATCCCTGGTTCTTTGGTAAAGAAGAGGCCGTCGGTCGAGACAGCGCTTAACAGGTATCCTTGGCAATCGGTGAACGGTTTCGTGGGGCCGACGGCGGTATAGAACATCCGATAACCGCCGCCCGGAATCGCGGTGATGCAAGGTGCCTGGAGTTTAGAGCTATCCAAAGGGCGTGAGCCGGACAGACGCGGACCGGGGTCTTTTGTCCAGTGTTGTAGTGACTGCATTGGGGCCGCTCACATGGGAGTGTGTGACATGCACTGGGTCTCGTCTGTGTGGAGGCGAGACGTGTCTAGCGTAGCGGTTCCCGGGTCAGTCGTCACCGGCGGGCGAGGAGGACGCTCTCGAGTGGTGATGCGCGGGAGCCTTTGTTAGAGTGATGAATCGGTGCCTTATGCTGGGACGTCTGCCGGACGTTGAGCCCGCCTGGACGTGCTGGTCCTACAAGGAGATTTTCATGTCGTCACGAAACATGTGCATCGCTCTGGTTCTCCTGCTGGGTTTGCAAGATGTGCTTGCTGCCGCAGCACCACGTGCGGATGTGCCAGTACGGATCTATCAGCCCAAGACACTGAAGGCGGCGGCGATTCCAGCGGTTCGCACATCGCTGGGGCTTCCCAACGACTACAAGCCTTGGATCGCGCGTTTGAAGAATGGTGAACTACTGATCGTCGCGTTTAGTTTCGGAGGCGTTCCCGGCCATGAGCTCAAAAAGGGGGAGCCCTATAGTGAACGGGCGATCTTTTTCCGTTCGCGTGACGGGGGCCGCACGTGGCTGCCGCGTGAGGAACGCAAGGATATTCATGGGCGTGAATTTGCGCTCTCCGTCTTGTCTGATGGCGCGATTATCATGCCCTGCCACTTTCTAGCGAATGACGCATTCAATAAGTCAAAACACACTTACAGCAAAGTATTTCGTTCAACGGACCATGGAAAGACCTGGACGGAGACGCGTATTGGACCGCAACCGTTTCCGGAACGGGCGTCCACGCAAAGCGACTGGACGGCATTCGAGATTCCTGATCCACGGCGCCCCGGAAAACAGGTGGCCTGTTTAGGCGTGAGTATCGCGCACGGTCGCAAGCTGGCACCGGAAAACGTGTTTTTGTGGCAGAGTCGCGATGGCGGAGCTACCTGGGATAGGTCGCTTCAACCTGATACGCGCGGTTGGATCGATGTGGATGGGTTCTTTTGCCAGAGCGTGACGTACGCCGGCGAGCGGAACCGGTTGCTGCATGTGGTGCGGGTGGACCGTACAGGCCCGCACTGGAAGATGCAACTCAAGCCGGGCGAGAAACTGGCTGGAAATGACAACGCGGATCGGTCGATGTTGTGGGTGTCGAGGGATGGCGGAAAGTCCTGGCGCAAAGCAGTGGACGGTGGTCGATTTGGCACCTACGGAGAAATGTATCCACGATTCTTAAAACTGGCGGACGGGCGGCTCATGTTGACCTTTACGGTGCGCAGCGGCAGCAGCGACGGATTTCCGCTTGGAGTCCGAGCTATTCTTAGCGAGGACGACGGTGATACCTGGGACTTTCGGCACGACCGGCTGGTCATAAGTTACGAAAATACAGGCGCTAGTGGCGGCGGCTTTGGGAACACGGTGCAGAACCCGGACGGGTCGCTGGTCAGTGTTTACAGCTACCGCAAGCCGGATGGTAAAACGTATATTGAAACGGTCCGCTGGAGAGCACCGCGTTAAACTATTCCGCGCTAAGCAGGTAGCGAACTGAGGGGCTAGTTGCGAGCAAGTGCTAGTCACGCATGTCGCCCCAGAGGTCTCCCAGCGTATAACCCTCGGGAAATGGGTCGTCCGGATCGAGGAGATAATTCGCAGTCCCTGTGATCCATGCCCGGCCGCGAAGTCGTGGAACCACCGCGGGGTAGGGGGTGTCGAGTTCGACTTCGGTGAGCAGTTCGCCAGTAAACATGGTGCCGAGAATTCCCTGGTGACGAAACGGTTGGCCCAAGGAGAGTTCGCCGCGTGCATAGAGTGTGGCCATCCGCGCGCAAGTGCCGGTACCGCAGGGTGAGCGATCGCAGACACCTGTCCAGGTCTCGGGACGTTGCCAATCGAGTTGTCCCGTTGACACGACTACGGTGTTTTTCATGTCGGCGGATGGGTCGGCGGTCGGGCTGGATAATTGTGAGATCGAGATGCCCGCGATCTGGGGTTGTTGGGGATGCGCAACGGGAAGTTGTTGCTGGGCTGCGGTCTTTATCATCTCGCCAATGCGGGCAATGCGGGCCGCGTTGGTGGGGACGAGTTCCAGGCCCAGAGGGGTTGCCTCCGCGATCACGTAAAACATCCCACCGTAGGCGACGTCGACCAGTACGCGCCCCAGTTCGGGAACTTCGATGGGTGTGTCCAGGTGCGTGGCGAATGCCGGGACATTGTCGAACGTAACCGAGATCACTTTTTGGTGTTCCACTTCGGCGTGGACACGGATCAGGCCCGCCGGTGATTCGAGTGTAAGTTCGGTGACGGGTTCTTGTGACGGGAGAATTCCGGTTTCCAACAATACGGTGGTGACAGCAATCGTGTTGGTGCCGGACATTGGCGGGTATTCAACTTGTTCCATAATGACGTAACCGGCATCTGCGTCGGGATGACAGGCCGGCAGGATGATATTGCAATTGGCAGCCGGATACCCGCGCGGCTCGCGCAACATCATTTTGCGGAGATGGTCGGCGTGCTGTTGGAGATATTCCTTCTTCTCAAAGAGGGTGTTGCCGGGTACATCAAGTACGCCGCCGACAATCACCCGTCCCGGCTCACCACAAGCGTGGGTGTCCACGGCCGAGATCATTTTGGAGATGCGCATAGTGATGGCTTCGTTGAATACCGAATTGGGAGTGAGGAGAAAGGCTGGGGAGGTGATAACTTAATGGCGGGCGGTGCGACGAGCCCGTTGGCGGCGGGGGATGAAACAGGGAAAACGGGCGCCGAGGCGAGGGAAACGTCATTCCGTATCCGTTTCGCTCCCGGAATCTGGTAAAGTAGTCGGAGGGACGCTGGGCAGTCAGAGGGACGCTGGGCAGAGAGTACAGTGTATGTTGAAGTTACAGGCCAAGGCGAGCCGCACCTGTACAGGTATTGCACGACGGGATCTCCTTACCGCCGGCGGTTTGTCGGTGCTGGGACTTTCGCTCGCGGATTTGTTGCAGGCGGAGACGGGAAGCAGCCAGCCCGCCGGCAAGGCCCGGTCTGTGATTCTGATTTACCTGTTCGGCGGACCGCCGAAACACGAACTGTTTGATCCCAAGCCAGAGGCGCCGGCGGAAATTCGCGGCCCGTTTGGTACGACGGCGACGGACCTGCCTGGGGTTCATTACTCAGACCTGTTGCCCACGATGGGACGCTGGTTGCACCGCTCGTCGCTCGTGCGATCCGGTACGCATGTACACAACGACCATAGTGCCGGGCTGCTTTATACGATGACCGGGAAAAAGGCCAAGGTGCTGGAGTCGGCTGTGCCCGTCTTGCCGACCCAGGCTCCGAGCATGAATTCTGTAATCCAGTACCTTCATCGCCACGAACGTCGGGCGCTGCCGGCGTCGATCTGGATGCCCTGTTATGCCGGATGGGGACAGTCCAGTTTGCGTCCAGGTCTGTACGGTGGCTTTCTAGGTCGGCAGTTTGATCCGTTTATTACGGGTGTTGAGATTACCAACAAACGTAAAGCCAAGGATTTCTACGACTCGGGGATTCCGGAGGGAGTAATACGGCTGCCACGGACACGGTTGCAGCCTCAGGTTACGTTGGATCGCTTGGATGGGCGCAAGTCGTTGCTGCAGCAATTCGAACAGCAGCGAAGCGGTTTTGATCGCTATCGCCGGCTGGTCGAAGCGGACCAGTTCAAGGTACAGGCATTCGAGTTGTTGACCGCAAGTAATTCTCGCAAGAGCCCTTGGCGAGCCTTTCAATTGGATGAAGAGTCACCCCGGTTGCGGGAGCGGTATGGCCGCAACCTCTATGGCGATGGATTGTTGACAAGCCGTCGCCTAGTAGAGCGTGGCGTCAGGCTCGTCACGATGTCCTGGGAAGCGTTTGAGACCGAGGGCGCCGATCCCACCGCCTGGGACACCCACAAGAATCACTTTGAAATCGTCAAAAAGCACCGCGCTCCGGTGCTGGATCGCGCGTATTCGGCGCTTTGTGAGGACTTGGAGCAGCGTGGCATGCTCGACGAGACGTTGATTGTGATTATGGGGGAGATGGGGCGCTCGCCGAAAGTCAATGCAGGGAAAGGACGGGACCACTGGTCGTATGCCTACGACGTGATGTTTACCGGTGCGGGCGTCAAGCAAGGTTGTGTGTTTGGGGCCTCCGATAAGATCGGAGCCTACCCGGCGGACCACCCGGTTGGTCCGGCGGACATCGTGGCAACCGTTTACGAGGCGATGGGAATTGATTCATCCGGGGTGATCCGCGACGTGGGGCAAAGGCCGCAACCGATCGCCCAACATGGGACTCCGATCGCGGGGATCCTAGCGTAAAGGAGGGCGGAAGGATGTTGCAGTTGATGGCTGGAGCCAGATCGCGCCGGGCCGTGCTCGCTCGTCGCGACCTGCTGAAGATCAGCGCCATGGGTGCGTTGGGTGCCGGTGTGTCCACGGCGGTCGCCGCCGCGGAACAGAAAGCGGCAACCAGGGCATCGGCTCGGAACTGTATCTATATTTTTCTCTGCGGTGGCCCCTCCCAGATCGATTTGTGGGATCTCAAGCCGACCGCCCCCGACGAGATTCGCGGCCCTTTCAAACCGATCTCTACGAATGTCCCCGGGATCCAGATTGGCGACCTATTGCCGCAGGTTTCGCGACACGCCGACAAGCTCGCGATCATCCGTTCTATGAATCATGATACCCAGTCGCACGACTTGGGTATCTTACGCACCTTGTTGGCCAGCAAGGGCCAGTTGAACACGTCTTACCCAGCGAGTTCGAATGATCATCCCAGTATCGGCAGCATGCTTACTTATCACTTCGGGGCTCAAGGCGAGTTGCCGCCGTGGGTCGTGTTGCCGCGTTATTTCATGACCGGTGATCGATTGTACAAGGGGCAGACTGCTGGTTTCTTAGGGAGCCAGTACGAGGCTCTCGATCTGGCGACCGAGAAGCGAGGTTCTCTCACACGGACGAAGTTTGATCTGGATAATCTCGATCTGCGGCGCACCGGACAGGACGTGAGGCGTTTGCAGGGACGCCGCGAATTGGTCGGAAACCTGGCATCAAACGATTTGTCGCGTTCAACCAGTGTCCAGCAATTGAACGGTTTGATGGAACGCGCCTATACGCTGTTTTCGTCGGACCGGATTCGGCAAGTCTTTGATGTCACTGCGGAGGATCCGCGGATCCGAGAACAGTACGGTATGAACGAGTACGGTCAGAGTTTCTTGCTGGCGCGGAGGATGGTTGAGGCCGATGTGCGGATGGTCAATGTCTTTTGGACCTTCTATGGGCAAGATGGCTGTCAGTTCAATTTGTGGGACAATCACGGGGCGGACACGGAGGTCTGTGGCGGTAAGAATCGTGGGGACGAGATGATGCGTCACGACTACTGCTGCCCGTCGTTTGACAAGGCCTACGCGGCGCTCCTAGAAGATCTACAAGAACGGGGGCTATTGGAGAGTACCCTGGTGGTGGTGGTCGGCGAATTTGGTCGCACACCGCGCATTAACAAGTGGGCCGGTCGCGATCACTGGGCCTCCTGCTATTCAGCCGTGTTGGCGGGCGGAGGGATTCGTGGTGGGACGGTTTACGGTAAAAGCGACAAAATCGCTGGTTATGTCGCCGATAATCCGGTTTCTCCTTTTGACCTGCACGCCACCGTGCTGCAGGCGATGGGCGTTACGCCGGAGATGACGGTGCCCGATCCCACGGGACGCCCAGTGCGCGTTACCGACGGGACCCCGGTCGGCGCATTATTTTCCTGATTCCCTCCTTGCGGTGGATTAGCCATTCACGGGTGGCATACTGCCCTTCCCTGGAGGGGTGTTGTCGGCGTGCGGATTGTGTCGATAACAAGAACAGGGAAATCCGGTGTTTGCGCGGCCGCTTGAGCTACCTGCAGCCGGGAGGGTGGCGTCCCATTTCGATTGCCTCATTGGCGGCGGTTGAGTATAAAATGGAGCAATCAAAGGCACTGCCCACCTGCCAATTCACGGCCGTTGGATTGGCTAGACCTTTTGGAGGAATTCCATGTTACGCGTGCAAGCAGGTCAGACCGGCCGCTATTGTGATGGCATCAGCCGCCGTAGTTTTGTGCAGTTGGGTGTGGCGGGTATGGCGAGCGTCGGGTTGGGGGGCGTCCTCAGAGCGCGTCAAGAATCAGGCTCCAGAAGTGGTAGCAAAACCTCGGCAATTTTGATTTGGCTCGACGGTGGCCCGGGCCATATGGACATGTACGACATGAAACCAGAAGCGCCCGTTGAATACCGGGGCATCTGGCGACCCATACCGACCAATGTTCCCGGCATGGAGATTAGCGAACTGTTTCCGCGCCAAGCCAAGGTGGCGGACAAATTTTCCATAGTTCGTTCGCTGTATCACAACACGGGTGACCATTTTGCCGGTGGGCATCGTATGCTGACGAGCAAAAACATGGGGGTCAGTGGCGGTAACACGGCGACCAAATTTCCGTCGCTAGGTTCCCTGGTCGCGTTTCAACGTCGGCAGCGGGCGTCGACGGTACCACCTTACGTATCGGTGCCTGTGGCTTCGAGTATCGGGTTGCGGCCTGGTTACTTTGGTGGCCACATGCTGGGTGTCCAATACGACCCCTTTCAGACCGGTGGCGATCCCAATAACGCAAAATTTGAGGTCCAGAACCTGGCGCTGGCCAAAGGGCTTTCCGTGGACAGACTTGGTGACAGGCAAGACCTGTTACGACGACTCGACCAGATTCCACGGCAGGTTGAACGGAGCGGCCAGTTTGACGCGCTCGATCGGTTTGACCAGCAGGCAGTTTCTTTTGTTTCCGGCGAGCAGGCGCGTAACGCCTTCGACCTGAGTCGTGAAGATGAAGCGACACGCGAACTGTACGGACGGCAAACCTGGGGACAGAGTACTTTGTTGGCACGCCGGTTAGTTGAAGCGGGTGCTTCCTTTGTGACAGTCCATTTTGGTGGCTGGGATCATCACTGGAATCTACAGTCGGGAATGGAGAACTACCTTCCCAAAGTAGACAACGCCGTGGCGGGACTGTTTACCGATCTGGAACAGCGCGGCATTCTCGATTCGACGCTGGTAATTTTGTGCGGCGAATTCAGCCGTACGCCACGGATGAATGACGGAGGCAATGGAGGCCCGCCCTTGAGTAAAGGGACACCAGGCCGCGACCATTGGGGAAACTCGATGTTCTGTCTGCTGGGTGGTGGTGGCGTGCGCGGTGGACAGATTGTGGGGTCGACGAATAGTCGCGGGGAGAGTCCAGCCACACGACCAGTTCGTCCTGACAACATCCACGCTACGATTTACCGGTGTCTGGGCATCGATCCGACGCTCCACATTCTTGATCACAGTGGCCGGCCTACACCGGTGCTTGAGGACCCCAGTCCCATCGATGAGCTGCTCTAAGGCGGCGAGATCGGTTGCTGGCAGCGTTCGAGCCCGTCAATTTACCGGATGCGGTGGGGCCGGTGTCGTGGAGTGACCGTGAGAGCGCTAGGTGCGCGCTGATGGTCGCCGCGACGGTCCTCCTGGTATTGCCAAAAGTGTGAGACAAGGGGAGGCGCGATGCGGGGTAAACAGAGGGTGGCAGCGTTCTTGATCTGTGGGCTGATGATGCTGACGCTGTCGACGAAGGTTGACGGTCAACGGGGAGTGGGCCCCGGAGCAGCGGTAGTTGCCGACTCGAAGGGTGGCCCAATGAAACGCGTGGCAGCCGTCGTGACGACCTATTTTCCCAACAGCCACGCAGGTGTGCTGGTGGATAAGTTTATGCGAGGGTTTCCGACTGATGAAGGCGTACTGCCGCCGCGAATGCAGTTGGCGTCCCTCTATATCGACCAGATTCATGATCAGGACATTGGGCGGCAGGTTGCACACCGCTATCAAATCCCGCTCTACGAGAGTATTCGTGGGGCGCTGACCCTGGGGGGCGATGAGCTGGCGGTGGATGCGGTCTTAGTGATCGGGGAGCACGGCGATTACCCGGTGACCGATCTCGGTCAGGAGATGCTGCCGCGGCGTTACTTTTTCGAGCAAGTGTCAGGTGTTATCGCCCGCGCCGGACGACCTGTCCCGGTTTTTAGCGACAAACATTTTGCGTATCGCTGGGATGATGCGCAGTGGATGTACCGGCGGGCCCAAGCATTACACATTCCCTTCTGGGCTGGCTCGGCGATGCCGGTTGTCTGGCGACGGCCAAACTGGGAGCATCCGCAGGGGGAACCGATTGATGATGCTTTGGTGATTGGGTTTCATATGCTGGAACGTTACGGGTTCCATGCCCTGGAACTGCTTCAGTCTCATGTCGAACGGCGTCGGGGCGGTGAGACAGGGGTCCGGTCCGTCCAGTGCCTGTCGGGGGATGCCGTGTGGCGAGCGGCTGATGAAGGCCGCTGGTCGAGGGATCTGGCCAATGCGGCGCTCGCTGCGATTGAAGATGGTCCGGGTCCACTGGAACCGAAGGCGATCGACGATCCCCACGTCTTCCTGGTTGAATATGAAGATGGCTTGAAAGCAGCCGCCTTGATGTTGGGTGACAACGGGTGGGTGCGTAAATTCGCCTATGCGCAGCGGCGTGGAGAAGTGACCGAGGCGCTCGAATACCATAGTTCCAGTGGTGCGACGCATGCCGCGTTTAGTTACCTCGGCCGCAATATTGAGGAGTTTTTCCTCACCGGCATTGTTCCCAGCCCTGTGGAACGAACGTATCTGACCACGGGGATACTGGAGGCTGCCATGATTTCGCGCAGCCGTGGAGGGCGGGTGCTGGCGACTCCCCATCTCCAGAATATTTCGTACCAGGCCACCAGCCGGGCGTTGCGTCCGACTGCTCCGCGCCCCCGTGGCGCTAGTATTGGGCCTTGGCCTCAACTGGAGCCCGGTGCCACGCCAGTCGCCATTGCGGTACCGGCGCGACGCGATGGGACAGTGCGTGGTAAACGTCGCGGAGAGTAGCCGCACCCTGGTCGTTGCGTTTAGTAGGAGATGCGACACTGCGGGATGGAGGATGCCAGCTTGGCCGCGTCTTCGGCCTCAAACGAGTCAGGTAACGTGAGCGACTGCAGTTGGCGGAAGGTGCCGAGTGTTTTCAGGCTCGCTGCGGTCACTCGTGTCTGGCTGAGATCGAGACTCCGTAAATGGGACAGCGGTGTGAGGTGTCGGAGGCCGACGTTCGTGACGTTATCAGGTAGGGTCAAAGAGGTCAGGTTTATCAGTGACCGCAGATGAATCAGGCCGGGATCGGTCACTGGGGTGTTAGCGAGGGTGAGGTGGCGTAGGCCGACCAGACCTTGGATGTGCACCAGCCCGCCGCCGGTTACGCTGGTCTTGTCCAGGAGCAGAGACTCAAGTTCGACCAGGTTCTTGAGGTGGGCAAGTCCTGCCCCGTTGATACGAGTGTTGGTCAAGTCAAGGACGCGGAGCGATCGGATCGACTCCAAGTTGGCCAACGCGGCATTGTCAATGTTGGTGTGGTTGAGATGAAGTGTTGTCAGTCGCGTGTTCGCTTTCAGGTTCGCTAGTCCGACGCCGCGCACTGAAGTATTCGCC
The DNA here is from genome assembly GCA_002709225.1 of Planctomycetaceae bacterium. Classification (GTDB taxonomy): domain Bacteria; phylum Planctomycetota; class Planctomycetia; order Pirellulales; family Pirellulaceae; genus UBA9264. Next base: position 18,256 of record PAQH01000108.1, read on the forward strand.
AGGCTCAGCCACTGGAGATCCGCCAGGGGTTGCAGATGTACCAGCCCAGCATCCGTGATCAGCGTGTCGCTGAGGACCACTTTGCGCAGGTGGATCAGTTTGGACAAAAAGACCAGATCTCCGTCCAGGATGCGAGTATGAGACGGGTACACAGCGGTGACCATTCCTCGGTCGTTGCGCACGATGGTCGTTCCCAGCTGCTGCAATCGCGCGACGGGGTCGACTACTGCCGGGGTACAACCCAGAAAGGTGACGCCAATAGCGAAAACGAGTCCAAATGTGCGCATCCGCGTTCTTACCGTGCTCGGGCCCCGCTCGCATTGAAACAGATCGAAGCTGCGAGCTCTGCCTTCCATTGTAGTTCTGCCGGGGTGATTTACCGAGGTGGGGTAGGGGCGGGCTACGATAGCCAGTCGCCGGAGGCGCGTTATGAGACGCTCTCGCCGGGCTGCGGTATCAATTGGTTGAACACCGAGCCAGACATATAATGGAGCTATGAAATTTCCTTCCCTGTTCCTGTTGAGAGTTGTCTGGGCGGCCTGGGTTCTGGGCCGGGTCGCAGCGCATCCGACGGCTGCGGAAATAGACTTCCAACGCGATGTTCGACCGATTCTGGCGGAGCATTGTTACCAATGCCATGGCGTCGATGTCGAGCGTCGGCAGGCTGGTTTGCGGCTGGACGTACGGGCAGGAGCGATCGGCCTACTCCCCTCGGGGATGCGAGCGATCAGTCCAGGGCGGGTGGGACGGAGTTCGCTGTTGTCTCGAATTCGAGCGACCGACCCTGAATTAAGGATGCCCCCTCTGCCGGCGGATCGCCTGAGTGCTGCGCAAATGGACATGCTGCAACGTTGGATCGAATCGGGCGCCGTGTACAGCTCGCATTGGGCCTTCAAGACTCCCGTGCGTTCCGCACTGCCGACCGTTAAACACCGGAACTGGATAAAAAATCCGATCGATACATTTGTTTTACAGAGGCTACAGCAACAGGGAATGCGGCCGAGTCGAAGTGCCTCGCGACGACAGTTGTTGCGACGGATCAGTCTTGTCACGCGAGGATTCCCTCCACAACCAGAGGAAATGCAAGAGTTTGATGATCACGATATGGCCATAACAAAGGCGATCGAGCGGTGGCTTGCCTCTCCCCATTTCGGTGAACGCATGGCCCAAAACTGGCTGGATGCGGCCCGTTACGCCGATACGGCGGGGCACGCCGCGGACCAACCACGTACAATGTGGTTATTCCGTGACTGGGTGATCGACGCGATCAACCGCGATATGCCTTTCGACCAATTTAGTGTAGCCCAACTAGCCGGTGATTTACTCGACAACCCTTCGCAAGACCAATTGATTGCCACGGGATTTCATCGTAACTCGATGCAAGCATTAGGAAATAATCCTCGCAAAGAGGAGTTTCGCGTCAAGGGGATTGTCGACCGTCTGGAGACGACCGGTCGCGTGTGGCTAGGTCTGTCGCTGGCCTGTGCAGAATGTCATGACCATAAATATGACCCGATTACGACTCGCGAATATTACCAGGTATTTGCGATTTTCAACAACGTTCCACATCTCGGCGAAAGATTTAAGGTACATGGCCCACGCCTGGAGGTTGAGTTGCCACAGACACGCTGGGTGCGGGAAAACACGGAACGGGGATTGGCTGAACTGGCTCGCCGCCGCGCCGCATTCGTGGCCGAACCCGCGTTTCAGGAGCGGCTGCGTGCTGCGGTGACGGCGACGCAGCCGGGTAGGGTAGATAGCGTGGACAGCCCTTTGGTGGGCGTAGCGGAGGCGCAGGACACGAATGACGACGGCTTGTTTGACCAGGCTGAATTGGACAGAGCGACAACGGTTGTTCCGCCGCTGCCCTGGTATCCGGAAATGGCCGACCAGGTACGGTTACAAGGACCGTTGACGGTATCGGCATGGATCAAGACGGAAGAGCCGGTGGGAGATCTGGTTTCGCGTTATGATTGGAAAGCGGGGCAGCGTTCGTTTGTGTTTGGGGTGGGTGGCGAGCGGGATAAGGATGCCATCCCGGGGCACCTCTACGCCTGGTTGTCGGAACGCGCCGCGACGTTTTCGGGTGCCATTGTCTACGGTAGCCAACGCGTGGACGACGGCCGGTGGCATCACGTGGGATTGGTCTATAGCCCGGGCAAGTCGGTGCAGTTGTTCGTGGATGGGCGGCTCGACATGCAAGCTCGTGTCACGGGCCAGGTGCCAGCTATGTTGGCGGATTGCGACCGGCGTGTTGTGGTAGGAGGTGGGTACGAAAATAGTTCGCGAGCCAATGCATTTCCTTTTCGAGGGAAACTGGCTGGCTTTCGTATTGACGAGCAAGTGGTCGGGCGATTGCGAACGATTGGTTTTCTGCCGACGCGTGAAACTTTGGTGGCCGAGGTGTTGGCGGGCTCTTCTGAGGGGCAGGCGATACGGCGTCGTGAATCGGCCTTGCGCGAACAGCTGGCAGACCTGCAGCAAACGGTGACGGCGCAGATCATGCAGGAGTTGTCCGAACCACGCGACACCTTTATCCATATACGCGGGGATTACGAAAATCGGGGCGCGCGGGTGCGGCCGGCGGTGCCAGACTTTCTGGCGGGATCCGGGGCCGGTCCGGTGAAGAATCGCCTTGAGTTTGCCAGGTGGTTGGTCTCAGACACACATCCGTTGACAGCCCGGGTCGCCGTGAACCGTATTTGGCAACACTATTTTGGTAATGGGCTGGTGCGTACGACGGACGATTTTGGAATACGTGGTGCCCAGCCCACGCATCCGGATTTGCTCGATTGGCTGGCAGTGGAATTCATGGAATCGGGCTGGAGTGTCAAACATATCCACCGGCTGATTCTGCAGTCGGCGACCTTTCAACAGTCTTCGCGTGTTGTGCCAAGCGAGTATGCGAAAGACGTAGGCAATATGTGGCTGGGACGTTTTTCTCGGCGGCGCGCTAGCGCGGAAGTAGTCCGCGACACCCTGTTGGCGATTAGTGGATTGTTGGACCGACGTGTGGGTGGCCGGAGTGTGTATCCTTACCAACCAGACGGTGTGGGAGAATTTCGCGACGCGACGGCCGGCCAATGGCAGCAGGATGCGGCGCCCGACTGTTATCGGCGAGGACTCTACGTGTTTTGGCAACGCACCGCCCCCTACCCCTCAATGAGCCTGTTTGACGCCACGAGTCGGGAACGCTGTACCATTCAACGCTCACGCACAAATACACCACTACAGGCGCTGGCATTGCTTAATGACCCGGCGGTGGTGGAGATGTCAAAAGCGTTCGCCCTGCGTGCGCGGCTCTGTGGACCGCAAGGCGATATTGGGCAAACTGTGAAGACCATCTTCGAACTAGCTCTCGGTCGGAGCCCGACGGAAAATGAAGCGGATCGCTGCGCAGCATTTGTGGAGCAGGCGTTGGCTACGGGGCAGGATGAGGAAACGGCGTGGTTTCATTTCGCGGGTGCCGTTTTGAACCTCGACGAAACGATCTCAATCGAATAGCGAATCAGCCCTGATGTTGAATGCAAATCGGCTACGCCAGCAGATCAAGCGACGGACCTTCCTGGCCGGCAACGCGCACCTCCTGGGGCCTCTGGCGCTGGCGGCGATGACAGCAAACGGGCAAGCCCCGCCTGTAGCGCCCAGCCAGGGCGAGGGACATTCCAGGACGCCAACGGCCAAACGAGTGATCTATCTGTTTATGTCGGGTGGTCCATCCCACGTGGATACCTTTGACTACAAGCCGGCGTTGGCTAAATACGATGGCCAACCGATCCCACCGAGCGTGGTCGAAGATGTTCATTTCGCAATGATTCCCCCCAATACGCCGCCTTTGGTGAAACGGTCGCCGTATCAATTTGTGCGCAGCGGTAGAGTTGGCACTCTGGTGTCGGAGTTATTGCCGAAAATTGGTGGTATGGCTGACCAACTGTGCGTCGTCAATTCGATGCGCAGCGGGATCTTCAATCACGATCCAGCAGTGTCCTTGTTAAACACAGGGGACTCGCGCGTGGGGCGGCCGACCATGGGAGCCTGGCTTAGTTATGGGCTGGGCACCGAAAATGAAAATTTGCCCGCGTACATCGTGCTCACGTCAGGTGTCAAACGCCAACCATTGCTCAATAGCTACTGGTCCAGTGGCTTTCTGCCTGCCCGTCACCAGGGAGTGTTGTTTCGGTCTTCCGGGGCGCCGGTCATGTTCCTGAAGAGTCCCGAGGAAACCCAACATGCGGCGCGGCGCGCACAGGTCGATCTGATCAAATGGCTCAATGGCCGTCGTTATGAACTGGTCAATGATCCGGAAATTGCAGCGCGGATCGAACAGTACGAGTTGGCGTTTCGGATGCAGTCTGAAGTTCCCGCGTTGGTGGATCTGGGTGGTGAAACAGCCGAGACGTTGACGCTGTACGGCGCGGATCGGAAACGCCCTTCCTTCGCGCGGAACTGCTTGCTCGCCAGGAGGATGGTCGAACAGGGAATCCGGTTCATCCAACTCTACGACATGGGCTGGGATAGTCACGGCAGCCTGGAACGCGATCATGCCCAACAGTGTCAAGCAATTGACCAGGGAGTCGCGGCGTTACTGACAGACTTGGGAAGGCGCGGGCTATTGGACGAAACCCTGGTGATCTGGGGGGGCGAGTTCGGGCGTACTCCAGTCGCCCAGGGCGGAGGAGAGAAATGGGGGCGCGACCACCATCCACATGGCTTTACAATGTGGATGGCGGGTGGCGGGGTCCGAGCGGGCGTGACGTACGGCGCCACAGATGACTTTGGTTTCCATGCGGCCGTTGATCAGCTGGATGTCCATGACCTGCATGCGACGGTGTTGCACTGCCTGGGAATCGATCATCGACGATTGGTGTTTCGGCATCAGGGTCGCGATTTTCGTCTGACGGACGTCGGCGGCCGAGTGGTACAGGATCTGGTTCTGTGATTATGAATGACTGGATAGATGAGCGATTGTTATCACACAACGAGGTATTGAAATGACGCGAAGTCGAAAGATTCTGTGGCTAGCGATCTGGTGTGGCGTCACTCCGTCGTTGCTGGGGGAGGAGCCGATTGCACTGCGAGCGGGCCCTCTTTCCATGGTGTTCGATACGGATCATGCAATGCTTCGGTTTTTGCGCGTGGGGCCAGTGGAAGTACTGCGCGGTATCAACGCACCGGTGCGAAATCAGTACTGGGGGACGCTGCCGACGAAAGTAACGAATGTTCGGTTACGTAACGAGGGACGACAGTTTTCACTGCGTTTTGACGTAGCTTGTGTAGAGCGGGAGATAGATTTCAGCTGGTCGGGTACGATCATCGGGACAGCGGAGGGTGTGGTCACGTTTCGCTTTCGCGGTCGAGCCAATTCGACTTTTCTGAGAAACCGTATTGGTTTTTGCGTATTACATCCGGCGTCGGCGGCGGGAACTCCCTGGCAGATTGAGACGACCGACGGTAAGCGATCCGCAGGACAGTTCCCGCGTTGGATCTCACCCCACCAGCCAGCCAAGAACCTGCGGGCGATTTCCCATCAACTGACGCCGGACGTATGGGCCGAAGTACGGTGCCAGGGAGAGACATTTGAGATGGAGGACCAACGCAACTGGACGGATGGGTCATTCAAGACGTACTGCACTGCTCTGGAAAAACCCTACCCGGTTAAGATTGACGAAGGGACCGTGGTCGAGCAAAGTGTGGAGGTTCGGTTGACCGGGCCGGCGGGCAAATTGGCGGCGTCACAGTCGGAACGGGCAACCGCCGTTACGTTGACGCTTGTCGAGGGAGCGGAGGGAACGAGACGATTACCACCGATAGGGATGCAAGTATCGAACCAGGTTTCGGGCATGAGCGAGTTGGAAGCAAGCCGCCTTCGTTCACTGCAGCTGGAGCATCTGCGGATCGGCATTGATACCGGGGACGGGAAGATCGAAACGCGGTTGGCGGCCGCCAGTGAACAAGCCAAGTTGCTGGGGGTGCCACTTCATGTGGCACTCAGGATTGGCGATGAAGCGACTGCCGAACTGCAGAGGCTCCGTTCCGTCGTGGCCAGAGTAAAGCCGCTGGTCGCTTGTTGGTTTGTCACTGAAGCGACCACCGAGCGGTTTGATCTGGTGCGAGAAATGTTAGGGAAACAGCTCGATATCGGTGTCGCCGAGGACACAAACTTCACGGAATTGAATCGAAATCGTCCCGCCTCCGCTGCCATGCGACTGGTGTCGTTTGGTTTGAACCCTCAGTGCCATGCGAGTGATAATTTGACGCTGATCGAAACGTTGGGGATTCAGGGCGACGCGGTGCGCAGTGCCCGGCAGTTTGTCGGGGACCGGCGGCTGTTTGTAAGTCCGGTAACGCTCAAGGTTCAGAAGGTGAATCAACCGCCCCTGCCTGGTGAGTTGCCATCGAATGTGGATTTGCGCCAGGCCTCCCTGTTTGGTGCCTGTTGGACATTGGGTAGCATCAAATATCTGGCTGAAGCTGGCGTAGACGGCGTGACCTACTACGAAACCATGGGCTGGAAGGGTGTGATGTCCCCGGGGCCAGAAGTACGTGTGCCACGCGTGTTTCCAGTCCCCCCATCGCGCGTCTACCCGGTTTATCACGTGCTGCGGCTGGTCGGGGAATTCTCCGGCGGTCAGGTCCGTCAGGTATCATCTACGGCCACGATGGAGGTTGTCGGAATGGCGTTAGAGCACCGGCGGCGGAGACGGCTGTTGATCGCCAATTTGTCCTCGCGTCGACAGACCGTTCGCGTGGTGGGAACCAGGTCCGCACCTGCGAAGTTGTTTCGCCTCAATCGAGGAAATGTGGCTGCCGCGTCGATTGATCCGGAAGCGTTTGTCCAACGCCCGGGAGAGTCGCTTCAGGTCGAGGCTGACATGAGTGTGAAGATGGCACCGCACGAGTTGATTGCGATTGACCAATGATGAGTAAGCCGCTCTCAATGGACCGCGTGGATACATCAGGGTCGAATGCAGTACAAAGCCTGGCTTGTTCTCAAAAGCAAGGATCCATCGACGACTGCCGCGCTGGTTAGTAGAGTCCCGTCGAGCCGATTAACAGCCAGCTTCTGGAACGAGTTGCCAGGTTTGATGACTGTCGTCGCACCATCATAGTCAAAAAAGTAGATGCGTCCGTCGGCGTACAGAGGAGACGCCCAGAAGCGTTTTCCGATTCGCTCGCTCCAGCGGAGCTTGCCGGATTTCGCATCGATACACGTGGCGATTCCATTGTCGGAAGCAAAGTAGATGGCGCCATCGACCAAGAGCGGTGAGGAGACGTTAGGCACTCCTCGTTTAAATCGCCACGCTATTTCGGGAGGGGAGTTGCCGGCGTCCGGATTGAGCCGCAGCGCCAGTAATTCGGATTTCATATAGCCCGTGCAGACATAAACCAGCCCATGGCCAGCGATGGGTCGAGGTGCATTCGAGAAGCCCAGTTTCCCATACGAGAGTTTCCAGAGTTCTTTACCGGATCGAGGATCGTAGCCGTACACCCAGTCAGCCGCGGGTGAAACCACCTGTGGCGTTCCGTTGATGCCAACGATCAGCGAAGTGGAATACGCTTTGCGCATCTGAACATCCGGATGAGGCTTCCCGGACCGTGGCGTTTTCCAGGCCAGTTTTCCATCGGCGGTATTCAAGGCCACGATGTACTGTTGATCAATACCATCGCAGTGAATGATTAACAGGTTCTCCCAGAGGATGGGTGAACTGCCAGGTCCGTTTTCGTGCTTCACTCGTAACGAACGGTTCTCCCAAATAACCTTCTGAGTTTCTACATCAAGACACGCGATTCCGTAGGGTCCGTAATGGCAATAGAGTCGGTTATTTTCAAGAATCGGTGTTGGCGTGGCATAGCTGTTCTCGCGGTGGATCATCTGCGGATCGGTTTCAGTGAGAAGCTCCTTGTTGTGGAGGAGTGTCCCTGTCACCAAGTCGAGTCCGATGGCCCGCAGACTGACCGCTGCGGAGACCGTAAGGGGCTGAGAATTGGTGCTGGCTTTGCGGCGGCGAGCCGCGTCTTTCTGAGAGGCGGGCTGAGCGATGCCGGTTGTAACCCAGACTTGTTTGTTGCCAATTACTGGAACAGACCATCCATGGCCCGGAACGACGACTCGCCAGGCGATATGACTCTTTTCGCTCCAAGAGGTTGGCAAATTGACGGCCTGGGAGACGCCCGTTCCCTGCGGGCCACGCCACTCGGGCCAACTGTCTGCAGAGAAACAGCATGGCGTGATAGAACACAGAACGATCCAGGCAGAGTAAAGACGCCAATGGTACATGCAAGTGGACCTGCTCAATGCGAGGAATCTGGAAAGGACAACGAACGTGTGCCGGTCACGCCCGAGCAACCGAGCCCGCGTGCTTAACAGGATACTCGGATCACGGTCGGCGGTAAAACCCGCCCTGTCGTTGGTTGTAGATATCTTCGCGTTGGGAGGTATAATGCGGACGCAATCACTGGCTTCACCGCCCGGTTGGTGTCTCCCAGACAGGGTTCTTCCATGTGTGCCTGTAAATGGCTGTTGTCTCTCCTCCTCGTTTTATGGACCGGAAGCCTGGGGAGTATCTTGAATGCGGTAGAAGGCACACCCAGTGGTGTACGAGTGATTCGGGTTGCCGCGTTGTCTTTCGTCCCTGCCAAATTTGGTTTGCAGACGAATGCCGACCGTCTGGCGTCCATGTTTCGGCAGGCCCGTCGCGGAGGCGCCGTCATAGCGGTGGCGCCGGAGGGTGCGCTGGAAGGTTACGTGGTCAATGAGATTATTGCGGGCCAGGCCAGCCCCGAGAAGATGAAGCAGGTTGCTGTGACCTGCGATGGGCCCCTGATCGGTCGGTTTCGAAAACTGGCTCGTGAACTGGGAATGTGCCTGGCGTTTGGCTTTGCGGAGAGGCAGGCGGAGAATGTCTACAACGCAGCTATATTTATCGACGACCAAGGGCAGGTTCGTGGCAAATATCATAAGATGCAATTTGCCGAGGGATACCATCCGTCATGGTGGTTTAATCGGTTAGGGCAGCGCAGCCGTGCTTTTGACACGCCCTTTGGGCGCTGTGGATTCTTAATCTGCAATGACCGTTGGAACCCGCGGTTGGCGAGAATTCCCGTACTCGACGGGGCACAATTTCTGCTGATTCCGTCATTTGGTTCCCGGTCGCGCGCCCAGGATGAAGCGGTTCTGAGCCGAGGTCGCGAAAACGATGTACCGGTCGTTGAGGCGAATGTGGGGGTCACGTTGATTGTCGACAACAATCAGGTTGCCGCGGTGGATCGCCTGGAAGAGGGAATCACGTTCGCGAACATCACGATACGGCCGGCTACCGTCGCGTCGGTTGCTGAACGCAACCAGGTCGAGCAGGAGTTTCTCACGCAGCGGGTCGAGGCGATGAGGCGGCTGTACCAGCGGACCATGAAGCGGGTCCGAGCAGAGCCCCCCGAGTGAGCATCGCTGTGGGGCGTCGAGCGTTCACGCTCTTAGGACTTTGCGTTGCAGACGTACTGACCCGTTGTGGTGATATGTGAGCAGCAACGCGCCGTGTCGCGCGTGCTGTTCGAAGAGCTGGGCAATGACTTCTGCTTCTGAGGGCCAGGGAAATGCGAACACGACTGCGAAGTCGGTAAGATCCCGCTCAAGGGTCCCGTAGGCGTCATCGGCTTCGGTAGTCATCCAGAAGAAATCTTCACCGGGAGGCACTTCCGGTGCGTCGGCTGTGGGGGGGATATAGCTTCCTGTGACGAAGGTAGCTGATAACCGGTGTCGCGCTGCCAACGTCACCGCCGCGGTGACGAGGGTGGGCTCGACTTCAATGCCGCAGGCGTCAAAATCGTACAGCGAGGCCAGCATCGTGACGATGCCGAGGCCACTACCCCACTCGCAAAACGTATTTCCTGTGGCCAGCCGGCAGTCGACGATCGTGGCGACGGCGCGGGCGACTCGCTGATAGTCGCAGGGTACGAAGCCGAGTGGCGGTCCCGCTGGTTGCGCGTCTAAGGACGAGGCCAGCTGTTCCGCTTCCCGCAGCAGTACCGCGCCCGGCTGGGGCAAAGATAAGGCCTGGTCGGGTAAAGCGACGTCGATCAGTGGCACGGCGGCCGGCTCTTGTCAGACCGAAAGCAGGTAGACAGGGTTCGGTCGAAGTGAAATAGCGGTGTCAACGTTGTGGGGCGACCACCTGTAAGGGTGCTTCGGCAAATATGGGGTCGCCGGAGCGCAAGGGACGGCCTCGCACAGTGATGTTTTCTACCGGGCGAATAGTGGCTCGCACCGAGAGCGGTGCGTTGAAAGGGCCCGCGTCACCGGTAAAACGGATCTCTAGAGTGGCCGCTGTCTGGTCGGGAGGGAGTACGACTGGGGTGACTTCAATACCTTTCATATGGTCGCCATGATGTACCGAAAGCGTCACCGGTAGGGGCAAACTGCGGTCCCGTCGGATGCGGACTTCAACGCGGGCGGGTCGGTCCGCGCTGGCCAGAATGGATTTGGTTTCCAGGGCGATGGAGATCGGACCGGCACTAGGTTGGATCATGATCTGGTCGGGAGCGGTCTTTGAAGTGTAGGCGACGGTATGGCGACTACCGTCGATGTCCACCAATTCTCCATAGACCATGATGACTGTGCGCCCCGTCAGCCCGACTTTGGTCCAGGTGGACACCTGGAGTGGGTAATCAAACTGGGATGTCGCGTCCGGAATTTCGATCACAGTGCCGGTAGTTCCCATTTGATGCCGGATCTGCTGGTCCGCAACCCGCGCAAACAGCTTGCCTTCGAACCCGCCACGGTCGAGTTGATAACGTCGGTAATGGGTCGTTCCACGTAACGCGAAAGGGATCTTGTATTCGCCGGTAAATTTGAATGGAGCGGCGAGTGCGGTGGTCAAAAAAACGGTGTCGAATTCACGTTCTCCGGCATCGAGATGATAGGTCGCGGGTCGCGTGACGATCTTCTTTTCGGGCAGTTCGGCAGTGCCGCGTACTGCGATGCGCGTTGCCTGGACGGATTTCTCGGGACCGGCTTGTAGTTTCAATTTCGCGGCCTTCTTGTTTCCCGGGATCGTTGCTTCGGTGGCGGTGACCCCTTCTGGGAGCTGGTCCGCGGTCAACTTAATTTCGCCGCTGAAACCACCAAGTCGTATCGCATTGACAGTCAGTTCCGCCGCCCCGCCACGTATTAACGTGATCGCGTGTTGTGCGGGCTGGAGGCGAAAATCGGGAGTCGCCGGAGAGCTTACCTGTAGCCGGTAAATGAACCGCGGGCCACCGCGTCCTGGGAACCGTTCCGAAACACGCAAGCGGTAGATGCCCGCCTTAGGAAAGGTAAACGTGCTCCGCGCCTCGGTGCGGAAAAGTTCCTTGCCAGTGGAATCCGAGGCGACCAGTAATGGGTTTAGTGGATTACCTTGGCGACGTCCACGAAACGCAAACTCCAGGACTTGACCCTCTGTCACTTCGAGTTGCCAGAAGTCGTGGTCGTCAGGCGTTGATACGCGTCCATTGAACACGACAGGAGCCCGCCGCACGGGCGTCACTGTAGCATCTTCGTTGGGTTCCGCTTCGAGCGACTCGGGGAAGTCGCCGAGTTCGACCAAAGCATGCTGCTGAGTCCCGGCGACGGGGATACCGGTGCGGTACTGGTCTGGGCCGTCTGCGGGCAAGGAGACTTCGACCCGGTCGGCGGGGACGTGTTGGCCGAGTAACTGGAACGAAACATTGGTGCCACGTTGTCCTCCCAGCGGGTACGTCCCATCCAGGTGCGGCCCGTTGGTAATGGTGAGGCGGTATACGGAGCTCTGCAGGCCACCAAACCGTACATCTTGGATTGCTGCCTGGTAGGTGCCATCTTGCGGTGCGATGAAACGTAGGAATGAGTCTGAGCCGAAGTGATCCGTATTTTCGGCGATCCGTCGACCTTGGCTGTCGCGGATTTCGAGGTGTGAATCGAGCGACGAGCCAAGCCGGGCGGCATTGACTTCGCAAGTGATGGATTCTCCAGCCTGGGCGGTGAAACTCCACAGATCGACATCTTCACGCGGGTAGATGCGGCCGTTTACGGTGATCGGAAGAGTAACAGTTTCAGCGAGCGCGTGCCCTGAAACCTCATGTTCAATGGCCTCGGGCAGATCCCCAATGACAAAGCGTCGTGGTGGAGTCCCCCCTTGCGCGGTCCAGACCTGCCAGTACCGCATTCCCAAGGCCGCGTCCGCCGTGATGCGGAGTGATGCTGCGTAATCTCGAGGAAACAGGTGTTCTTCAGAGAAATACGTTTGCGGTACGACAACCTGCGGGAACACCCGGGTTTCGGTGGGTAGAATCCGTTCGGGTCCGGCGACACCATCACCGACGAGTTCCAGCGATGCGCCTTGATGCAGGTACAGCCCCCCAATGCGGACCTGCACAGTGGTGCCGCGTTGGCCGCCGGCGGGAAAGATGTAAGATGTCGACGGGTGAACGGCTGCCGCCGGGCCGACCGCGAACAGCGTTAGGCAGGCCAGTGTCCCCAAAGCAGTACGGAAGGTTTTCATCGTGGATCCTCGAAGCCGCGAACCGTGGCGGCGATTACCGGCAGTGTTACGGTGGCCTGCTACAGAAGTTAGAGCAACTCCTCGATCACCCGCCCACCATCGAGAATTTTGATGGGGCGTTTCTCGAGGGTGTAGACGAGCTTCTCGGTATCGACTCCGAGCAGGTGGAACATGGTGGCGGCGAAATCCTTGGGACCGATCGGATTGTCGGCCGGTTTTGCGGCCCACTCATCCGAGGTGCCGACGACGCGGCCGCCTTGAATCCCACCACCCGCCATCGTCAACGTGAAACAAGGTCCCCAGTGGTCACGCCCCGCATCCTTGTTGATTTTGGGAGTGCGCCCGAATTCACCACTGACTACAACCACGGTCTTCTCCAGCATTCCGCGATCGGACAAGTCACGCAGTAGCTCGGAAAGTGCCTTGTCGAGATGTGGTAGCAGGTTGGTTTTGAGATCGCCAAAGTTGTTGGCATGGGTGTCCCAGTTGTTGTGGTTAATCATGACATAACGCGACCCGGATTCCACGAGTCGTCGGGCGAGCAGACACGACTGACCGAGTGTATGATTGCCGTAAGCTTGCCGAGCCTGTTCGGGTTCGCTTTGCAGATCGAATGCTTTTTTCGCTTCGGGTGAGGTCATCAAGCTGAACGCGCGCTCACGGAATTTGTTGAAGGCTCCCGCTTTTCCACGGGTTTCGACTTGCCGTTGAAATCGGTCGACGGTCGCCAGCAGCCCGCGTCGGTTGGACAGTCGGTTGGTGTTGATGTCGAGCGGCGGTGCGAGGTCGGGGACGGAAAAGCCAGGGAAGCTGGGGTCGGCGTCGATCAGGAAGGGGGCCGCAGAAGAACCCAGGAACTGCGGTCCCGCACTGGCGTGCATGGCTGGCAGTACCACGTAGGGGGGGACGGAGTTGCGCCCGCCGTGCGTATAGGACGCAACCGAACCAAATGCCGGGTGAGGTGTATTGCGGTAGCCAGTCAACATGTATTTATCGGCGGAGCCATGCCCGGAATCGCCGTGGGCGAACGAGCGAATCAAGGAAAACTTGTCGGCGTGCTGTGCGCAGAATGGCATGTGCTCACCCACTTCGATCCCCGAGACGTTGGTCGCGATCGGTGAGAATTCTCCGCGCACTTCCGCGGGCGCGTCAGGTTTCAGGTCGAAGGTGTCGATGGTACTCAGGCCACCCAACAGGAAGATGTAAATCACGGACACGTCGTCGGCAGCTGTGGAGGCTGCCAGCGCTTGTTGCTCGAGAGACATAGGGAGTGTCGCTCCCCAACCGAAGGCACCTGCAGCACCAATCCGCATGAAGTCCCGCCGTCGGATTCCGTCACAAAATGGTCGTGAGCGTGGCATCTGGTGGTTCCTCTCGTGAAAATGGTTCGGCCAGCGCGCCACGGTATGCCGTTGAGCACGCTGCTTTGTGGTTGATAGTCGTGTTAGTGTCGGAAAATGAACTCGATTGAGCAGAGCATGCTCCAGGCGAGGTCTTCGCTGGCAGTCCGGCGATCTGAGGCCTGTTGGAGGTACTCGAGTGCCCGGGTTTTTTCTGCAACAAACGGCGGGCGACTGAAGAACGTTAGGTAAATCGCATGGACAAGGCTTTCGTCGTCGTCGTGTGTTTTGACGAGTCGCGCCAAGGTGCCACCTTCGTGTCGCAGCTTTTGGTGGATGTCGGGTGAATTCATCAAATGCAGGGCCTGCGCGACGTTCGGTTCATCGAGTCGTTCGCAAACACAGGCGGACGTGCGCAGGGGACGCCCGAACAGTTTGAGGAAATAGTGTGAGACGCTACTGTCCCAGAGTTGAATCGCCCGGTAACCGCTCGGCACTCCCTCAAACTTTTCGGCAATGCCAGTGGCCTGGCTGACCGCGTCTAGGAGAACTTCTGCTTCTAAGGGGCGCAGCAACGCGTGCGAGTAATTTTGCTCGTCCAGACGATTACTGGCATTCGCCGTGGATGAGAGTTGATACACCCGCGACTGAGTGATGGTACGAATCAGTTGACGCAGGTCATAGTCGCTGTCGATGAAGCTTTGTGAGAGTGCCGTTAGTAACTCGGGATTCGTGGCGGGATTTGTGGCCCGCAGGTCGTCGACCGGTTCGATCAGGCCACGCCCCATGAAATGCGCCCACATACGATTTGCCAGATTTTTTGCGAACCAGGGATTCGTGGGGTCAGACAGCCAGGAAGCCAGAATACGCCGTCGATCGCCCTCGGCGGCTTCCTCGGGCATTTCCGTGCCCAGGGGATGGGGATGCACGACCTGCCCACTGCGGGGGTGTTTCGTTTGCGGATTCCCTTCGGTCCAGAGTACTTCTCCACGTGGGGTGCCACGTTTCTTGACCTGGGTGAAGAAGGACTGCATTCCGAAATAGTCGGTTTGCGTCCAGATATCTGTGGGGTGGTGATGGCACTGGGCGCACTCAATACGTAAACCCAGGAAAGTCTGGGCAACACGGCTGGCGAGTTTACCGGGATCACTGTCGACCTTGTAGAAATTGGCTTGTGGCACATCGAGAAGCGCGCCCTGCGCCGTGATGATCTCACGGACGAAGTCATCGTAGGGCTGATTCGCGGCGAAATTCTCTCGAATCCAGCGGTAGTAAGCGTACGCTGCTTTGTGCCCCAAGGCTTTCCTCTGGACACCCAGGAGATCCGACCATTTTAGCGCCCAATAGTCGGCGTATTCGGGGCGTTGGAACAACCGTTCCACCAATTGGGCGCGTCGATCTGAACTGGGGTCATTAAGAAAGCCCTGCACCTCGGTAGCCGAAGGGAGGGTTCCGATTACATCAAGATAGACACGGCGTGCGTATTCGGCGTCGTCTGCCAGCTCGGAGGGAAGAATGTTGAGCGCCCGTAGTTTTTTGTAGACCAGGCCGTCAATGAAGTTGTGTTCCGGCAAGTCCGGGTATTGGTCGATTCTCTCGCCATGTGGAATCAGCCCTTGGAACATGGCGAATCGGTTCATGAATCCGGCACGTAAGGCCACCTGTCCAGGTCGATCGAGAGTCGTGACCAAGCCGAAGTCATTAATCGACGCCAGGCCTGGATTATTGGATTCGTACTGGGCGAGCCGCGTGACGTCACGTATGCGGCCGTCGGTATAATACGCCATGACGCGTAACTGCTGACGGGAGTGTGTGGTAAGCACTCGTTTGCCAGGAGTGACGGTAATCCGGTCGACACGTGCTTCGGCATCGTCACCGTAGGGAGCACCTGCCGCCAGCCAGTCGCGCAGCGTGTCGTACTCGGGCATGCTGGGTGGGACACGCACGCCTCCGCCGTGAGGTTTGGTCCCCGACGCCTTCAGGAGTAGCAGGCTCTGTTCCGGAGCTGCTCGAAAAACGCGTCGGCCGCGGCTCTGGTGGACTATGGCGTGGTAGTCCGCCACGGGATCCGAGTTGAAGACCGACAATTTGAAGCCAGCTTGTCCTTCGGCTTTGCCGTGACAGCCAGCGCCGTTGCAGCCGAACTTGTCTAACAAGGGCATGACGTCGTTGACGAAGCTGAATTCACGCGGCGAAGCGGAGTTGGCCACCGTGACGGGCACGGTCAGCGTACGTCCTGAAACCTCGACCACGATCGTGCCTTGGCCGTCCGAGAGTGGCCTGGCGACACCGCGCTGGTCGACGGAGACCACGTCGGGGGTGTCACTGTGGAAGGTGGCGGTGTCGCCGAGATCTTGCAGGCGTCCGCTGGTAGTCTTACCCGTGACCAACAGCGTGTGTCGCGCTGCGGGGCCTTGCAGGGTGATTGTCGGCGGATCGACCTGCACTTCTACGACGTCGGCCTCCTCGGCCATTAGTGGAAACACGAGCCAGACACAGGTGGCCAGGACGCTCGCTGCCACAGCTTGAAGTCTGTTCATCACGTTTTCCCCCGCGGGTGTGAAGCAGCCGGAAGGTTCTAGGTGTCAGGATCAAAACGAGCAGGGGGTGACAATCGCTCAGCGCGATATAAGTTACCCGGCCCCTCTCACCAAAGCCCGCTGCGCGGGCCTGGGTGATCTCGTTTCTGCCACGTACTATTCTAGCATCCCAGTGCTGTAACGGGAAAGAGCGGCCTGCCGCGGACCGTGCCCCCAGGACGGTTGCGGTGATCGGGGCGTGCGGTTACGGCCCGCTAGGCCTGGGCGGTCATCAGGTAAACTCGCAAATAGCCATCCGCCTGGGCGGTGACCAGCGTTTTCTGGTCGGGCGCCATGTCGAGGCCGCGGCCACACGCTTTCAGAGGGAACGTGTGGAAAGGTTTTTCCTGGTCCGGGTGAAAGAACCAGAGGACCCCGCCGCCACCGCGGTGGGCGGCGGCCGCCACGAGGAAGCCGGCGGGGTGAAAACGGACTCCCCATCCGACCCCTTGGTAGTCACCGTCCTTGAGTTGTCGCAACGGCTTTCCTGTAACCCAGTCCAGGAGTAGCACCAGGGCTCCTTGAATGCCTCCAAACGCGTTGCGGACATCGGTGACGCCGGCACAGGCGAGCAGTTGTCCGTCCGTGCTGAAACGCATGTCGCGGGCGCCACCCATGTCGGCGGCGAACTTCTTGTCATACCCGGTCATCACGCTGGCATCGAGCGTTCTTGTTTCTTTCCCGGTCTGCAGATCCCAGACCTTGACGATGCCCATCAGGTCGCTCGATGCGAGGAAGCGGCCGCCCGGATGGAAATCGACGGAATAGACGTGCCGCTGGTGGCCGGCAAGTTCCCAGACGGTTTCGCGTTGCCCGGCATCCCAGACTTTGACCAGGTTGTCGTTACCACAAGTCGCGATCAGCTGGCCGTCCGATCGTGCGCGGACGCAACGCACCCAACCTTCGTGGGCTTTAAGCAGACGATCCGCTTGAGGTTGCCTGTCGCCGAGGGGCCACCAGCCCACGCGGCCATCCCATCCGGCGCTGAGAAGCCACTGGCCGTCCGCCGAAAAGTCCATTCCCCTGACCCAACTCTCGTGACCCGAAAGGGTGGTTTTTTCACCGGTTTCCAGCTCCCAACGGTAAATGTTGAGATCTTCTGCCCCGGCGAACACGAATCGACCGCGAGGGTCGATCCGGCAGGTGGTCAACGGCCGTTCGTGCTGGAACTCGGCAGTCTGGTGTATCTGTTTCGGATCGATTGCAGTCATGGATTTGCGGGGCATTGAGAAGCAGCGAAGGGGGTGATCACGCCAGCAATTCATCAATCGGTGCCATTGCTGGGTCACCAATTGGGACAGGGTTGCCCGGTTTCTCATGCGGACGCGTGGTGTCCAAACCCAACGCCTGGAAATAGGTGTGGAAAAGGTGGCCTCCATCCACTTCGCGATCGGCGACTTCGGTACCCTGGTGGTTAGTCTTGCCGACGATCATTCCCGGTTTGATTCCACAGCCGCCTAAGGCCACCGAGAGGGAAGCTCCCCAATGGTCACGCCCATACATCCGGTTGATCTTGGGAGTGCGGCCAAACTCGGACATGACAACGACCAGCGTGCTTTCCAGGAGACCACGCGCATGCAGATCGTCGAGGAGGGTGGCGAAGGGTTGGTCAAATTCGCCCAGTTGTTCCAAATGGAAGTTGAAATTTTCGGCATGCGTGTCATAGCCATGATGGGTGACCTTGACGCAGGTTACTCCCTGCTCAAGGAGATTCCGCGCGAAGATGCAATTGCGGGCGAAGAAGTGGGTGCCGTAGCGTTCTAGGTCGCTGGCGGGTGGCTCTTTCTCAAAGAGCGAGCGACGTGACATAAGTTGTTGGGCTTGTTCAAAACTACCGTTATAGAGGTCGGTGCGGGCAGTTTGGCCACGTCGGGCCGCGCGTTGATTGAGGCGCAGCCGAAAAAGATTGCGGCGACGAAAACTGCCGGAAGTCACCGTTGGCAGACGGCGGATATTTTCCGGCGGCTGGACGCCTTCGAGTCGCAACTGGGCGTAACGTGGTCCCAGGAAAGCGTCCGTGTCATCGATCAATCCGCGGGTGGAAATGTGAATGTACCCCGGGAGTGGATTGCCAGTCGGGGCGAAATACTTGGCGGCCACGGCGCCGACATAGGGGTAGCCTTCCTGGCGGCGGCCACGTTCCATGATCTTACGACCCACTCCGTGATCGTTGGTTTTCAGATTGACGCTGCGGACGAGCGAGAGATGGTGCATCCGCTGCGCTGTGTGGGGGAGGAGTTCACAGATTCTCATGCCGGGAACAGAGGTCTCGATGGCGCGAAACGGTCCCCCATACAGCGTGCCCGGCTTAGGATCCCATGACTCAAACTGGCTGACTCCACCTTGCAAGTAGATTTGTAGAATCCGCTTATGCCCACGTCGTAGATCCGCGTGCGGGGCTGAGGCGGCCAACGCGGGCAACGCCAACGCGGCACTCATTCCCCCGGCGGTGAATCCCCGGCGAGAGATGACATGATCCAACCCGTTGCAACCCCGGTTCCGTCTCACCATTTGAACCCTCGCGGTGTAGGAAGCCTTACCACGTTTGAGCGAAAGATCAGTCCAATCGTGCCTGCCAGTGGCCGATCGGATCCCACCTCGGGGCCGAGTTTAGCGTTGGAGGCACCTGCAAACAAGCGAAATGGACCAAAGCTAGTCGGGTGCAGGTGGGCTGGGCGTACGTATTACTTCGACGCCCGAAATCAGCGGTTTGCCGGTTTGTGGCTGTAAACGAATTTCCAGTGCGTCGCCAATGGCAATCCCAGTGAAGGAATACTGAGTTGGCTGGTCGGCGGGCCGCCCGGGGCCGAGGTGGACCGACTGCAGCACGCGTTTCCCCTGCAGATAGACGTCGAAAATGCTTTGCTCGCCGTGTGGGGGCTGCCGGTCTGAAAAGAAGAGCCGCACGCGGTGAGGCTCTACTGGTAACGGGGGAGGCGCATAGCGATCAGCGGTCACGACCAGTTGGACTCCAGTCCCCTTGGCCGCCGAGGACGCCAGTACGCTGCGGTTACCGGTGCCACGGATGAGGAAGGTTAACGCGTTCCCGGGCCGCCAGTCGGGATGCTGCAGAACCGGTCGCAGGATCTCCGCCAGGTCTGGAGTGCGTTGGGGCGCGGCGGCTTCAGCGACAGCATTCCACGCTGGGGGCTGCCATTTGACTTGTATGTCATGCAGGGAACGTTGGGAGAGATTGTGTGCTTTGCTGCTGAAAGGTGCTGGCTGGCCCGAGTTCTCAGTCTGGATGATCAGTTCGGCGGGTTCGGTGGCGATCTGGTCGGAAGTGAATTGCAGGTAGGCTTCACGAATCACAGTCTCGGCTGCCAGCGGAATGTCCCCGAATCGCAGGCCGATGCGGTCGGCTGCAGAAGGGTCCCCCAGGGAGAGCGTCTGCTGACGTAGCGACACTACCCCCTCGGCGTCTTCGTGGGCTTCGCCGTCAGGACCCGCGACAGGCGTCCCCGTCGCCAGGGTGTACGGGCCAGTCCAACGCATGCCGACGCGGACTTCCCGGGCATCGCTCAGGCCCGAGGCCAGCACCCAGGGATAGGCTTGGCCACGCTTGGTCGAGGAGTGTTGGCGGTAGTACTCGGGTTCACCCTCTACGGTAATATCCAATGTGGCCGAGGGCCCCGCGACGGCAGGGTACTCCAGCCACAATTGGCCCTGTGGGTCACGACGATCTCCCGGGGCACCAAAATTGACTCCCAGGTGTTCGATGCGTTGCCGTGTGGACGCGGCATTCACGAGCGGGTGATTGGTCCAGACATCGACGTCGGGCATGTGGATCAGTGCTAGCGAGGTTTGGTTCTGGTACCCGCAGCTACAGGTCCTCGTATAGTCGGGTGCGTTGAGGACGCCGTTGGCAATTACGGGGTTGGCGGTGCAACCGGTTCGGAAGCCGCCGAAATTCCCGGTGCCCGAGTCTCCCGTCAGGTCATAAAATCCTGCGGCGCCAGAACGAAAGGTCAGTAAATGTTCACTCGCGAGAATATTGTTACAGCCATAATTACGGGTGATTTTCCAGGGGATTGGTTCGCCGGTTAACGGGTGTGGCATTTGTCGTTGTGCCCCCGTCTTGATATGGAAAGCGCCCGCGGATTCGCTGTATGAGTTAACGTTGGTGACGATCCAGTCGTTGTGCAGGATGCAGGGACCCGTGTAAACCAGTTCCGGCTTGTGCCACTCGAGCGTTCCCTTGGCACCCGTATAGACCGCCATCCCTTGACCGACCTCGACGCGCAGCCGGTCGCTCGCGGCGGCACCGCCCTGAAACAGGGCGTCATGCGTTTCACTGTAACCGAGCCAGCTGCCAAAGATGTGTTCCGTCGTCTGCCACTGGATCGCTCCGGTACGGTGGTCCAGGGCGACAATGCGGTAGGTCTCGGGGGCTGACTCGCCGCGGCGGCGCAGCGCGTCTTCCACCAGTGATGGGTTTTTGTCCAGGCAGTAAACCCGTCCCCCACCGGCGACAATGCCGTTATGCCAGAAACTGTGCCTGGCTGCGATTTGCCAGAGTAATTCGCCGCTGAAGCGATCAAACGCAATGAGGCCCATGCTGGCCGCTCGGTCGAGGCTTTGCGGGCCGAAGCCGGCAGCGTTTCCTGTCGGTATGGTTTGGCCGTCGAAGACCAGCTTCCGCCGCTCGCGATACTGTGCGAAACCAACACCGCCCAAGAGAACGTCCTGGTAGACGCCCAGGAACCCCCACTGCAGGATCTCATCCTGGGGCCCGGCCGGCATGCGAATCTCGTTCAGAGTTGCCCCCGTTGCCGGGTCGAGTACCAGACAGCGGTCGTCTAACGCCAGGTACAGGCGTTCCGGGGTGACTACATAGTTGGTTCCGCGCCCATTCGCACCCGGAATGTGCACCTGGTTGTAACTCGTGTCCAGCGGTGTGTCCTGGTAGGTGGAGTCGTAGAAGACGTCGTACGTGCCCAGGTTTTCGAAGTCTCGCTTCCAGAGCACACGCCCGGTGTACACGTCACGGGCGCTGAGACGGTTCATCCCTTGGATAAACAAACGCCCGTCGACGACCTGTTCGGGTGGACCGTGCCCATGGCGGGGTAATACGTCGTCATGGCGATTTCCTCCGAACCAGAGCACCCCCAGAGGCAACTTCACTCGAGCGTCATCTGACTTGATCGTATTGGCGATGTTTCCGTACTGGTGTGTCCAGTTGGCAGTCTGAGGAAGAGCGCCGACGCGGCACACGACCACACCGTCAGGCGTGAGGGTGATGTCTGCCTGTTCGAGCTGCGCGCTGGCAACTCGCGTTGCCAGCGTTTGTTGGTTGTCTGGAGATAGCAGGTACAGGACGCCACCGTAGGGCCGTACGGAACGGTAGAGTTCCTGGAGGAGAGCAGGCGTACAGTGGGCGGCCAACGCCGGACCGACAAAGACCATGTTGGCGACGTACGAAGGGGCGCGGAAGGTGTTGGGATCGGAGTGATGGGCCGTGACACGGCCATAGACTCCGGCGGCATCAAGCTCTACGCGTAGCCGGGCGACCCGCGCCGGCTCCCGATCGACCACCCCGAGTTGTTCGAATGGTGAGGATCGGACGAGTTCCGAGAGGGCAGGGTGGTCGGCGGCGCCAAACCAGAGTGCGTAACCTTCCGCCACGCCCGCTTCTAACAGACGTTGCTGTCGCGTGGGGTCTGGGGAGGTCGGGCGTGGCGGCGCCACGCTGGGGGAGGGGGCGGGAAGACGAATTGGTTTCTCGTCGGTGGTAGCACCGTAGGCATGCAGTTTTCCACTGGCGGTGACGGCGAAGAGGGTACCGGAAGCGGCCAACAAGCGTTCAACCGGCTCGTCCGTTGGTTGGCGCCAGGTCACCTCGGCGGGGTGTGTCGACGTGGGTAAGCGGATCGCGGTCAACTCTTCCTGACCGGCCGCATAGAGGTGATCGCCGGCGCGGATCAGGTCGCCACTTGCATCCACGACGATCTCCCAGAGGAGCTGGTGCGCCGTGTCGAAGGCGCGGACGAGCCTGGCGTCATCTACGACCCCAGCTGTGTAAATTCGATCGGTTGTGAGGACGGGCTCCCCGGCCAGGAACTTCGTGGTGGCCCCGGTTTCCAGGACGCAGGCGCGTGTATCCTTTCCTCGGGTGTGGACGAAGAAATGCGTGTTGTTCGCGGCGACAAAAGACCCTCCTGTCCCTTTCCCAGCGGCGTTGATTTCAAAATAGCGAAAGCGTCCGTCTTTCCGATCGAAGGCGGCGGGAACGGATCTTCCGCCTGGCACCAGGAGCAGGTCTGGCGTGGCCACCAGTGCGCCTTGCGGTCCCACGCCAGCGAAAGAGGGAGCGCTGTGTGGCTGGACGACGTACTGGGAGCCAGTACGGTCGTTGCCCCACTGGAGGGCTCCAGTTTTTGCATCCAGGGCGTAGAGGAAGGTGCCCATGAAAGGCCAAATGCTGGCGCCAAAATAGACCGTCTGGTCTCGCAGTACCGGGCCGCCACGGGCTGGCCAGGCGGAGACCAGGCGACGGTTTCCGATCGCGTGCTGCGTGCCAGGCGCGGCGCGGAAACGCCACTCTAATGCTCCGTCCGTTGCCCGGACGCAGTACAGAAATCCGTCGTCGCTACAGAAGTAGACACGCTGGTCACCGGCCACGGGTGGCAGCCGAACCGGCGCTTCGGCGAAGACGGTCCAGATTTGCCTGCCAGTGTGAATGTCCAGGGCGATGACCTGGTCGCGGTCGTTGAGACTGAGAAACAGGCGGGGGCCCAGGACGATCGGTTCCAGCAAGCGGTCGTACGTCATTAGATCGCGATTCAGCGGATCCATCCAGGCTGGCTCGCGGGCCGGTAGTGAAGCCGTCCACTTTAATTGCGGCTGCGGTGGCAAGACTTCGTCACTGGCCGCAGTGCGTTGGGCGTCGTGACGCCACATCGGCCAATCGCCGGCCTGCAACAGGGAACAGACTCCCGGGAATGCCATCGCTGCGACCACCGCGAGTGGCGTGAAAGCAGGGGGGCGCTGCGAGTGGGCGGGTGTTATGAAGCGGAACAACATGTAGACCTTTGCCAGGTAGTGTCGCTGCCGGGGTGAAAGCTGATGCATGACAGGGCCGACGCAGGCGCTGACCTGGGTTCGAACCGGTGCACACGCCGCAAATAGTACCGGAGAACTACCTGTCTGGCAAAAGGTTTCCTTGGGTAGGAGGCCGGTGCAGCAGAGTGAACAGTCGAGTGAATTCAGGCTGCCAGGCAGGGCCACCGCGTTTTGTGGCAGCGACAGGTCAGGCCAGGGGGGGCGTCGATGTGTTACAGTGGGCCCAAATTACAACGCGCCGAGTCTCCAGCTGGGTTCGCCAGAGGCGACATGGCTGGCGGAGGCGAGTTATTCACGACGAAACCGGGGAACAACGATGGCAATAGAACGTCACGCACCGCGTCAGGAACCGATCTCGGAACGCCGAAGGTTTCTCGACCCACAGTTCTTCGAGACCCGGGAGGGGGATCACGAATTGTATCGACGGACGATCGGTGGCTTTGTGCCGCCGGACGCGTTTGACGCACACGGCCACTGGTACGACTTGCGGCATCTGTTCAAATCCACCCCCGCCGATCTCCCGCTCGACCAGCCGTGTGTGGGATACCAGGCGATGGTGGACAGTATGCGTCGTTGGATGGGCGAACACCTGATTACCCGGGGGTTGTATTTCCCATTTCCCGCGGGCGATCTGGACTGTGAATCGGCAAACACGTTCCTGGCTGACGAACTTGCTTCCCAGCCGGCGAGTCGTGGCTTGATGATGATTCGTCCACAAGACGATCCTGACAGAGTTCTCGAGGTCCGTCGCCGAGCGGGATTTGCGGGATTCAAGGTTTATCACTTGTTTGCCGGGCGGACTGATACGCTGCAGGCGCAGCAGGGAGAATTCCTGCCGGAATGGGCCTGGGAGGCCGCGGACCGGGAGGGGTTGTGGATCACCATGCACATGGTCCTGGCCCGCGCGCTGAGCGACTCTCGCAATGCGCAGTACATTCGCGAACACTGCCTCCGCTACCCAGGAGCGCGTCTCGTATTGGCGCATGCGGCGCGCGGCTTTAACGCGGCCGATACGGTGGATGCGATTGACGAGGTCCGCGGACTGGACAACGTATTTTTCGACACCTCGGCGATCTGCGAACCTGCCGCGCTGGAGGCGATTTTACGTGCCACGGGAACCACACGCCTGATGTACGGCAGCGACTTTCCAATTTCCGAGACGCGCGGTCGGCCAGTATCGCTGGCCAATGGGTTCATGTGGATCTACCCGCATAATGTTGACTGGGAGGGTTGGGAGCAGGGGGAGCCCAATCCGGTGGGACTGGAAGCACTGGTCGCGTTACGGCAGGCCTGTCGTACACTGGGCCTGCGAGACGGGGATATTGAGCGCATTTTCAGAGTCAATGCGGAGCAATTGCTGGGCGTAACGCCGGCGCCGGATGGAGAACAGGTGCAGCGTCAATATCAACGGGCCAAAGAACTGATCCCAGGTGGGACCCAACTGCTCTCGAAACGCCCGGAACTGTTCGCCCCGGGGCATTGGCCGGCCTACTACGAACAGGCGATTGGCTGCGAGGTGGTCGACACTGCGGGCAGGCGGTTTGTCGACATGACATCCAACGGAATTCTGGCCTGTATTCTGGGATTTGCGGATCCGGATGTGAACGCGGCCGTGATTCGCAGGGTTCATCTGGGATCGATGGCCACCCAACAGACCCACGATGAAGTCGAGTTGGCCACCAAGCTACTGGAGATTCACCCCTGGGCGGACATGGCGCGGTTTCCCCGGACCGGGGGCGAGTCGATGGCGGTGGCCGTCCGGATTGCACGGGCGGCGACCGGGCGCGACAAAGTGGCCATTTGCGGGTATCACGGCTGGCATGACTGGTATCTGGCGGCCAATCTGGGAGCCGGCGCGGATCCGTTAGCAGGGCACCTGTTGCCGGGGCTGGAGCCGGCTGGAGTGCCCGCCGGCTTGCGCGGTACGACGTTGCCATTCGCCTATAACCAGCTCAGCGAGTTGGAGGCGATGGTGGCGGCGCATGGGGATGACTTGGCTGCGATTGTGATGGAGCCGACTCGGCAAATCGACCCACAACCTGGGTTCCTGGAAGGTGTACGTGAACTGGCAACGCGGTGCGGTGCGTTATTGGTGTTTGATGAAATTTCGATTGGCTGGCGATTGTGCCTGGGTGGCGCCCACCGTTTGTTCGGAGTCGATCCCGATCTGGCGGTGTTTGCCAAGACAATTAGTAACGGTTTCGCCATGGGGGCGGTGATCGGAACCCAACGGGCCATGGATGCCGCGCAGTCCACTTTCGTTTCCAGTGCATACTGGACCGAAGCGATTGGCCCCGCGGCCGCGCTGGCGGCGGTGGGTAAGATGCAAAAACTGGACGTGCCGAAGCACCTGGCCCGGATTGGTGGGCAGATGATCAACGGCTGGCGTGAACTGGGGAGTCGTCTGGGGGTGCCTGCGCGCGCCGGTGGGCGTGCGGAGATGGTAGCCCTAGGTTTCGACCATCCGCAGGAAGCGGAGTTGATGACGCTGTTTACGACCCGCATGCTCGATCGGGGCTATCTGGCCGGGGGTGGTTTTAATCCGACAATGGCACATCAGCCGCGCCATGTTTCCGCCTGTTTGGATGCCGCGGGCGAGGTTTTTCCGGAGATTGGCGAGGCCATCACCCGCGGCGATGCGTTGCAACGGATTGGCGGGCAGGTCAAGCACGCGACATTTGCCCGGTTGACGGGATGAGGATGGCCGTGCTGGGGGCTGACCTCCTCGCGCTGGGACGAAATGTGTTAGTATTGCACGTATGCCCAGAATATTTTCCCTACCGTCGGTGTGCTTGGTCTTGGCTGGATTGTCCGCGACTCGCGGGCTGTGTGACGAACCAATGCAGGAGCCTGGAATTCTCTTTGAGAAAGAGGTGTTTCCCCTCCTCAAATCTCGTTGTGGAGTCTGCCACTTCGGTGACCAACCGAAGGGGGGGCTGGATCTGTCGCGGCGGGCGAGCATTATCCGCGGTGGGCAGTCTGGTCCGGCGATTCGGATCGCCGCTGCGGAGACGAGTTTGCTCTTCGAGGTGTTGAGTAGCAACCGAATGCCGTTGCGGGGCCCCCGCTTGACGGCGGAGGAAAAGGGGCTGATTCGCAGGTGGATCAATGATGGCGCCAAGAGTGAGTCGATGGAGGTCGAGGCGGTCGATGAGGCGGAAGCGAAGTATGCTGCCGCGGAGTACAATTACTGGTCGTTTCAACCACCGCAACGCCCCGACGTTCCGCAGGTGAAATCGCCGCGCCGCGCCGCGGGAGCGATCGACCTTTTTCTGCTGGAGCGATTGGAACAAGACCAGCTCCAATACGCGCCCGCCGCGTCCCGGACGACGCTCATCCGCCGACTTTACATGGACTTGGTGGGCTTGCCACCGAGTCCCCTAGCAGTCCGACAGTTCCTGGCGGACAGGTCGCCGACCGCGTACGAAGAACTGGTTGATCGATTGCTGGCCAGTCCGCAGTTTGGCGAACGCTGGTCTCGGCATTGGTTGGATGTGGCGGGTTATTCGGACTCCGCCGGTGTGCTTTCTTCCGACGAAGAAAGGCAATTGATCTGGCGCTATCGCGATTACGTGATTCGGGCGATGAACCGGGACCTTCCCTATGACAGATTTGTTCGTGAGCAGTTGGCGGGTGACGAGCTGTCGGGCTATTGGGAGCAGTATCACGGTGAGGACCGGCTGTCGGAGGAAGTGGTCGAGGCGCTGGATGCAACCGGATTCCTGCGGACCGGTCCGGATGCCAGTCGTCCGGACTTCAATACGATTAAGAATGTTAAGGGCCTCTATTACTATCCCACGATTGATGCGCAACTCAATATTCTCACTTCGGCACTAATGGGGATTACGGTGAAATGCGCCAAGTGTCATAACCACAAGTTCGATCCCTTGACACAACGGGAATACTATCGGCTGCAGTCGATCTTGATGTCGGCGTACAATCCAGACGAGTGGGTTCCGTTTCGTAAACGGAACCGCCCGATTGCTTCCCGTAAACAGGTTGAGTTTGCCGAGCAGCGGGCCCGCGAGATTGAAACACGCGTGGCTGCGTTAAAGCAGGAACAGCAGGAACTCCAGCAGGAACAGCGGGAGAAACTCTATCAACAGCGTGTGGCCAACACACCGGAGGCGATGCGGGCGGATGTATTGGCGGCGATTGCCTTGGCGCCCGAGAAACGCAGCCCGTTGCAAAAATACCTGGCCGAGAAGTTTGCGACTTATTTTCGGCCGCCGGACGATAAGTTGGACGCGGTGCTGTCCGAAGTGTTTGTGGATTACAAACAGGCGGTCACGACCAATGCCGCGGCGATTGCCGCAGAGCAGCGGCGGCGCGTTTATTTTGACTACAGCTACGCGACGTATGATGTCCCGGGTGTGCCTCACACACCGTTGTTACGGCGAGGTGATGCGCAGACCCCCGGCCCCCTGGTTCAGCCAGGCGTTCCGGAGATGATTCGGGCGCAGGTGCCCTTCTCGTGGCAAACGCCACCCGCCGGGGCGTACTCCTCCGGACGCCGCTCGGCGCTCGCTGAGTGGCTCACCCAGCCGCGGCATCCGCTGACAGCGCGGGTGATCGTGAACCGGCTGTGGTTGCATCATTTTGGTGAGGGGATCCTCTCCACGGTCGACGACTTTGGCTGGGCGGGGGAAGACCCGACGCACCGCACACTGCTGGATTGGCTGGCGGTCGAGTTGGAGGACGGTGGCTGGAGCCTGAAGCAGTTGCATCGCCGGATAGTGACATCGGCGGCCTATCGGCAGCGCTCCTCGGACGGGCATCCCGACGCGGCGCACGCGGAACAGATCGACCCCCAGAACCGCCTTTTGTGGCGACAAAACTTGCGGCGCCTCGAGGCCGAACCACTGCGTGATAGTATCTTGGCGGTGGCGGGTGGGTTACTTACAAACATGTTTGGCCGCCCCATTCCGGTGGCCGCCCGAGCGGATGGGGAAGTCGTCGTCAACGACGGCAAACTGCCACAGCGTCGGTCGGTCTATTTGAGGAATACCCGATCGGCCCCGTTGTCGATTTTGCAGCTCTTTGATCAACCAGATATTGAGACGAATTGCGCGCGGCGTTCCCAGTCGACGGTTCCACTACAAGCGTTGTCGTTGATGAATAGCGATATTGTCAGCAATGCTGCGATTGGGTTTGCCAATGTCGCGGTGAAAGAGGCGCCGGCAGATCCGGTGTCATGGGCTTTCGAAGCAGCGCTAAGCCGACAACCTGACGCTGCGGAACTGGCGACGCTGAATGGATTTGTGGCGAAACAGACAGGGCAATGGTTGGCCCAGGTGGAGTTGCAGCGGATCTGGGAATTCGGATATTGCGGCCCTGCCGGCGACGAGCAGACGCGGCTCAGATTCACCGCCTTTCCTCATTTCGGCGATCAGCAGTGGCAGCTTGGTGTGGATTATCCGTTTCAAGGATCGTTTTGGGCGGGCTTGCACGCGACCGGGGGGCACCCTGGCGCGGGTCAGCCAGTGGCACTCAAATGGACAGCGCCCAGGGCCGGTCTGCTGCGAGTGAAAGGCCGCATCGAGCATCCATCGCCGGGCGGTAATGGAATTCGCACCAGGTTCGCAACGCGTCGGCAAGGCGTGCTGCAGGAGTGGGTGGTGGCGCATGGAGATAACGATGTTGAAAGTAAACCGGTTTCCCTGCACCAGGGGGAAGAGGTGCTGTTGATTACGGACATGATGGGCGAGTTGACATCGGACGGCTTTCACTGGTCGTTCGATCTCGAACTGGTCGATGCTGAGCAACGGGTGCTTGGTAGGTGGAATTCACAGCGTGGATTCCACGGCCCCGGCGCGGCGACAGATGGGGGGCGGCTGGCAGCGCGGCAGAAGGCCCTGGTCGATCTCTGTCACGTATTGTTGTCCAGTCACGAATTTTCGTACGTGGATTAACGGGTGGCGTTTGGGTTTACGAGTCCTCGAGGTGAGAACACAGAGATGGAATACACTTCCGCGGAACATTACCGGATCTCGCGCCGACAGACTCTGCAGCAGGTGGGCGCGGGGTTTGGCGGGTTGGTGCTGGCGGATATCCTCCGAGCTGATGACGCGGAACCAAGACGCATTCACAATTTGCTTCCGCAAGTCCCTCCGCGGCTACCTCAGGCGCGGGCCGTGATCCAATTATTTATGCATGGTGGCCCCAGCCAAGTCGACCTGCTGGACCCCAAGCCTCAATTGAATCGGTACGACGGGTCGATGCCTCCGGCGGAGGTGCGGGACGACGAAGAGCGGACCAAATATCTGCTCGGCACACCGTTTAAGTTCCATAAGAGTGGGGAGAGTGGTGTTGAATTTTCAGACCGCTTGCCTCATATCGCCCGGCATGCCGACCGGATCGCGGTGATCCGCTCGATGTTTACGGAGCATCGGAATCACGAACACGCGATCTGGATGGCGCAGACAGGCCTGATCGTGCCCGGTCGCCCGACGTTGGGAGCCTGGGCGGCCTACGGGCTCGGGACGGTGAACCAGAACTTGCCCGCCTACGTAGCGCTTCCTGATCCTCAAGGTCAATCGGTTGACGGGATTCGCAATTGGTCCAGTGGTTGGCTGCCACCGATTTACCAGGGAACAGCGTTTCGCAGTCACGGCACACCCGTACTGAATCTGAAACCGCGGCAGGAGAAACCGGCCTCGGTCGAGGCCGGGAAACTCAATCTGTTGCGGACGCTGAACGCCGGCCATAAGCAACGTCACTCGCGTGAACTTGAGCTGGATGCTCGGATTACGAACCTGGAGCTGGCGGCCCGGATGCAGCTGGCGGCGACGGATGCGATGGACATTACGCGTGAGTCGCTGGCGACACAGGAAGCGTACGGGCTTACCGAGGAGAACACCGCTTCGTATGGGAGGCGCTGTCTGATGGCGCGCCGGCTGGTTGAACGGGGTGTCCGCTATGTGCAAATCATGATGAAGGGGCAGCCCTGGGATACCCATCAGAGCAACGTCGCCAATACGACGAGTTGTTGTGCGCAGACCGATCAGCCCATCGGCGCACTGTTAACGGATTTGTCACAGCGGGGGCTGCTGGATAGTACGCTGGTGCTGTGGGGTGGGGAGTTCGGACGGACACCTGCTGCCGAGTTGCGTGGAAAAGACGCCGGACGGGGTAACGAGGGACGTGATCATCATCCTTACGGCTATAGTGTCTGGATGGCCGGTGGTGGAGTCCGTGGCGGGCAGACGTACGGTGAAACGGATGAGTTCGGTTACCGGGCGGTTGTCAATCGGACCAAGGTATCCGATTACCACGCCACCATACTGCACCTGCTCGGCTTGGACCACGAGGAGCTGGACTACCGTCACAATGGTCGCAGCGAGCGTCTGACCGACGTCTATCGCGCGCAAGTCATCCGCGAGCTCGTCAGTTAACCCTGGTGTGGCGCGGCATATGTGTTTCGAGCTGCCGCCCGGTGGGCAGGGGCGTGCCCTCGCCAGACATGGTGACCGTCTAACGCGGGCAAGCAAGACAAGGCGGCGGGGCATCTCAGCGACGGCGTGGGGCGTCTCGAGTGGACTGATCAGGCGGGGGGGAAGATGGTATGATTGACCCTCGGGCCATGAAATTGGGCGATCGCGATCGTGCCACGGGTCCAGTCGAGACAGGTCGCAGTACCCGTTAGCCTCAATATGCCCGCCAAGACTTCCCGCGTACGGTATTCTACGCCGCCTTTGTGGTTGCGGTGCTTTCCACCGTTTCTCTCCACGCTACAGCGGATGCCCATAAGCTGCCGTCCGGCGCTTTTCTACGAGACGTTTTACAACATCGGCTCCGGCGCGTTTGTGGCGTTGTTCGGCCTTGCCTTGGCGACGCTCAAAAGTGAGATTTTCACGCCAGGAGGTACCAAGGAACACTTGATGTTTGTGGCGGCTATGTTTGGCGGTAGCAGCCTGCTGAGTCCGCTCGTGGGGTATTTAGGGAAAAGTGTTTCCATGCGTTTGATGGTGATCGTCCCCAACCTGGTGGCGGCGGTCATCCTGTTTGCGACCTGCAGTTTTCACAGTGCCGGCTTTTTCGCGGTGATTATCGGCGTGGCTTTTGTCATCCGGGTTTTTCCGCGTGTCGCCGAAATGAATATGTTTCGGGTGCTTTACCCGGCGACCCATCGCGGCACTGCGGTCGGCTGGGTGAAGGCGGTGGCGGCGGTGTCCGGCTTGGGAGTGACTGTGGCTGCGACCCTGTGGGTGATGTGGCGTCCTGGGCTCTATTACGTGCCGTACTGGGGAGTCGGCATTGCACTGGCCTGTTCGGCGTTTGTTTACGCGAGAATTCCGGTGCGCCGGCGGGCGGTGTTCCTGTCCCAGGAGATAACGCCCCCGCACCGCGCTTTGTGGTCCGGTGCACGCGTGTTTTTCGCTGACCGGCGATTTGTGCTGTACCAGGTTGGGTTTTGGTTTGCGGGTTTCGCCAATCACATGGCGCACGCCTTCGTCGCAGAGTCACTCAAAGTGAACGCGTTGGCATCTGATCGGGCCGTGTTTTGGATCGTGGCGGTCATCCCCGCCCTCTGCATGGCGGGCTCCGCACCGCTGTGGGGACGTTTGCTGGATCAGATGAATCCGATGTCTGGTCGCGCATTGTTCAACGCCATCCAGTGCGTCGCCTACGGGTTCCATTGTCTGGGTGGGGTAACACAGCAGGCTTGGCCGTTTGTTGTCGGGTCGGTGTTACATGCCATCGGCATGGGCGGCAGCACGATCAATTGGTTGACCGGAAGCCTCTATTTTGCGACACGTGAACGGGTCGCCTTGTACAACAGCATTCACGTGGCGCTGACCGGTTTGCGAGGCCTGTTAGCTCCTCTGGTCGGGGTGTTGATTTACGGCGGGACGGTAATGCTGGGGCCTTGGACGGTCCCGGGGCTGGGCCTTGGACCCTGGTTATTTGGCCTTTCCGCGGCCCTCTCCCTGTGTGGGGCCGTGTATATGGTTTGGATGACCCGTTGGGATGCGGGTTCGTCCGAGGAATCCCTCCTCAAGGGGGGGGTGGCGCCCGGCGGACAGGCTGTTTCCTCTTGAGAGACTGTGATTATCTGGCCGATTTAACGAGGTAGAGGGGGTGATTAGTGAGTCGGCCCTCCAAGTCAGGTTGACACGCGACCGTTTCGCAGAGGAAAATAGCGACGTTCAGTACGTAGAATCCA
Source organism: Planctomycetaceae bacterium (assembly GCA_002709225.1). GTDB lineage: Bacteria > Planctomycetota > Planctomycetia > Pirellulales > Pirellulaceae > UBA9264. The sequence goes on from PAQH01000108.1 coordinate 50,918, forward strand.
TGGAGATATCCCATGTTAACAATTACGGGCGGTCAATCGGGGCGTGGTGCGTATTGTGATGGTGTGTCGCGCCGCAGTTTTTTGAAGATTGGTTCCTTAGGCGTGGGTGCCATGGGGCTGAACCTGGCGGATCTATTTCGAGGCGAGGCCTCGGGTGCAGTGACGCAAAAACATAAGTCCGTCATTAACATCTTCCTGGGCGGTGGGCCGCCACACCAGGATATGTGGGAGATCAAGACCGAAGCTCCGAAAGAGATTCGGGGCCCCTTCCAGCCCATCGCTACGAACGTTCCGGGAATCCAGATCGGTGAGTGTTTTCCGAAGATCGCGCAGATCATGGACAAGTCCGCCGTGCTACGCGCCGTGGTCGGCTGCGAGGGACGGCACGACTCGTTTCAATGTATGACCGGCTGGCGTCACGCCGACCTGCGGGCCATGGGTGGCCGCCCGGCGATGGGGAGTGTGTTGCACAAGTTGGAAGGCCCCGTACACAAAAGCGTACCGCCGTACGTCGGAATGGTGACCGCGGGTGTCTGGCGTGATCCCGGTAAACCAGGATTCCTCGGAGCCAGCTATGCCCCCTTCAAGCCTGAGGGCCAGGGCTTGGCCGATATGAAGCTGAGCGGAATCACACTGGATCGGCTCGGCAACCGCAAGCAGCTGCTCACGAGTGTGGATCGCTTACGCCGTGAAGCAGACGCAAACGGACAGCTGCAAGCGCTGGATGCCTATGAACAACAAGCTTTTGACGTGCTTGCCTCCAGTAAAATGGTTGATGCTTTGGACGTATCCAAGGAAGATCCAGAAATCCGTGCCCGTTATGGCACCGGCAAGCCATACCAGTTCCAGTATGACGGTGCCGCGACCAACAACGAGCAGATCTTGATGGCGCGTCGCCTGGTGGAAGCGGGAGTGCGCTGTGTGACTCTGACCTACGGGCGTTGGGACAGCCACGGAAATAATGAAGGCCTGGTGCGGCATCATGGAGTTAGGATTGATCAAGCTGTGGCGGCGCTGGTCACCGACCTCGAAGAACGCGGTATGCTGGATGACGTGACCGTGCTGGTGTGGGGGGAATTTGGTCGAACTCCGCGGATTAACAAGAGCGCGGGACGCGACCACTGGACGCAGGTCAGCTGTGCCTACATGGCGGGAGGTGGCATGCAAACGGGTCAGGCGATCGGCAGTACGAATCGTCTGGGTGAACATGCCCATTCGCGGCCCGTACACGTACAGGAAATCTTTGCTACGGTTTACAAGAACCTTGGCATTGATACGAGTACGGCCACGATTGCAGACCCCGCCGGACGTCCACAGTATCTTACCGAGAAAGAGCCTATTGCAGAGCTGGTGTAGCCAGTACTGTCAATCGAGCGAACAACATAGCGAAACCAGCGGCAATTTACGTTGTCGCTGGTTTTTTTGTGGCTGGATGCAGAATTCCGGTCAGCAGGAGGTTTCGGGTAAAGGCCGCAACGGCGAGAAGTCACGCTCATTCTGGTACCAGGGGCGCTCCGTTTTCGTGCAGGCATTGCTGACCGCATTGTAGATCAGGTAGGCAATTGCACGACGCCAGGGAGACACATTGTTGGCAGATCCGTGGACCAGGTTGCAGTGGACGAAGGCCACCGAACCGGCGGGGCCGATCAGTGGTTCGATTCCGTGTTGGTGTGCCAGTTGTCGCAGCGTTTCGGTATCCAGGTGGTGTAGTTCATAGCCGCGACCTGCCGCATCCTGATGCAAGTGGGAGGAGAGCAGGCCGTGTCGATGAGACCCGGGCAGCACCAGGAGCGGAGAATTGACCGTAGTGCAGTCGTCGAGGAATACCGATGCCATGATGCATCGCGGCTGAGGCATTCCGTCAATGGTGTGCCAGGGGGGGTAGTCCTGATGCCAAGCCCACGATTCGCCATGACCGAAACCAGATTTGGGGTTGAGGCGACTTTGATGGAGATAGATGTCTTCGCCGAGAAGTTGCTGGACGGGGTCGAGCAAGCGCGAGGTGAGTGAAAGTCGGCGGAAAGCATCGTCGTAGTGGTGCGGCCCGAATACGAGTCTCGCCGCGTCCGGCTGGTTCTTTTCACGTACCACCTCGGGTCCCGGTCGACGGAGTAATTCAGGGAGCGTTTCTTGGAGCTCTGCCACTTGCGCAGCCGGAAGCAGCGAGGGGAAAAAGAGCAAGCCGCGGTCCTCAAATTCCTGGATTTGGCTGGAGCTGAGTTGCATCTGCGTAGTTCCTGTTACGGTGTTTCGACCGAAATGGGCTTGTGCTGTGTGGCGGAGTCCAGCACCGCCAGGGCGGTGGCGAGCGATCGGCTTGCATCTCGGGCGTCCACCAGTGGCGTTTCCCGCTGCTGCGCCACGTTGAGGAAATGGTCCAACTGAATGGGCAAAGGATCTTCCGCGTCGCAGCTCGAACGTTGCGTTGTGAGCGGTTGCTGCCAGCCACGGGGGCTTCCCGCGGGATAGCTCCAGACGTTCAGTTGCGGAAAAGTCAGTGAGCCCTGGCTTCCGAAAAAGTGATAGCAGTCTTCGGAGGTCGTGTGGTAACGGGGATTCTCGCCGGTGGTTGCCTCATAAGACCAGGGCGCTGGCGTGGTGTCTGAGGCGAAGATAGATCCCAGTACGCCATTTTCAAATCGGAGGGAGATCGCAAGCGAGTCTTCCACCTGCAGACGCCGCGTAGCAGAGCTGGCATGGGCAAACACCTCAAGGATTTCACCGCACCAATAACGGAGACTGTCCAGTTCATGAATCAGGTTTATCAGAGTTGGCCCACCGGCAGGAGGTGTGCAACGCCAAGCAAGGTCGTAGTAGTCGTCTGGTTTACAAAGTGTCCAGAGGACTGAGACGCCGACCAGCCGTCCCAGCGCGTCGCTCTGCAGGATTTCCTTGGTCTGTCGTACTAGAGGGTTGTGGCGACGGTGATGACCAACAAGGACGGCAGTCCCTGTCTCTTGGCTGGCATCGATGATCTGGCGCGCGGCCGCCAAACTCTCTGCGATCGGTTTTTCGATCAACACGGGCACGCCTTGTTGAATACAGCGTACAGCATCGGGGGCATGCTCGGCGTTCGGGGTCGCAATGATTGCGCCGTGGATCGTCCCGTGCGGTCGTTCCCCGTTGAGCAGCTCCGGTACTGTGCCATAAAAGGGGACGCCAAAGCGATTCGCGACGCTGCGCGCGGTCGGATCGTTATCGCAGATCGCGGCCAGCGAGCAATCCTTGTGTGCGGCGATGAGCGCGGCGTGCTGTCGCCCCATCTGGCCGGCGCCAATGACTGCCAGGCAGGTGGGGTTGGGTGCGCTGGTCATTCCACCGTCCTTCATCACGAGGATTGGAGGCGCGTCAGGATCACGCATCCCGAGGTTGAAGTCCGAAACCCGCGTGCTGACGGTTTACCTCGTCCTGGTGCTGTTGTTTGGCTTCGCCATCCAGCTGCGCGCTGACGCCTCGATACACCATGGCAAAAGCGCGGCGCTGCCGTGTGGCTGAATGGTTGGCATCCGCCAGGTGAATGGTCTCGCCGTGGTGGACGGCCAGGTCGCCGGGTTGGAGAGCCACGGCGACTTCGCAATCCGCGTCGTCAGAGCGATAGTCCGTGATCCCCTGGGAAAAGCCAAGTACCTGGGTGGCGGCATGGGGGCGTAGGCCCAATTGATGGGATCCGGGGACGTAACGCAGGCAGCCATTCGCTTCGTCGGTGGGGTCGAGCGCCAACCAGGCGGTGATCACTTGCGGCGGTGAAAGCTTGAAGTAGAAATTGTCTTGGTGTGGTGGAGTGGGGTGTTCGACGCCGGGTGGTTTGTTAAACCATTCGGGCCCCATCGAGACCGCCGATTCGCCGAGCAGTCCGGTGGCCATTTCCATCCACTGCGGGCGCAGTGGGTAGTTGGTAAGCGTGGGGGCCTGCTGGAAATGCTGCATTTGCTTGAGTGTTTCAGGCCGCTGGCGGTCGTGATAGAAGGCACTGCTGTCGGGTAAGCCGGGCACAGTCGTGCGGATGTAAGTGTCGAGCAAATCCGCGAGTTCTTGGAGCTCAGGCGGCGACAGGAATTGCCGGAGGACGACGAAGCCATCACGCTGCAGGGTGAGCCGGGAATCTTCGTAACCGTTCATAGGTACACGTGGGACCAAAGGTCGATGGGCGGGGATCCGACGGGTGTGAACCTCAGCTCGCCGGCGAAACTACTCTACGGTAAGGGAGGGGTAGGGCTCAAGCGGAGTCGGGTGGAATTCTGGGCTCGGGTAAAGGGGCATTCGGGATCGGCCGTAATTGGCACGACCCGAATGATCCGTACTGGCGGGGATGCGGGTGGACTGGCGGATGTGTTCTCCCGACACCTACAATGAAGCGTAACGCTACTCGAAACCGGTCGCATCCCTATGACGCAGTCTTTTCAAGAACTTCCGATCCTGGATCAACCGGGTGACCGTGCCAGTGCGCTCGAGAGTCTGCTGTCAGCCTCGGGGACAAAACGCGCCGACCGGCCGTTACCGATGAGCGCTGTGGAGATGCGGGACTGGGGATGGACTGAAGTCGACGTGGTGTTCGTGACCGGGGATGCGTATGTGGACCACCCCAGTTTTGCCATGGCGATTCTGGGGCGTGTGCTGGTGGCCGCTGGATTTCGCGTGGGGATTGTCAGCCAGCCGGATTGGCAGAACTGCGAGGACTGGCGACGTTTTGGAAAGCCACGCCTGTTCTACGCGATCAGCGCCGGCAACATGGACTCGATGATCAACCACTACACTGCGAACCGGAAAGTGCGTAATGACGACGCGTACTCACCGGGTGGGAGGATCGGACTGCGGCCGGATCGGGCGACCTTGTCGTATTGCCAGCGGGCGCGGGAAGCTTACAAGGGCGTGCCAGTGATTGCCGGAGGAGTGGAGGCATCCCTGCGGAGATTGGCTCACTACGATTACTGGAGTGACAAAGTTCGACGTTCTATCTTGCTCGATTGCAAGGCTGACTTGCTGGTGTTCGGGATGGGCGAAGAGTTGATTCTGGAGATTGCGCGGCGTTTACACGCGGGCGCGGCGGTGCGTGACTTGCGGGAATTACGTGGTGTTGCGTATGCGCTGGGCGCATCGGAGACGCCGCCGGCAGATGCATTAACGTTGCCAAGCTATGAAGAGGTACGTGCGGACAAGCGGGCGTTCGCGGAGGCGACCAAGATTATCCATAACGAGACCAATCCGCACAACGCGCGGCGCGTGGTCCAGTGGCATGACCGTCAGGCCGTGGTAGCAAATCCCCCCGCTTTGCCTGTGTCGCAGGAAGCCATGGACACGATTTACGGTTTGCCTTACACGCGCAAGCCCCACTTCAGTTACCAGGAGAAGATTCCCGCTTACGAGATGATCAAGGACTCGGTCACGATTATGCGGGGCTGTTTTGGCGGGTGCACCTTCTGTTCGATCACGACACATCAGGGGCGGATTATCCAGTCGCGAAGTCAGGAATCAATACAATCGGAGATTGAAGGCCTCGCGGCCGACCCTGATTTCAAGGGAGTCGTTAGCGATATCGGCGGACCGACTGCCAACATGTACCAGATGCGCTGTCGGAAACCGGAAGTTGAAGCGGTCTGCCGACGGCAATCGTGTATCCATCCGACGATCTGCAAATTGCTGGATACCGATCACAAGCCTTTGATTCAATTGATGAAGGACGCCCGGCAGACCCCTGGCATTAAAAAAGTGTTTGTCGCCAGTGGCATTCGCATGGATTTAGCTCGGCGTTCGCAAGAGTATATGCGTGATTTGACAACCCACCACGTGGGCGGCCATCTCAAGGTGGCGCCGGAACACACCGATGAAGACGTCTTGAATCTGATGCGTAAGCCGGCCAATGACGATTTCGAGAGATTCGCGGAGACGTTCGAGAAAGAGTCACGCGAGGCTGGAAAAAAACAATATCTGGTGCCCTATTACATCGCCAGCCATCCCGGGAGCGATCTGGATGCGATGATTGAACTCGCGGTGTTTCTGAAACGCAGTGGCTATCGCCCCGATCAGGTCCAGGACTTCATCCCGGCGCCTTTTGATGTGGCAACAGCCATGTACTACACCGGGCTGGACCCATTTACGCGCAAACCAGTGTACGTGGCACGACATTTGCGCGACCGTAAGTTACAGCGAGCCCTACTGCAGTTTTTCGCGCCTACGAACTATTTCGATGTGCGCAAGGCCTTGGAAAAGGCGGGGCGGCAGGATTTGATTGGTGCCGGCTGTGACTGTCTAATCCCCGAGAAACCACCTCGGGAGGCGATTCAGGAACGGCGAGATCGTGCGAATCGAGGTCTGCGGGATGGCAAGAATCGGCGCAGTGGTGGTGGCCACAAGAAGGGCAAGGGGAAACGTCAGAGCCGCAACAAGGCCGGGGGAGGCTACCGCCCCGGTCGCTCTTCATTGAACGGCTGACAGGCTGGGTTGGTACCAACAGTGCGGGCGATCAGCTCGAAAAATAGGTGTCTCCACTGAGGCTCTGTTGATAAGTGGCGACCATGGTCGTTGCTTGCTGGCTTCCCAGCTTACCCTGCCGAACCGCGGACCGGGCGAGCTGTTGGACGCGGTCAATGAGTTCGGCGGGATCGTAGGCAACATAGCCCAGTACCTGCGCGAGTGAGTCGCCACGACAGTGGGTTAGTGAATGGCCATTCTCGTCGATTTGCACACTGATCACATTGGTGTCGCCGAGCAGGTTATGTAGGTCTCCCAGGGTCTCCTGGTACGCCCCGACTAGGAATACTCCGAGGTGGTAGGGACTCGTGGAATCGATGGAGTGGAGAGGCAGGCTGGGGCGGCGTTGACCATTGACCACGAATTCATCCAGCCGTCCATCACAATCACAGGTGATGTCCGCCACGATGGCGTTTTGCGTTGGCCTCTCGTTGAGGCGATGAATGGGCATCATCGGGAACCACTGGTCAATCGCCCAGCTGTCGGGAAGCGATTGAAAGATACTGAAGTTTCCGTAGTAGATGTCGTGCAACTCGGGCAGAGACTCCAGGCCTTCCGGGATGTGGTTGAGGTTCTTCAAGCAACGTTGCAGGCGAGAGAAGATGCCACGAAACAGATAATCAGCATGGGCACGCTCACGCAGGGTAATCCGTCCGTGATTGAATAGCGCCAGGAGTTCGCTGCGGTAATAGATCGCGTCGTTGTAACACTCCTGCATGTTGTGATCATTGAGTCGGGCCTCGACCGCCGCCAGGCTATGGAGGAATTTGTGGGACGCTGTGTTGATGGTATGGGGAGGACTGGGCCGATAGAAGCGGTTGACTTCCAGGATATTGAAAATCAGGGCGGAATAGTGCGCAGTGATCGCGCGGCCTGACTCACTGACGATGTCGGGGTGTGGCTGTCCGGTTTCGTCGCAAACAGTCATGACCGCTTCGACGACGTCAAACGCGTATTCCAGAGTGCCGTAATTGCGGCTGCTTGTGGTGTTGGTTTGAGAGCCATCGTAGTCGACAGCCAGTCCCCCACCGATATCGAGTAAACCCATCGGCGCGCCCTCACTCGCTAGTTCCACGTAGATCCGCGACGCTTCCATGGCGGCGTCACGGATCGCCCGAATATCCGGGATCTGGGATCCCAGGTGGTAGTGCAGCATACGGAGCGACGGAAGGTCGTGGGTCGCCCGCAGGGTGTTCAGGACTTGCAGGATTTGTTCAGCGCTGAGGCCGAACACACTGCCGTCACCACTCGATCGTGACCAGCGTCCTTCGTGGCGGGTGGCAAGTTTCGCACGCACTCCGAGAGTGGGGGATACGCCCAGCCTTGTCGCGCGGTCGAGGATCAATTCCAACTCGCCGGGCATCTCCAGGACGAGGATGACTTGTAAACCAAGTTGTTGGGCACTGAGCGCGAGGTCGACAAACTGGCGGTCCTTGTAGCCGTTGCAGACAAGTAGGGCTTCTGGGTCTCGGAGGTAGGCCAGGGCGGCTAGCAGTTCTGGTTTGCTGCCAACTTCGAGACCAAAGTGGTAGCGTTTTCCACAACGGGTTACCTCTTCGAGGACCTGACGCTGCTGATTGACCTTGATAGGATAGACGCCGCGGTAGCGGCCCCGATAGTCGCACCGTTGCATCGCGTTGTGAAAGGACTGGTTGAGTCGGTGCAGGCGAGCCGCTAGAAGATCCGGGAAGCGGAGCAGCAGCGGGGTGTTGAGGCCACGCCGTTGGGCTTCGTCCACAATTTGCGGCAGGGCCAGCGCCAGTCGGTGACCCTCGCGGTCAAGATAGACTTCCGCGTCACCACGAGGCGAAATACCGAAGAACCCGTTGGACCAGCTGTCGACGCCATAGGCCGCCAGGGAGTCGCCAACCGTCCATTGGGGTGAACCCGACGGGTGGCGGTGTGGCGCTGCTGAGTCACTCCGGAGATGGAGAGGGCGGAGGTCCATGCTGGACAGACGTGCTAAAACAGGTAGTGGGTGGGCAGGTTGTGACCGGTGCAGGACGGAGTTCGCCAACACGGACGGATTGACTACAACAGAGAATTCGGGCCAAGTCAACCCGAACCGGTATTCGGCGCGCGGGCGTTGGTGCCCCCACTGGCTGACGGCCCCGCGCGATGGCACGATGGTGGGCCAGTACCGCAGATCGCGACGCCTTGGTGGTGCGGTGGTTACCCCTACGTTTTTTGACGGCCTCTAGTTATTGATGGGAAGGTGCCCTTGTGAAGACGTTGCGTGTGGCCACGTGTCAATTTTCTGTTGAGCCTGAGGTCGAGCACAATTGCCGGTGGGTGCTGAAGCAGATGAAGCAGGCTGCCGAGCAAGGAGCGCGGATCGCTCACTTTTCAGAGTGTGCGTTGTCGGGCTATTTGGGGGTTGATTTGGCGACGGAGGCCGAGTTGGACTGGGCCGCGTTGTGGCGCGCGACCGAAACCATTCAGCAGGCGGCGCGGCGTCTTAAGATGTGGGTCGCACTTGGATCGACGCACCGGCTATCACCCGGAAACCGTCCTCATAATTCGGTGTACGTGATTAACCCCCGCGGCCGGATAGTGGGGCGCTACGACAAACGTTACTGCACCGGAGAATTGCGTCGCCGGCCGACGCATGACTTGGCGCACTATTCGCCTGGCGATCATTTCACGACATTTCGGATTTCAGGTGTGCGGTGCGGCGTATTGATTTGTTACGACTATCGATTTCCAGAACTCTACCGTGAGTATCGCAGAGCGGGAGTAGATGTCCTGCTACAGTCATTCCACAATGCCCGATCGACCGTGGTGAATGACCCGAAATACAACATCTGGAGGACCATTGTGCCAGCCACCATGTCGTGCCGGGCTGCTGAGAATTACTTTTGGATTAGTGCCAATAACAGCACCACGCGACCTTCCAGGTGGGCAAGTTTCGCCGTTCAACCGGATGGTCAGGTCGTGGGGCGTTTGAAGCTCCATCAACCGGGAGTCTTGGTTACCGACATGCTGGTTGGTCCCGGGTATTTTGACGCGGCAGGTCCCTGGCGGGAGACGACCCTGAAGGGCCAGTTGCACAGTGGCTTGTTAGTCGATGATCCGCGATCTCGCGACGTGACGAGTCTGTAGATGCGATGGTTACCAAATTGTCAATTCGACGCGAGGTTCATCGAGTGTAGCTTGTTCCTGCTCGGTGAGGGCCCAGCCAAACGCGCCCAGGTTGTCGTCGAGTTGGGCGATGGTGTCTGCGCCTGAGATGGCCACGCTGACATGGGGTTGCGCGAGTACCCAGTTGATTGCCAGTTGTGGCATCGAGACACCTCGGACCCGGGCGGTGTTTCGAACGGACTCCAATAGGCGCGCTGGTTCACCACCCATAAGGTTGTCGAATTCGGCACGCCGTTCGGCCCATAACGAACCGCTGGGTGGGGCGCTGCCCGGTTGGTAGTTTCCACTCAGTAGACCGACACCGAGTGGGCTGTAGGCCATCATGCCAAGTTGTTGGTCGGCAACCAGTGGCAGCATTTCGCGTTCCGGTTGGCGATTGAGGAGGCTGTAATTATTCTGCGCGCAAATGGGAGGAGCGATTCCCAGACGCTCACATGTCCAGAGCGTCTTGCAGAGTTGCCATGCCTGGTTGTTGCAGCAGCCGATGTGGCGAACCTTGCCGCTGCTTACCAGTTCGTCCAAGGCGCGGTATGTTTCCTCGAGGGGAGTCAGCTGATCATAGACGTGCAGCAGGTAGAGGTCGATCGTATCGGTGCGCAGTCGCCGCAGGGATTGCTCAGCCTGCCAGATGATGTTTTCTCTGCTGCCGCCACCCCCGTCGAATCCGAGGCCAATTTCGGCACCGACTTTGGTGGTGATGATGACCTCCTGCCGGTGATCGGCTAAGACACGGCCGAGAATTTCTTCGGAGCTACCGTGTTCATCAGGAGCCCCGGTGCGGAGCCGGTATTTGTTGGCGCAGTCAATAAA
>PAQH01000109.1 GCA_002709225.1 Planctomycetaceae bacterium
CGGGTGGCTCGGTACACGCGGGTGGCTCGGTGTATGTGGGTGGCTCGGTGTATGTGGGTGGCTCGGTGTATGTGGGTGGCTCGGTGTATGTGGGTGGCTCGCTGCATGTGTGGGTCTCCCTAAAGTCACATTTCGCTATACCCTATCCCTTTTACCCCCCTTTGTCATGGAATACCTTTTGTCGACGCCCCTGTCAGCGACTTGACGAGACGAAAAACATTTCGGTGTGCTGTGGAAAGCGTGGGAAATGAACACTCTGCCTTGGAACTGGGTAGTTTACGAATGACCTGTCACCCTGTTTGCCCGCCCTGTCCGCTTTGCCGGGAATCTGCCACAGGGCTTTATTATGAGGACCACCGCGCCTACTACCGTTGTTCGACTTGCTGGCTGGTGTTTGTTTTGCCGACGCAGTTCCTCGCCGCGCCCGCGGAGAAAGCCGAATATGATCGCCATCAGAATTCACCACAGGATCCAGGTTATCGCCAATTTCTCCAACGCTTGTTGGATCCGCTGGCGGCCCGGCTTGAGCCCGCCAGCCGGGGGCTCGATTTTGGTTCGGGACCGGGTCCGACGCTTTCTGTCATGTTTCAGGAAGCTGGCCACCTGATGGAGATTTTCGATCCGTTCTACGCTCCTAACGGGAACGTGTTTCAGCAGCAGTATGATTTCATCACCGCCTCCGAAGTTGTCGAACACCTTCACGATCCAGCTGGGGAGCTGGAGAGGCTGTGGTCCTGTCTGAAACCTGGCGGTCTGCTGGGCATCATGACCAAACGGGTGATCGATCGCGAGGCATTCTCGCAATGGCACTATAAAGCGGATCCGACGCACGTCTGTTTCTTTGCGCTGGAAACGTTCGTCTGGTTGGCTCAGCGGTGGCGTGCTGAGTTCGTGGTAGCGGGGAAAGACGTGGTGGTGTTCACCAAGCCATCCAGCTAAGTGGTGTTACAGCAGCTACGCAGCGAGCCGTCGTATCACTCTCCCAGCGAGGGCCGGGGCACGATTATCCCAGTAATTTTTTTACCACTTGCCCGGCGACGTCGGTCAGCCGAAAGTCACGCCCTTGGTGACGGTGCACCAGAGCGGTATGGTCGAGCCCCATCAGGTGGAGCAGCGTGGCATGGAGGTCGTGGATGTGAACACCGTCCTCGACGACGCGATATCCCAGTTCATCGGTCCGTCCGAGCGTACCTGGCTGGATGCCACCTCCCGCGAGCCAGATACTGAATGCGCCCGGATGATGATCCCGGCCCAGCCGCGTTGGCGTGGGTGCCTGTTGGACCATCGGAGTACGCCCGAATTCTCCACCCCAGATTACGAGCGTCTCGTCGAGCAACCCACGCTGTTTCAGATCCTTGATCAACGCGGCGGCCGGTTGATCGACTTCTCGGCACCGCTGGGGAAGCGCGTGCAGGACATTCTGGTCCTGGTCATTAAATCCGTGGTGATCCCAGTGGCGATGGTAGAGCTGGACAAAACGCACACCCCGCTCGACCAGACGTCGCGCCAGCAGACAATTATTGGCAAAAGATCCGTGTCCGATCCGCGCGCCGTATTGACGTAGGGTGGTCGCGGATTCGCGCCCCAGATCGGTCAATTCGGGAACGCTGGTTTGCATCCGAAAAGCCAGTTCGAACGCAGCGATGCGGGCGCCAATTTCCGGGTCACCGATGTTTTTCTGTTGGATCTGGTTCAAATCGCGCAAGGCCGCGATCGTTTGTTGTCGTGTGCGGCGGCTGACTCCAGGTGGATTGGAGAGAAACAGCACCGGATCTCCATTTCCGCGAAACCGGACTCCTTGGTGTGCGGTTGGCAGGAAACCGCTGGTCCAGTGATGGAATCCTACCGGCGGACCCTCCGGTTCTCCCGACGCCAGCACGACAAAACCTGGAAGTTCTTCACTTTCACTTCCTAATCCGTAGGTCAGCCAGGCGCCCAGTGCAGGGCGCCCTGTGAATGCCGACCCCGCGTTGAAGAACATCACTGCGGGATCGTGATTGAATTCCTCGGTGTGCATTGATCGCACGATCGCCAGATCATCCGCGACGGACGCCAGGTGAGGCAAGAGTTCGGATAGCTCTGCCCCGGACTGACCGTGTCGCCTGAAGCGGAACGCGGAACCCGCCAGGTTGGGAGTACCCTTGATGAAGGCGAACTGGTCGCCACGAACCAGGTCGGCTGGGACGGGTGTGCCGTGCAAGGCGTTCAAGCGAGGTTTGTGGTCGAGCAGCTCGAACTGAGAGGGGCCGCCGAGCATAAACAGGCAGATCACCCGTTTGGCGCGGGGGGCGAAATGGGGTGTCTGGACAGGTAGCGGTTGGTGGCGTTCTGGCGGTTGGCGCGCGGCACCCGGATTGCGGTTCAAGAGCGAGGCCAGGCCCAGCGCCCCGAGGAACCCGCCGGTCGTACGACTGAGAAAGTGACGCCGCGCCGCGGGCTCCGCGGCAGTTGTCGCGTCGCAGCTGTAAGAAGCGGGGGCGGGCCCGCTGTCGGGAAAGCGACCGTCGTTGTGGTTCAAGGTCCTATCCCTTGGTGATGGTTTCGTCGAGGTTCAGCAGGAGGCTGGCGAGGATCGTCCAGGCAGCCCACTGACGTCTGTCGATTTGGGTAATCGGTGAGAGGCCAACCGCACGGATTAACTTGTCAGCCTCCGAACTGTGGTTGCGATAATGTTCCAGCTGTTGTTCGTAGAACGTGACCAGCCGCGCCAGTTCTGTTGGTTGGGGCCGCCGGCTCAGGCACAAGCGAAAGGCGAAGACGATGCGATCTGCCTGGTTGGGGTGGTCCGCTCGAATGGCCCGTAGTGCAAGTGCTGCCGCACACTGCAAGAAGGCCGGGTCGTTCAAAGTACTCAACGCCTGCAAGGGTGTATTACTACGGGGCCGGCGTACAGTACAGTGTTCGCGACTCGGCGCATCTAAGATGGCAAAAGTTGGGTAGACCGTGGTACGTCTCCAGAACGTGTACAGGCCGCGGCGCGCGCAATCGGCAGCCGCGGAAGTGGGCCACTTTTCCATGCCGAACCCCCGTGTACCGAACTCGAGCCAGAAACCGGCCGGTTGCGGTGGGTGGACACTGGGTCCCCCGATCTGGCGATTCAGCAGACCACTGGCGGCCAGGGCGAGGTCCCGAATCGTCTCGGCAGCCAGACGAAATCGTGGTCCGTGGTCCCACCAGGGCCCAGCCAGTGACGGGCCCTGCTGGGAGGACTGGGCCGGCCTCAGGCTTTCCTCTCGGTGTGGCCCGCGAGCAGCTTGCTGGTAGGTTCGCGAGGTCGCGATGAGGCGGTGCATCGCTTTGACACGCCAGCCCGTATCGACGAACTCACGTGCCAGCCAGTCGAGCAACGCTGGGTGCGAGGGGCTGTGGCCACGCTTCCCAAAGTCGTCGCTAGTCGTGACCAGGCCGGTGCCGAAGAAACGTTGCCAATAGCGATTTACCGTGACGCGACCTGTCAGTGGATTGTCGCTGGCGACCAGCCAGCGCGCCAGGTCGAGCCGATTGGGCGGCCTCGATTGACCCACGACGGCGGCAAAGGAGTGTAAGACTGCCGGGACCCCCGGAGTGACGACCTCTCCTGGGTTGCCGACGTCACCGCGCAGATGCACCCGTGTGATACGCCGTTGGGACCGCTCTTGCAGTACCATGGTGTTGGGTATCGATTCCAATAACGCGGTTTCCGCCTGACGCAGTTTCTCCCGCGCGGCGGTTTGCCCTTCAGGCAAATGGGCCAGCGCGCTCCGCAGGCGGTCCCATTCCATCTGTTGTTCGGGCGAGGGAATACGGAGCAGCGGTTCCAGGCTGCTATTGGGGACGCCACCCGCAACATCTTGTGTCTGGTTGAAGAACGCGTAGAACGCAAAGAACTCACGTTGTGTAAAGGGATCGTACATGTGATCGTGGCAGTGCGCGCAGGCTAAAGTGGTTCCCAGCCAGACGGTGGCTGTCGTGTTGACGCGGTCAACAATCGTCTTGACGCGGTCGGCTTCCGGGTCGACACCACCTTCCTGGTTGATCATGGTGTTGCGGTGAAATCCGGTGGCGATCCGTTGCGCTGGCGTGGCTGCGGGAAGCAGGTCACCCGCGATTTGTGACACCGTGAATTGATCGAAGGAGAGATCCGCGTTGAGGGTATTGATCACCCAGTCGCGGTACGGCCAGATCGGGCGCTGCACATCGATGTTGTAACCGTTGGTGTCAGCATAACGGGCCAGGTCGAGCCAATAGCGCCCCCAGTGTTCGCCGTAGGCTGGCGAAGCGAGCAGGCGATCGATAACCCGGCCCCAGGCGTCGGGGCGCGGATCAGCAAGAAAGCGGTCGACCTCGTCGAGACTTGGTGGGAGGCCAATTAAATCCAGTGTTACGCGTCGCAGACGGACCGCGCGGGGGGCCGAGGGCGTGAAGGTCCGTTGCCCGCGGCGGAGTCGAGCGAGGACAAACTGATCGACCGGGTTGGCAACGCTGGCCAGTTGATCGATGTCAGGGAGTGGCGGCCGCGTAACAGCCTGATAGGCCCAGTGCCTGCTGCTGGTGGGCCCCTGGGGCGCGGCGGCACGGGCGTCTGCAGCAGGGGTTGCGCAGCTGACGCTCAACCCGGTCAGGAGTACGAACCACAGACGCATAACCAATCCAGTTTGCACCTTTTGGCCAAAGAGACTCTGGCTATACTCTAGTCGATCGGTGTTGCCCAGGCGAACCAGCGGCGCTGTGCCCATTTTTTGTGGTTCAGGCGTGGCGCCTCCGCTGGAGGTCTCTTGTGGTCTCCTGGTCCCAACGGAGAGCGGTTTGAAATAGCGAGGGCCCTCAGGGGGAGCGGATGGACGTGGCGACCGTCAAGGTGTGAATTGAAACGCGTACAGGTCGGCGTCTTTGAGCAGGATCCTCAACCGTAGGGGAACACCTGACAAAGCACTCAGATCACTGCCTCGATTCCACTCGACGACGCGCTGCAGGGAATCGCCGAACAACACCCGGCACTCTGCCGCCTGATACCCGTCGAGTGGTTCACCTGCGGGAGTCTGGATTTCGACGCGGATGCTTCCTGCCGCGGAGGTTGCCAGATTCAAGGTCAGGCGTGTCCCGGACATGACGATCGGGCGAGTTATCAACTCACCTCCCCGCAGTGGGGCAAACGCGGAGACAAAGCCATCCAGTCGCAGTCGATAGCGACGCAATTTACACTGCCGCCAGAACCCCTCATTAACGTAGAGCGAAAGTTCGTGGGGGGCAGCGGGGATGTCGGATTGGGTTTCGAGCAGGCCCCACGACTGGAAATTATCGCCGTAGACCCAGCGTTTTCGCGCGGGGTTTCCCGGGCGGATAAACGCTTCGTCCCAGAACTTGAAACGCTGGCCGTCTCGACTGCTCATCAGGCCTCCGTCGGAATAAGCGGCGCCAAAGTACTTGACGCTGGCGGCGAGTTTCCTGTTGAGATCGGTCAAGGTGGAGCGGCTGTCGACGTAACGCGTTGGGAATCCCAGATAGATGTGGGGCGCCCGGTGATAGGGTTGAATCTGGTTGGTGTAGAGCTGCACATAGGGTGATGTGGGAGATGGTTGGGAGGAGAACGGGATCCACCGCTCGTCTGAGTATTCCAACCAACGCGGTTGCGACCAGTTGACGAAGTCAGTGGAAGTCGCGGTCATCACGTCTTTGGTGGATGTTTCTTTGCTGGCCGGTGTGATTTGACCCGGTCCGCCTCGGAGCGCGCGATGAAAACCGACATAGCGTTGCCGCACGGTATCCCAAAACGCGAGGTTCTGGGAGTCGAAATAGCCTGTCGTGATCACTGGTGCATCGTGCATTGGCGCCCAGCGAATTCCGTCGGGCGAGGAATAGACATGGAGACCTCGCTGTGGTTTGTAGATTGCCACAATGGCTTTGTAGCGGTGTTCCTCAAGGCAGGCGGGATTGCTGTCCTTGAAGGGCACAAAAGCGTGACAGATCTCGCCGGACAAGAGGATGTTATTTTTTTTGGACCCACGAAATTCCACCAGTCCCAGCTCGGGACGGGTCCAGTGGATTCCATCCTGACTTTCGGCGTAACAGGTGACGTTGTAGGGAATCGAATACCCGTTGGCGGTCGTTTCGATCTGTGAACCGCGGTAGTACATCCGGTAACGATCGCCGTCCTGGAAAATCGTATAGTAAAGTGTGCGATTTCCCTCCCACGGCGTGTCATGCACGAACACGTCATCGGTTGGCACTGGATGATGAAGACGCAAACGCGCCCTGCCAGTAAGCTGTTCGATCAGATGCTCGTCGAGCAGCAACTCGCGTCGGCTGCCGATGTCGACCGTCTCACCGCCCGTCGCGGTCTGCGGAGCGAGATGCGGCGGCAGGTACAGGGCCAGAGACAGTAGTTCGACTAGCAAGAGCGGATGTGGTGGCTTCTGCAACGGCATCGAGGAACTCCAGCGACTGGTCTTTGGCGTAGGTTTCGTGTTCCTGTCGGGGCGGGTCAGACGGCTGGTGCCGTGGGGAAGGACGCAGCGGGCGCCGAGGAGGCGCCGAGTTGACGGATAGCTTGCCCGATGCGGTGATTGACTTGCTGGACCTCGTCAAAGCGGTGACCGTGCAGCATGAAGCCGTGGAGGACTCCGGCCACCCGTTCACGCGTGACAGGGACCCCCGCCTCACGGAGCCGGTCCGCGTACGCTTCACCTTCGTCTCGTAACGTGTCGTATTCGGCGGTCACCACGTAGGCGGGTGGCAGGCCTGCCAGGGAGCTGCACCGTAAGGGCGCAGCTTCCGGGTCCGCCCAGTCGTGTTCTCCTAAGTATTGCCGCCAGAACCAACGCATCGAGTCGCGTGTCAGTCCGTAACCTTCGGCGAACAAACGGTAGGATTCTGTTTCCAGGTCGCAATCGGTGACCGGGTAGAGTAGCACCTGGTAAGCGAGTTGGATGTCTGCGCGAGCGCGGGCGCGGATCGCGACTACCGCCGCCAGGTTGCCGCCGGCGCTGTCACCGGCAACACAGACAGCGCCCTCGACACCCCATTCCCTTCGGCACTGGTTGGCCCACAGCAGTCCCCCTAGGCAATCCTCGATGGCGGTGGGGAAAGGGAACTCGGGTGCCAGGCGGTAGTCCACCGAGACAACCACCGCGTGCGCCGCGATAGCGAGTTGCCGGCAGGCACCGTCGTGCGAGTCAAGATTGCCAACGACCCACCCGCCGCCGTGGAAGAAGACGATCAGATTCAATGGTTCCGCAGGCTCCCGAGTGGGATGGTAAATCCGTGCCCGTATTGGAGAGGTCGTCCCCGCGATTTCCCGGTCGTCGATTCCTGGTAATTCGGGTAGTGGCCCCAGTGGGGTGGCCAGGCGTTGGCGGGCTTCGTCAGGGGAAACCGCGGATAGGGGCGGCAGATTCAGGGCATCCAACTCGGCCAGTAACTTGACCGCTTCTGGGTGTAGCGTCACATTCATTCCTTGGTTCTGCGGAGGAGCAAATCATGGGCGAATTTGCGCACTTTCCCACCCGCCATTTTCAGGATCTGCAATTCGATGGTGCCGCTGACGGGGGCGCCTACTTCGGTGGATGCTTGCTCCAGCTGGATGTGCCCCGCCAGGGTTTCTGTCTGGGGACGGAAAAACAGCGCCAGCAAGCCCTGGGTGCTTCCCGCAACATAATACCCCTGGACCAGGGAGCGGTTCCCGGTGGCGGGCCGGAATTCGGTGACGGGCAGGCCGGCCGCCAGCGTGATCTGTTTGTCGTCTGACGCCCGTTTGCCGGTGATGACCAGCGTGGCGGGCCGATTACCGGAGAAATCGCGGTCACCCAATCTGGCGTGGATCCCCAATTGCCGGTCTTTGAATTGGACCGCTTGGCCGTCGATTGACAGGTTTAGTTCGAGTTGTCCTGTATGGAGTGGGTCTTCTGGCTCTTGGGCATACCATTGGGTGCTGAATGTCGCGGTGGCCTGGCCGAGCGGCTTGAAGTAGAGCGGTTCGCGGGGACCTTTCGCGATTTCCAGGGGCCACTCTGCGAGTTCCTTTTGGATGACTTTCCTTCGCCCGATAACAAACTGGCGGACCCTCTGCAGGTTCCTAGAAAAGTCCCGCTGGCTATGGTGCAGGTTGTTTTCCAAGTGGGTTTCCAGCCGATCGATTTCGGCATTCCACTGGGATTCCTGCCAGTGGTCTTGCAGCAACGACAACAGCGTTTCACGGTACTGCTGTTGAATAGCCGGCAGGCGGTACAAGCGGTTGGCGAGCAACGACCGGCAATAGACCGATTTGGGCCTGATAATAAAGGGAGGCAGCGGCATCGCATTGGTGAACGCACAATCCACACCCCAGGGCAGGAAGTAGAGCTTCGAGTTGGCCGGTTTGCGATAGACGAAAAAATTGTTCTGGTTGTTTGTGTAGCCGTCCCAGAACCCGAGCAGGCTCTCGGTTGCCCAGAACTTGACGAATGCCGGGACATCGAGCAGTTTACCAATTGCCTGCAGGTCGAGCTGTTCCTGAGCCAGCAAGTCCGCCAGTTGTGCGAGCGGAGCGTGCGAGGATTGCCGGGTTTTCAGTTCAAATCGTTGAAACGAATCGGGCCACAGGTCGGCCACGGTGCCCTCGTAAAGGTCTCCCGAAGCGTCGTCAAAACGGTTCTCCAGAAAGGGGGCCTTGATTGCTTCGACATGGGAGTAAATGCCGAGGTACTCTCCATTGACCGTCACTTTGGCGTGGTTACAGCGACAGGCAACCGTCCCGGTTTCATTGAAGAAACGGTAGCAAAGGTATTGGCTGGCCAGTGAGCGATCCTGTCGATTGTTATTGAGTGTCAGCCGGTCCAGACCGGCGATCGGTTGTTGTTGCTGGAATTCTCCAAACTTGATCTTGAGCGAAGGGCGGCTTTGGCTCAGTGAGCCGAGAAATCCCTTCTTGCGAATACCGACGTTCCGGATCAAGACGCCATCGACCGTAACGTTCCCAGGAAAATACCGGAACGGGCGGGCTGCAGGGGTTTTACCCAGCGAGAGGGCCAGTGCCCTGGTCTGGTGTCGCAGCGTGTTCCAGTCGTCCCGGGATAACTCAATCTCCACATTGACCAGGTGTGCTGGGTCAAACAACTTGTCTGCTGAGAGTTGCGGTCGCGGGTGCTCGGCCTGACAGGCACTGGAAATGCCCGGCACGACCGGCCATTGTGAGTTCAGTATGGTAAACAGCGAGAACAGCAGTGGTAGCGCACAGCGAGTCCGCTGCCAGCGAAGTGGTGACTGCATGAATCCACGTTGTGTTGGGGATTGTGGTGACACTCGCGTTCCCTGCAGCGGGACACGTTGGGGTGAAACCACTCTATATCAATCTACAGGACGAGACGATAGCATTGTCGGCTGGCCAGTGGCGCGGGACTTTCATGTTTAGCTGACGAAATGCCCGTGTGCGGTTACAGGAAACAACGATTCTGGGGCGGATGGATCGCTGCGTTTGGCGATGCAAATGCTCGCCGGTTCGTCGAATGACGCACGCGGAATGGTGTTGCAGGCAGGGGTGTATGGGTAACGGCGTGAAGAGACCTGAAGAAATAGCGAAACGTCAGCGGGCGGCGGCCGACCGAGAGACTCGTGAATTGTTGAAGGTGGCAGTGGTGGGTATCTTGTTGCTGATTGTTTTTCTGGCGATCCTGATCGCCGCCAAGTTGCGTTGGAGTTCGACCGACTATGGTCGATTGGAAGTCCGTCTTGGCCCCCGCAATCTCTCGTGCTCGCTGCGTCTTGTAAACGAATGTCGCCCAGCGGGCGACGCCTCCTCCAGAGGTTGCCGGCCCGCTGATCGAAGTGGGTCGAGTTACTCGCTGGCTGGGGGGACGAGGTGGTCTAATTGGGACACAACGTCGGCCACGGGCGTGACATCTCCCAGATCGATATCGATGTCGAGCAAATTGACTTCGTGCATCACCTCGCAGCGTTCTCCGATCGCCTCGCGAGGTACGATCACACGAAAACTATCGACCGCATCGCGACACGTTGCGTAGACGCAGTGGCTGGTGCTGATGCCCGTGACGATCAATGTATCGACCGAGAGCGAAGTGAGCATCTCGTGGAGATTGGTCCCTTTGAATGACGACGCATAGCGTTTGTAGACGATTTTTTCTTCCGGCCGATGCTCCAGTCGTGGATCGAGTGCGAAAAGTTCGGCGGCCTGATCCGGTGGGACTGACCATTGTAATTTCCGATTCTGTGGGCTCGGCGGGTCGGCAGGATCCCAGGCGAGCGAGGTAAAGAAGATCGGGATTGCGGCCCGCCGCGCGGCGGCCAGCACCTGGCAGGTACCTTCCATTACGCTATCCAGATTACTACCGATCTGTAGATCGGGGTCGAGCCAGTAACGGGCCATGTCAATCACGATTAGCGCCGGCCGTTGTCCCCAGCCCACGCGCATTCCCCAGCCACGGTCCAGATAGTTTGCCTTGAGCGCGGCCAGGTGTTCGCGCAGCGGACCACGCAGGGCATCGGGTAAACGCAGGTCATCCGCCCCGAAGGGAAGTCGTTGTGCATCATTGTCGCTCATCAGGTGTCCTTTCACGCGGGTACTTGGAGAACGCGGTCGCTGGCAGAATGTGGAGATCGGGGTGGTGTCGCAAAACCGTTCGTGGCAGCAGAATCACAGATTCTTGCGAGCCTGGTCTGTGATCACAGGAGCCAGAATTCGCGATGCATGCTGACGGTTGTGGTGTATGGTGTTGACCGCACTGACGGTGTTGTCCGGAAACTCCACCGTCAGTGGCAGTCCTGTTTGCGGATTGGGCTCGTAGAGTGGTGCTCCCG
The DNA here is from genome assembly GCA_002709225.1 of Planctomycetaceae bacterium. GTDB lineage: Bacteria > Planctomycetota > Planctomycetia > Pirellulales > Pirellulaceae > UBA9264. The sequence goes on from PAQH01000109.1 coordinate 10,768, forward strand.
TGCTGGCGATGGTGACACGGATGCGATGACCGCGGTTAAAGATCTGGCTCAACCAGCCCACGCGAAACCGAACTTTGACCACTTTACCAGGCGAGAGGAGCACTTCTTGGCGGAACCCTTCACGGTAGCGTAATCGCCAAGGGTAACCGATGAGCAGGATGGAGCGACCATCAGGATAGACGTCGCAGACACGGACAATCAGGTCGGTGTCACGAGCGGTGGAAGAAAAGTAGAGTTCCGCCTCGACCGGTCCTGTCCATTCCACCGGTTGCTCCAGGGTGCTAGAAGTGAAGGTCAGCACGTCGCTCTGGGTCTCAAAGGGTCGCGCGTCTCGCGCGCCGGGAAAGGACCGGCCGGGAATGCGCATGGGATGTTGGGGATCGCTTTGGTAGCTGGTGCTGGCTGCGGGATCGGTTGGCTCGGCCTGTTGTAATACGCCACCTGTACTGCGATCGGCGCCCAGATACAGTGGTCCCAGATACAGTGGTGTGGTATGGGCGGGGGGGGGCCAGTCCGTGGCGGACCTCCAGAGGTTCCCGGGAGCTCCGGGTTCGCCAGCGGCGCCCATCACATAGTACTTCACGGGACCCTGCTTGTGCGCCGTCGACGCTGGTTTTCCTTTCAGGTGTTGATCAAACCAGGCGACCATGGAGTCGTGTACGGAAATCGCGGCATGTTCGGGGAAACGCAATTCGCCGACCTGGTGTCCTTTGTTTCGGCGCCCATGTAACCAAGGTCCAATTAGCAATTTTTGTTGTCCCCGTGATTGAGGTCCGCCACGGTGCTGGCGCCCCTGGAAGCTGGCAATCGATCCCTGGTTCATGAAGTCGAACCAGCTGCCGATCGTCAGGCAGGGGACATTCATGCGGTCGAAGTGGCGCGCGCAATCTTCCGCTTCCCAATACGCGTCGTAGTGCGGGTGGGCGAACCACTGGCTCATCAGGTCCTGATTGTGCTGGGGAATACGGCAGACCGCCTCCATTCCTTGGAATCGGTCAGGGCGTGTGGCACCACCCAACCGGTAGCCTTCCTGAAAGAGACTTAGTCCAGTGTCGACCATGTACTGACAGGTGAGGTGTGGCGGGCGAGTCACGGCGAGGAAGTTCTGCGCAAAGCCCCCCTGTGAGCTGCCGAAGGTGCCGATTTTCCCGGTGCACCAGGGGCGAGCTGCCAGCCACTCACAGGTGTCGTAGCCATCTTGTAACGTTCCCCAGGCCAGGGCTCGGTACCCGACCCAGGTACCTTCTGATTGTTGCGCGCCGCGGAAGTTGACGTGCAGCACACCATAGCCTGTCGCCGCTAGGCGGGCCGCCAGTTGACGCGTCGTGCGGCCACGTAGGTTTGCGTAACGCTGTTCGAACAAGCCTGGGAACGGCCCCTTTCCCGACGGTAGATAGAGGTAGCCGGAAAGCCGTTTGCCGTCGCGCATGGGAACCCACACGTGCGTTTCGGTGACGTCCCCCAGATCAACTTGTGCGTCTGTCTGGGCGCGGACAGTGCCGGCCGAGATGCACACTAGTAACAACCACATTTGCAGGTTTCGCATCGGTTCTCTCTCGCTGAGACGATCTTCGCAGGCATCGCCGCGGGTGCCTGGACCCGTTACACATTCAACAACCGCGCCGCGTTATTCCAGAAAATGTCTTCGATCTGGTTGTCCGTGAGTCGTTCTGACCAGCAGGCCCATTTCAATGAACGCAGATGTTCCAAGCCCGCCAAAACCGGGTCGATTCGGGTGTGTTTTTCTCCCCACACAGGGGACTGTTCGTAGAGCCACAGGAAGGAGTCGCCCGCGGATAGCGACCTGCCGCGTAGGTGGCTGACAGGCAAATCCGAGCCATACATGAGCTTATCATGACCGATAATACGCATGATCGATTGATGGGCGATCGGCTCACAGTTGGCGCTGGTATCGAAATAGAGGTTGTCGAGACCGACCAGGTGCGGTAACCCCTCGAGATTGTGGCTGGGTTGGAAACCGCGTGCTGAGTGCGCCAGAATGAGCGTCATATTCGGGTAGGTCTGGCAGTAGTGTTTAATGCAGGCAATGTTCGCGGGATCGGCCACAGAGCGGGACTTCACCATATGCAGCGTGATCACCCAGCCTTCCTCATCCGCGACTTTGATCAACGCTTCGGGGAGGTAGGCCTGAATATCCGCTTCCCAGGTCGGATCGACGCCTGACATGGTGTGGTAGCACTTCAGCCCATGTAGACCAAGCTGTTGTACTTGCTGCCGAACCCACTCGGGGTCATCTTGTGGCTTGATAAAGAAGATGCCGCGGTTGGCGGGATCGGGCGCCGTGTGTTCGCCGACCCAGGCGTTGGCTGCGCTCAGATTTTCATCTTGCATTGAGGCACTGAAGGGGATGAACAGCGCATTGGTCGGACGCCCGGTGTGGATCTGGTCGATCAAGGCGCGGTATTCGCTAAGTCCCACATCGGGTGGGCCACCGGGAATCGCCCAGGCAACGCAGGATTCTCGCCACAAGTGACAGTGCGCGTCGTAGATCCGATCGGGTAGAAACGAATCGAGCTCCCGTTGGAAAAAATCCCGATCGACCTGATTCTGGGGTGTTCCTTTGAAACTCATGCGTTGCGGTCTCCGGACGTGAATTTGATGGGTTGAACGTAGCGTAGCCGTCGGGTTGGCCGCGGCTGACTTACCGAGATTTTCAACGTTGTTCCGGGCGTTGCCCTGATGGGACGACTTGCTGCAGCCAGTGGCGCAGCGCCTGGCGGGCTACTGAAGGACGTAGTACCCAGGCGTCGTTGTGGTTGCGAAAGCCTGTTTCCTGGAAAGTAAAACGACCCGGGACTTTGGTACTTGCCAGATACCGCCGCGTGGCGGTCAGCCCTTGCGCCGCAGTAGGGCCCTGCTCTTGCGCAATCCACTGGGGACGCTGCCCCAGACGCCGCAGTCTGTCCAGTGCGGATTTCCGGTCCGCCTGTGGGTAACCCCAGTTTTCGTACACACCGTCGTAGTGGCTGTAGGGGACAAAGGCCGCCCACAAGCGGGCAATTTCGTCGTCATAGAGTCCCAGGTAGTTGCAGGCAATCGCGCCCCTCGAAAATCCCGTCAGCACCACGCGGGTTGGGTCGCCACCATAGGCTTTGCAGAGTTCCGGTACTGCCTGTTTGTAGTAGTTCAGCGTGGGTTGGGGATCGTAATGCGGGCGGTCGCCCCACCACTGGGTGGCGATGGTACGCCCATCTGCCTTCAGATAGGGCAGGCAAAACCAGAGATAGCCTTCACCCGCCGAGAGGCCGTAGCCTAATTTACTCCCCTCCGGCCGGCCGGTACTGACATCGCCAAACGGGCTGCGGTAAGGTCCGTTGCCTGCCAATTCGACGATCACTGGATAGGATTTCCCCGGCACCCAGTCCGTGGGCAAGTAGATCACGTGGTAGATGTCTGTCGTTTCGTATCCTGCTAGGCGAGCCTTCACGCGCCGTCCCGCACCCGGTGGCCTCGCTGATAGCCGGGGCACTTGCAAATCGGCGGGGACCGAAGCGATGTCGACAGTTTCGGCGGCGATCAGAACGGAGGTCCCCAACGTGTTGAAAGTCCAGAGGACGACTGCGGCCGTGACGTACATTGAGAAATCGCGGCGGGCGACGGGGTGTGGCACGATCAATCGATCCTTGCGGCCAGAGGTGCGGTACCGGACGGTCTAGTTGACACCCTAACGCGTCTCGGTCGGGGCAACAATGTACCCGCGACCGAACCTTGGGGGGACGGCGACTGCCGACGCGGAGCCGCAGCTCTCGGAAGTGGAGTCAACTACGGCGAAGTGTCGCTTGTCCCGAATTCAGACCAGTCCAGGAATCGGCTGGCCGTCATCGAGCATCGGGATCGGACGGCCGCTGGGGTCCTGGAATGAGGTTTCCGGCGCGATGCCGAGTACGTGGAACACAGTGGCCATCAGATCTTGCGGAGTGACCAAGCCCGTTTGGGGCACTTCTGCCTTCGCCGAAGACGCGCCGACCACTTGTCCCACTTGGAGACCACCACCAGACAACGCCAGCGTACTCAACGGCCCCCAATGGTCGCGTCCCGCATTCTTGTTAATTCGTGGTGTACGACCAAATTCACCGGAGATCACCAGCAAGATGTTCTGGTCCAATCCGCGTTGGTAAATATCCTCGACGAAGGCCGACACCGCCCGATCCACTTGGGGTCCACGGCTATTCATGCCGCCTTTGACATTACCGTGCATATCCCAGCCTTGGAGGGAGACGGCGACGAAACCGCAACCTGCTTCACACAAGCGGCGCGCTGTCAACATCGAAGCCCCCAGGCCGTCACCATAACGGGCGACGACCGCGGGATCCTCTTTGGCCAGATCGAATGCCTGAGGCGCTTTGCCGAGAATCAAGTTGAGCGCCTGTCGATTGAACCCGTCAATGCCTTCGATCACGCCGCGCGCATCGGTTTCTCTGCGCAACTGGTCGAGACTGGCAAGCAGCGATTTGCGGTCTTCCAGCTGCGAGACCTTCGTGGCCAGTTTCATGTTGTCGCGGGCCGGCCCACTGGGTGTGAAGGGGGCATAGGACTTACCGAGCCAGGCGGGTCCGGGGATTCTGGGCGCATCGTCATTGAATCCAATCCGGCCCATTTGTACGTAAGTTGGCATGCCGGTACGCGCATGGTTGGGTCCGCGAACACGCGAGGTGATTGAACCCAGCGAAGGTCGGTTGCGGGGGGCGTACCCCGTGTTGACCCAAAAGCAACCGACGTTGTGGCTGCTGCTGGGGATACGAAAAGAGCGTACGAACGCCAGCTTGTCGGTTTGTTTGGCGAGGCGTTCAAAGTTACCGCCCAGGGTGATCCCGGGAAGCGTGGTTTTGACTTCCCCCGTGACGCTGCGGTATTCGGCCGGCGCCGTCATCTTGGGGTCGAAGGTCTCGATATGAGTGGGACCGCCGTTGAGCCACAACCAGACCACGGAGGTCTCCTGGGAGCGAGCGACGGGAGCAGCTTGGGCTCGAGAAGCCAGCAGCCTGGATAAGCTCAGTCCAGCCACGCCGAGGCTGCCGATCTCTAGAAAGTTGCGTCGTCGGATTCCCGCACAATTGTGTCCTGGGGGCCCAAAACGTACTTGCAGCATGGCGGACAGCTCCTCAGCGGGTGGTGGTGGACACAACGCGACACACGGCGTTGATTACAGGGGACGTGTCGTTTTATAGTCGGGCAGCTGGAAAATCACAACATCGCGTGCCTGTGGTCTGAGGATGTATGTGCGGTGGCGGGACGCGGCGGCCGCACTTGTGGACCAGAGTACCCAACCGTGAGAATACCCGTGAGAATACCCGTGAGAATACACAGTGCGACTCCATTTCCCCGAAGTGGCCGAGGTGCGCTGATGAGGATTTCGACCCTAACGTTGGTACTGGGCGCTATCTGCGGCGGGTTGATGGTCCAGCTGGCCGCCGCCGCCGAGCCTGTGCGTGCCTATCGCGACCCTGGTTATCACCGGATCGGAGTCTACGCGGGTGGACCGCCGCTGTATTTTGATTACAGCCTGACCAAGCTGCCGTTGGGCGATACGTTTCCCAATAAGCGAGGCTTTTGGGAGGAACGTCGGGCACTGTCTGAGCACGCAGAACGTCCCTCGGCAGACTGGTTGCATTCGGTTTTTGTAGTCTATGCGGGCATCCGTAATGGTGACACATTTGAGGTTTGTCGTGACCGAGTGGACGCCTGGCTGAAACCCGAACCGGGCATTCCCACGTATCCGCGGACCATTCCGGCAATTTGTCTGGAAGAAGAGAATCTTGGGTCACGAGCTGCGCTCATGGATCGCTTGGCTCGTCATATTCGCGACCATTACGGCATCCCGGTGTTTCAGTGGTATTCAGACCCGCTGGGGCCGGATACTGCGGTGACGGCCGATGGCTGGATTTGGGATTCTTACGGCTGGGATCCCCAGGCGTTTCGACGCCACGCCATGCGTTTTGTGTTGTTGGGCAAGCCAGCAATCTGTGTGCCCTGGGCTAGCGATCCGCACTGGCCGCAGTGGACGCGGTACCCGACGACGACCGACTTGATTAACCGAGAGTGGCACCAATTCGCTACTTGCCTGGAGTTTAATGTTTCCACAGCTCCGTTCTGTGTGGCCGGTCCGGGGGCGCTGAATCCTTGGTTGAGCAGCGCGACGCCCGACATGATCCAGCTACGGCGGGCTCTCCGCGCCAAACGTCGCGCTATGCACGCGCTGCCCCGCGGCAGCTTGCCCCTACCGACCGCCCAGTTTTCCGCGGCAGATCGCTCGATTTCTGTCGGCGGTGACCCGGGAAGCCCCAGTGTCTACCGTGACGACTTTAGGAGTGGAACCATTGTTTCCGATGCGACGATCCAGGGATTTTTGGATCTGCAGTTGAGCAGTCTCCCGCACCCCCCCGGATTCCTGGTGATCCGACCACGCCCGACCGCCACGGAAACCGTTGTTCAGAGGGCCGTTGCGACATCGCTGACGTATCGTCTTCATTCGTACTTTCCCTTGCGCAAAGTGAAGGTTCGCTTGGCGGCTACTGCGCCGCTGGAACTGGGGGCCCAGAATACGATTACCCTACAGCAGCCAGGTGGTGGTCCGGATTCGGAACCGCTGCGGGTTGTCCGATCGGTTACCGGTGGCGATGGAGAGGGACAACGGTCGGCGTCCTTGCAGTTACACGCTGGAACTGAGCTGCTGCAGGGTGCGCAGGACCTGCTGGTGACGCTGCGGATGACGCAGCAGCGGGGTGATTCCGGCAATCTTGCCCACCGCCTCGACCAGCTGATCATTGAATGTGAACACCAGCCACCTGCGCCGGGTGGTGCCGCCGAGTTAGTTCAGGATGACTATGGCAATCTTACCTACCAGGACGATTTTACGACGGCGCGGTGGCGGCATTTTGGCGCGTTCAGTACGCAGCAGCCCACGCACGCAGGTTTTCGAGAAGGGACGTTTTGGGTTGGTCTCAAGGGCGGTTACCCCGTTACCGCGACAGCGCTGCAACGGTTTTCTTCTCCCCGGCCATTACAGCAGCTGCGGGTGACGTTGGATTGCTACGCGAACGCCCCTGATCTGGGAGGAACGCTTGTTTTACAGATAGCCCCACGGGACCAAGCGGCACTTTGGTCGATCGAGTCGAGTCCACGCCACCACGGTCCCTTGATCCTCGATATCCCCGCCGAGGCGTTGCAGGGCGCCGCGGCGAAAGTGCCCGCTGGGCTAACGGCGTTTGACGTGCGGGTAGTCTTGCGCAGTCTCAGCGGTGTTGAGGGTGGCGACAGAGCGTGTGCGTCCTTTGGCCGTTTGTCGATTCACGCGCGGTGACCGTGCTGCCGACCAATCCGCTTCGGCTGCGCCGCTGGTCAATCTTCCACCCCCTGGTTACGTTTGGTTTTGAACCGGAAAAACAGGTCGACTAGCAACCACAGAATCGCGATCCCCCACAACATCGGGTCGCGAATGACGTTGTGGACCAGTTCACCGAGCCAATTATCCATTGATCTACTGCAAGATTTCGGTCACGTATTGTGCGGATGAGTCTCGACGTCCACGCGGACGGGAATCGATGCTGTGTCGCGCCGTTCCTGTTGGCGTCTTCCCGGGAACGGTTCAGTTGTCTGACGTCTGACGCGCAAGGTGCGCTACCAACGCGTCACAGCTGCTGCAATGAAAAGCTTCGACCGCGGGAGACGACATGCCTTGTCTGCCGGCGCTAAACAGGGTTTTTTCCGCCTGCTTGCTGCGTGTAAAAAACTTATTTTTCAGTTCTTTGTCCGCGCCAGCCCAGTCAATCCGCAGGTGGTTCTTCCATTCGCCCTTGCCGGCGATCCAGATTTGTCCGTGCTCCATCGGGCTCTGGCAAAATGGACAGTCCAGTGTTGCTGTCATGGCGTTTGCTTTCTGCTTGTGGGTGTCTGGAGGCCAGCCGTGCTGGCCAAGGTGACGATGGTCTGCGTAGTTGGGTTCTCTTTTTAGTTGAGCAGGGGTTGGATGACTTGACCGCCGAACTGGCTGAGCTGCTTGAATCGGCCGGCATGGAAATAAGTCAAACGGTTGTCATCCAGACCGAGTAGTCGTAAGAGGGTCACGTGCAAGTCACGCAGTGGATGGACCACGTCCACGGCACGGGCGCCAATCTCGTCGGTGGCACCGATCGTCTCCCCGGCCTTGACTCCGCCGCCAGCCAGCCAGACGGTCATGGCATGGGGATTGTGATCGCGACCGTATTTGATACCTCCACGGATACCATTGTCTGGCGTCCGGCCGAATTCACCCATCCACACAATCAGTGTTTCATCGAGTAGCCCGCGCTGGGCCAGATCTTGGATGAGGCCAGCAATGGGGCGATCGACGCGACGTATCAGTCCCCTGTGCGCTTTGGCGAGATAGTCGTGACTGTCCCAGGTACTGGCGTAGAGCTGGACAAAACGGACACCTTTCTCGACGAGCTTGCGGGCCAGCAGGCAACGTCGTCCAAAATGATCCGTTTCGGCTTCTCCAATCCCGTACAGTTCGTGGGTCTGCCTGGTTTCACGGTCCAGATTGACGATGTCTGGAACCTGCATTTGCATGCGAAAGGCAAGTTCGTAATTCCGCATCCGCGCCGCCAATTGTTGGTGTTGCGGATGACGCGTGGCATGGCGTTGATTGAGACGCTGCAAGAAATCGAGATTGCGGCGTTGCTGACGACGCGTGACACCCGGTGGTGGCGCAAGATTCAGTAGTGGTGACCCGCTGGGGCGCAACGCCGTTCCCTGCAAACGGGTGGGCAGAAAACCGTTGGACCAGTTCGCTGGTCCCCCTTGCGGGAAGGAGAGTTCCGGTAGCACGATGAAGCTCGGCAGATTCTCGGTTTCATTGCCCAATCCCCACTGAACCCAGGCTCCCAGCGCCGGATCACCCCCGAATCGATTCCCCGTGTTGACATGGTAGTTGGCCGCGGGGTGATTGACTGATTCGACCTGCAGTCCGCGGTAAAAGCAAATGCGATCGGCGACTTCGGCCAGGCGTTCCCAATGGGTGTTCATGGCGGCGCCGCACTGACCCACGCGCCGGAAGGTGAATGGGCTCTGTACGTAGTAGCGTTTGCCGGAACTCATCGCACTTTGCTCTTCGCCTGAGCGCTGAAATTCGCGTAAGTGCAGTTCCCGGAGTTTGGGTTTGGGATCGAAGTTATCGATATGAGACGGTCCACCTTCCATATAGAGAAAGATGCAGCGACGGGCTTTTGCAGCCGGGAAGTGTATCGCCGGACCTTCGTTGGAAGGTGCGGGAGTTGCGCCCATCGCAGTCAGCGCGACGCTACCCAGACCGGCGTGCAGGCCATACAGGAAATCACGGCGCTGTATCTCGTGATTAGTCGATGTAAATGAATTCATTGGTGTTGAAGAGCACGAGGCAGAGGGCCGCCAGGCCACGCGTACGGGCATCGACCTGATGTGGCTCCAGGTCCGGTTGATAGTCTTGATATTCGTAGAGTGTTTCCGTGTAGGTAAAGGTGGCCCCTGTGTTTTCTTCATTCGCGCGGCGTGTAACCTCTCGGGGGTACCCGTAAGGCTGTGGGGTACGAGTCTGCTGCTCGGCGGTGGCTTCCTGCCAGTGTCGCAACGCGGCTGCCGTTTCCGCGGCGTCCGGGGCGCGGCCCAGCGCCAATCGGAAGGCCTGTTGTACGGTTTCCGTCGCGCCGGTCTTCAGATCGCTCAGCCGCGCTGCAAAAGCCAGTGCCCGATCGGCGGACTCCTGGCTGTTCAGGAGTGTCAAAACCTGGGGCGTTACATTGGATTCGTCTCGGCGCTCACAGGAATCATCCGTTCCAGGCTGATTGAACGTGGCCATAAATGGATCGCGCTGGCCACGTAGTTTGAGTGCGTAGATCGAGCGACGGTTTCGCTGTGAAGGCTGGGGGTCGGGGACATAACTAGGGGCAAATGTACCCATGATCATCCGCGGTTGGAGGGCCGCTTCGAGGTTGATGTCGGGCCGGGCCGGGATCCCACCGGGTTGGCGATTGAGTTCGCCCGAGACAGCCAGCATGGTGTCGCGCAGCTCTTCGGCAGCCAGACGCCGGGGACGGAACACCGCGTAGCTGCGCGCTGCAGGATCCAGTTGTGCGAGTGTGGTCGGGTCGGGATGCGCGCTGGCGCGCTGGTAGCTTTGAGAGGTCATGATCAACTGATGCAGGCGTTTGACGGACCAGCCATTGGCAATGAACTCTGCCGCCAGCCAGTCGAGTAACTCTGGGTGTGTTGGCTTCTCTCCCGCCGCTCCGAAGTTATTCGGGTTGCCCGCCAAGCCACGTCCGAAATGATACTGCCAAACACGGTTTACCATGACCCGCGCAGTGAGCGGGTTGTCTCGCCGCGTAAGCCAGCGGGCCAGTGCCGTACGTCGCCCTGCCAGAGTCTCTGGAATGTCAGCTTTCAGGCCGGTGGCCGTGAGCCCACCTGGCTGCACCGGATCTGCCGGTGCGAAGACATCGCCGCCGGTCAAGATGGTAGTCTGTTCGCCAACGGTATTGGCAGGCAGCGGTTCTTGAGGGCGACGTTGGCGCAGCGTAACCCGAACCCGCAGGCGTGTGGGGCCGTTGTAGACGGTGAATGCGATGGGCCGGTAACGGTCGGCACCCCAGCGAAACAAGGTGCGCCATTTTCGACCCAGACGAGTGCGACCGAAATCGTTCGGGGTCACCTGTTGTTTGGGCAAGCTCTCCAACAGGTGCTTGTTGTTTTCCTGCCGTAAGCGATGGTACTTTTGATGCGCCGAGAAGTTCGTGGTGTTCTCCGCGGGCAGGAAAGGGGCGTCGACTTCCGCGAACTGGGTGTTCGCAAAGACAGCTTGCAGTGCGTAGTAGTCGCGCGTGGGAATCGGATCAAACTTATGGTCGTGACAGCGGGCGCAGCGCAAGACATGGCCCAGAAACACCTGTCCCACCGAATTGGTCACGTCGTCCAGGAATTGTTGGCGCGTGAGGCGAGCGACTTCCATGCCGGTCTGTTCCCAGGGCCCCATGCGCAGGAAACCGGCAGCGATTAACGCTTCGATGCGTGGAGATCCGGTCTCTTCCGTGGTCAGTTCGTCTCCTGCGATTTGTTCCCGGACAAACGTATCGTAGGGTTTATCCTGGTTAAACGCGCGAATGACGTAGTCACGGTAACGCCAGGCATTGGGGCGTTCAAAGTCATTGGCGAAGCCAGCACTGTCGGCATAACGAACGACGTCAAGCCAATGGCGGCCCCACTGCTCACCATAGTGGGGTGAAGCGAGCAGACGCGTAATCAGTCGAGCGAAGGATCCGGGCTGATCGTCTTCCAGAAAGCCATCGATTTCTGCTGGAGTGGGCGGCAGTCCCAGCAGATCAAAGGTAGCCCGTCGAATGAGGGTCAGCCGATCGGCTGGTGGGGCCAGTGACAAGTTTTCTGGCAGTCCGATGCGTAGCAATCGATCGATCGGGTGACCTGCCTGTTCCGGTAGCGGCGGGCGCTGGATGGGTTTCCAGGACCAGAGGTCCTGTGGTGCATAGGTTCGGTTGGTCCAGTCTGCTGACAGGCCACCGCTGGTTTTGACCTGGACACCATCCTCTTCAGCCCAGGGGTTGGGTTGCTTCAGCAGAGTGGCGAGACGTGCTGCGCCAGGCCAGGGCGCCCCTGCGGAAATCCAGCTGGCGATCGAGGCGACTTGCCTGCGACTGAGTCGGTCGTTTGCTTTGGGGGGCATGGCAGGCCACTGGTCTACCGCGACGGCGGCGACGGCCTGGTAGAGAGGACTGATGGCCGGCTGGCCCGGTACGATGGCCGGTTCGCCACTTGCACCGCCGCGCAGCAGGCCGCCTCGAGTGCGCATGTCGAATTCCGCCCGCAGCTGGTTGGGATCCGCGCCGTGGCAGGCGAAGCACCGGGCCTTCAGGAGTGGCAAGATGCGGTGCGCAAACAGGAGATCGGCGGCCGGTGGTTCCGC
>PAQH01000110.1 GCA_002709225.1 Planctomycetaceae bacterium
GTCGCGCGACGTGGACGTCATTGAGCCTTTGCCTGTGTGGTGTGCTGATCTATTTGTGCTGGGTGCGTCAGCGCATTGTTGCAGGGCAGGCGGGTGTCCGAAGTCGGTGCGAAGATGCAGACACGCCTTGATTGAATGTGTTGCCGCAGGAACGCGATGCCATCCAAAACAGAAGATGGCCGCTCGCGCGGAGATTTTCACTCAAGAGACGGATGACGTCGCGCCCTGCCGTTCCCATTCAAGCAGCTGACAGGCAGCATCTTGGATACTAGCGATTTGCCCCGGCTCGATATCGGATAAGAGTGGCAACAGCGGGCCCATTTGTGCGATACCCGCGAGCTCTACAGCGCGATGCAATACGCGGACTGGATTGATTGAATTTCGGAGATCTTCCAGCGGGCGGAATGAACTCTGAATCTTGCCTGCGGTTGTATAGTCTCCGGATTGTAGCGCGTGTAGCAATTCCATTGACCGGCTGGGGGCGATACAGACACAGCCAGAGGTAAAGCCGGAAAGTTGAAAGTCACGCAGATGCAGCAACGCCGGTTGTTCGCCGATACCACTGACCACACGTCCAGTATCAACATTGTCGGTCAAGGCTCGCAGATAGTCGTCGTCACTGGGATTGTCTCGGACAATTGCATATTTGATTCCAGAGAGCAGATTGTCTTCCATCAGACGACGGACATCCGCAACATCGATGTAACCTTCATGTTTGATGTAGAGCAGAGCCGGGCGTTGCGCCTTTTCCACAAACCTGCGGACGGCAGTAGCAACACCACTTGATGTGGTGACATCACGTTGAGGAAGGATCATGGCCGTGGGAAACGAGAACTCGCCAAGTACGGTGGCCTGCTCCATCATCGTTCCATACGCTGGGCCAACGGACGGAATCACAAGTGTGGTTTCGGCTGCCGCCGTTGCCAGTAATTCCAGCAAACTTGCATATTCACTTAAGGCGACGTGATAGAGAATAGCATTGCCACCGTAGAGAAGGGTTGTCACGCCCCCTGATTCAAGGTGTCGAATTTGCTTTTCATTTTCTGTCGCGTTCAGCGTTTCATCACTGTTGCGGGCCAGCGGCGGAACCGCAATCACTGAAGAGGAAAGGGTGGCGGACGTAATTGTGCTGGTTTGCATAGGTAGGTGCCAGTCTGCGTGTGAAGGCTGTGGTTCTCACCTCATTGTTTAACCAAACTACGCCAAAATGGAATTGGTGTAGCGCAAAAAAACTCTGTCACTGAACCGTGATCCCAAACGACTAGCGATTTACTATCTCAGTGCGCCGGGTGTTGCAGCAGTGAACTAGCGCGAGTCCCTTGGGAAAAATAAGAAGCTTTCAATCAGACGCCAGCCTCCCAGGAAGAATGACATCAGCACGAGTGAAACCAGGATCAACAACGGGATATACCAGCCAAGTTCAAAGTACATGCCTGTTGTGGCCCATACCCAACGCCAACCGACAAGTAAGATCGACGCGGACAAGCACAAGTAAGGCCCAAAAGCGATTTCACGATTTCGGGTCAGACACCATTGCCCGATGGAGATCAGGGCGGCCGCGCCCGGAGCCAGAAAAAATGTCAGCAGCCCGGTTTGCCAGCCGAGAAATGCTCCGATCATTGACATCAAGGTGACATCGCCAAACCCCATTGCTTCTTTTCCAAGTACGACTCCGGCAATAATGCGCACAGACCAGACGAGTCCACCACCAAAGGCCAGCCCGACCAATGCACTGAAGAGCGTCGGCCACCCTGGTTGCAACACCTTCCAGGCTAAGGAAATGCTGGCTAGTCCAGCAAAGAGCAATCCCACCGGTACCCGGTAGCGACCGTTCTTGATCATGCTGGCAATCAGTAACGGCCAGGCGCGCCTCCAGCCGTATCGGAGTGTCCATGTTTTCGGTGCCAGAGCAACGCACCAGCATGTGTAGATCCCCAATCCCAGTAGTAGACCACGGGGACTGTTTAACCAGTTGGTCCAGCCGTAAGGAGTGGTTGTGAGCAGCGTGACAATTTGACCGTTGTTCGGGTGCGGAACTGGTAAAGGGGATGCTGGCAGGATGGCAGCAAGAAAAAGTCCCCAGAGCGTTCCGGGAACGGTGATCGTGTCAGGAATCGTCTTTTCGTCAAAGTCAATGAATGTCGCGACTGTCATCAAACTTAGTAGTAGTGCATGTGACAGAAACTGACCGTGAAGTTGGGGAATTGATCGGGTCTGCCAGTGTCCCACAGGTACTAATCCACCGGAGAGCACTTCCCACCAATAGAGCCCTGCCAGACCAAGGCCCGCCAGGATTTCGAGAGAACACGGTCGCAGCCAGTAGGCGACACCGTGGAGATGGCTTTCACGACGTAAGGTTAACCAGCCGAATACCGGGAGGTAGTCGAACCAACGCCGTGGGCTCGCATCCGCGTGGGGCTTCGACCAGGGGCCAATGGCGCGGGGGGACCAGGCGAGCCGGTAAATTCCCCGATTGATTTGACTGCCCAGGACTGTCCCCAATACGAACAGGCAGGCCAATCTCCAATTCGGGGTAATGTCCAAGATCAAGTCCACACTAGCGCCCTGTGGGGTGTTCCGGAGTACTCACGGTAACAGGAATAAGTCAGGCCGACGGGTTACAGGTAACGCAGTAACTGGAAAACCCAACGTGATCGAGGAAATTAGCATTGTGCACCGACGTTGCCTACCTTACAGAGCATACCCAACACGCGCGAAATCGAACACCGAGTCGGTTTTACAGCCCTTGCTGGGCACCGCTTGCCGTGGTCAGGATGCGCGGCAGCAGCACACTTCAGGAAATTGCCAGCGATTTCACTTGGTCTGCCTCCGTTGGTCTGAAAGGGTTCAGTCGACAGGGTTCAGTCGCCAGGGTTCTGAGTGTGTGGTTCGATCAACAAGAGCTCGATAATCTGATCAGCAACCGCGTCGGCTGTCCGGTCATCGGTGGGCACGATGTGGTCGGCACATTGGCGATACAATGGTTCTCTCTGCGCTAGCATTTCTTTGATTTCCGTAACGCCGCCAGTGGCGGTGAGGGCAGGGCGCCGCTGGTCCGTAACGGGATCTGCAGCCAGCCGTGAGCGGATCGTGCCAACTTGGGCAGTTAACCAGAAGACGGGGTTCGTTTGAGAGAGGATGCGTCGATTTTGACTGCGGACGATGACTCCCCCACCCAAGGCCAGAATCCACCCATCGCGTTGTCGCAAGTTCTCCAGTACGGTTGTTTCCAGTTCTCGAAATGCGCTTTCACCTTGCTTCGAGAAAATCTCTTTGATCGAGGTTCCAGCGAGCGTTTCAATGGACTCATCTGCATCAATCCAGGGCATTTGTGTCTTGGCTGAGAGCCGTTCGGCGACGGTTGATTTTCCGGTTCCCCGATAACCGATGAGAAAGATGTTCATCAAACTACCTATTATGGATTGCCTGAGAGAGCTTGCCGCGTCACAGGTCACGATTCACGATACCTGGGATCCGCTGAGAATTGCAGTGTACGCCTTCACTGTGATCGCACGTGAGTGTGGGACTGAAAGATTGCTAGTTTTCAATCATCGATGGTGGCTCGACAAGAGGGCGAGTCCAAGAGATTTTGGCTGCCCGTCGCTGCCCTGGGGAAAACGGGTTAGTATGGGGGCATGAAAACTGAAGACGTTGGACCGATCGGAGAAGATGTGTCGCGCGAAAAAATGCCCATAGAGGACCTTGTTTCACGCTTGTCCAGTGAAGTTTCGCAACAGCTATCCCCGGTAACGCTTGACCTCAATCGTGAAGCTCGATGTGGGTTTCCCGAGGCGGTGTTTGGCGAGGGTAAGTCACTGGCCGTGATTCGAGAAATTGTTCAAACTTTGCTGGAAGCCGAGCAAGCCGTATTGGTAACACGGATTGATGAAGAACAGGCAGAAGGGCTGCAAGAGACCTTTCCGCGAGGCCGCTATAACGAACTGGCACGGACTTTCAGGATTGCTGTTGAATCCGGACCCGAGTCAGGGGCAGTAGTCACTGGTAGAGTGGCGGTCATCACGGCAGGAACGACGGACCGGCATGTAGCGGAGGAGAGCTGTGAGACTCTGCAATGGATGGGTATCGAAACAACGTTGATTCAAGATGTTGGCGTGGCGGGTCCACACCGACTTCCAGAGCGACTTGGCGAGATCCACGGAGCGGATGCGGTGATTGTGGTGGCGGGCCTTGAGGGGGCTTTACCAAGTGTTGTCGGAGGCTACGTCGACTGTCCTGTGATTGGTGTGCCGAGCAGTGTGGGATATGGTGCCAGTTTTGGTGGAGTGACCGCCTTGCTGGCAATGCTCAATAGTTGTTCGGCGAATGTGACCGTTGTCAATATCGATGCTGGCTTCAAGGCGGGGTACGTCGCGGGATTGATAGCGTCGCGTAAGCATCGGGCTGCTCACTCATGAGTGTGCAACCGCCAGTGCCGGGTCTCAGTTTACCGCGCCTGGCCCCGCGTCTCCCTTCCGCGCACAAGGGAGACTACGGCAGGGCGTTGTTGATTGGCGGTTCTCGGGGCATGGGCGGTGCGATTGCCCTGGCCGGAAAAGCCACTTTGCGAGGTGGCGCGGGACTGGTCACCTTGGCGGTTCCCGACGTTTGTCTGGAAACGATAGCCGGCTTTGAACCTTGTTATATGACGATGCCATTGCATTCAGACGGTGAAGGCCGGATTGCCGCCACAAATCTTGACCAGTTAGTACCGCTCGCCGGCCGGGCGACGTGCGTTGCCTGTGGACCGGGTTTGGGCCGGTCTCCCGAGTTGGTTTCTTTTGTTGACGAATTGTATCAGACGCTGCAGAACCCGATGGTTGTCGACGCGGACGCACTGAATGCTCTGGCTGCGCGGCGCGACGGAGTTGCTTCTCCGGGCGGCGAGCGCGTACTCACGCCGCACTTGGGTGAATTTCGACGGTTACAGGAACAGGCTGATTTGAAATCGTTGACCGGGGAAGAGGCGGCGGAAAAACTCGCTTTGCGACATCACATTGTATTGGTGCTGAAAGGTCCACAAACATTGATTACCGACGGCCGTCGGTCTGTTCGAAACACGACGGGTAACCCAGGTATGGCGACCGCTGGCTCGGGAGATGTTTTGACCGGGGTGATTACCGCCTTGATCAGTCAGGGATTGTCGGGTTGGGATGCGGCGCGGCTGGGAGTCCATGTGCACGGTCGCGCGGGTGACTTGGCAGCCCAGCAACTTGGACAAGTTTCCTTGATTGCGAGTGATCTCCTTGATTTCCTGGCACCAGCCTTTGGGGAGCTAGAGGAGTCCTAGGGGGATTCGTGTGGCCGGTGCAGAGGCGTTTGCATCGAATCAGTCAGATCCTGGCAATCATTGATGACAGTGCCAAACAACCAAACGCGCGGCAGATGAGCGCGACTTGGTTTGGTCGCAACGGTTTGGAGGTGACTTGGTTCAAAATGGGGCTGTCAGGGTCGCAGTGGTCTTTCCTCTCAGTCTCGATGTTTTGTCTTTGGAGAGAATCGGGAGCTCTCTGGAGATGGAGGAACGTGAATCTCTCTCGATAGTTGCTTGACGCCGTGGCCGGAATGCAGAACAGTAAGAGAGCTGGACTTACCAACTTTCCCCCGGGAAACGACCAGGAGACGAAAATGAAATCGATTTGGAGATCTCTGTTCATCGCGACCATTCAGTGGTCTTTGTTCCTGGCAATGTTGTTCAGTACAACGAGTGGCCAGACTGCTGGTCCGCGTGTGTTCCCTGAGGGCAAGATTCCGCAAGATCGTCGCTTGGATGATCTGACCAACCTCAATGGTTTTTTTCCCTTTGCGGTGCCGTCGACCAAAGCCGCTTGGGAGGAGCGTGCCGGACAATTGCGTTTAAGAGTCCAGGTCGCAACTGGACTCTGGCCGTTACCGGAACGAACACCCCTCAATGTTGTTGTGCATGGGCGCGTGGAACGTCCTGGTTTCACAGTCGAAAAGGTTTACTTCGAAAGCGTTCCCGGGCACTTTGTCACCGGTTTGCTTTTTCGACCGAGCGGCAAAAAAGGCAAGCTTCCAGCCGTGCTTTGTCCGCACGGTCATGGAGGTCGGTTGCAGGATCACGGTGCTGATGGAATCCGACAGTTTATCGTCCAGGGTCACGAACGATTTGAAGGGAGTGGTCGTTTCCCCAAGCTTGCACGTTGCGCCCAGTTGGCAAGAATGGGCTGCGTTACCTTCATTTACGATATGGTGGGATACGCGGATAGCGTTCAAATTCCGCACCGCTTACGACCGGATCAGCGCCCGATTGTCGATACCAAGGAACGTTGGGGTCTCTATAGTACGCAAGCTGAATTGCGGCTCCAGAGCATGATGGCGCTGCAGACCTGGAATTCGATTCGGGCGCTTGATTTCTTGTGTAGCCTGCCTGACGTCGATGCACAGCGGGTGGGCGTGACCGGGGGTAGTGGCGGCGGGACGCAGACCATACTGGTCGGCGCGCTGGATTCACGGCCGATTGTTTCTTTTCCCCAAGGAATGGTATCTACGTCGATGCAGGGTGGATGCACTTGTGAGAATTGTTGTTTGTTGCGCGTTGGTACTGGCAACGTAGAATTGACGGCGCTTTTCGCGCCCCGGCCACAAGCGATGACCGCGGCGGATGACTGGACGAAGGAAATGATGACCAGTGGGTACCCTCAGTTACGAGCTTTGTACGGCATGCTGGGAGTTCAGGAGCGTGTGCTCTGTAGATCTTTGACGCACTTTCCACACAACTATAACTATGTCACCAGGGCAGTGATGTACTCCTGGTTCAATAAGTATTTGAATTTGGGATTGAAGGAACCCATCGTGGAAGAAGATTGGGAGCCGCTCACCAAAGAAGAAAAAACGGTATGGAACGAAGCGCACCCGCAACCGACGGGTGGTGTTCAGTATGAACTGGATTTAATGCGATATCTGTCGGCTGTTTCGGATCGCCAATTGGCCCGACTGGTTCCCGCGAATCCCGAGGAGTTACGAGAGTATCGACGGGTTGTGGGTAATGCATTTCGAGTCATTCTCAATAACCAGGATTTGGCTGCGGACCACTTGCAACGCGAGAAGCGCAGCAAGACGGATCGGGGTGACTATCTTGAGTTCACCGATCTCGTGCGCAAGCCAGCGAGCGGACAGGAATTGCCGGTCGTTTCGCTCTTTCCCAAGCACGTCGAATGGAATAAACAAGTCGTGGTTTGGGTGGATGGTATAGGAAAGGCTGGCCTGTATGATGAAGCAAACAAACCTCGCGCAGCCATTCAGACGTTGTTGAATGGGGGCGCGGCTGTCATCGCTGCCGATCTTATTTACCAGGGCGAGTTTCTTATAGATGGAAAGCCCTTGCAGCAGTCCCGTACGGTCTCTGCGAGTCCTTACGCCGGCTATACCCATGGCTACAACGACTCGGTATTTGTCCAACGCACCCAGGATTTATTGACATTAGTTGCTTGGGTTGGAAACGATGAGTACGCTGCAGCGACGATTCACCTGGTGGGTGTCAATGGTGCCGGCCCGTTGGTTGCGGCTGCGCGGAGTCAGACGGGTGGAAAAGTACAGCGTGCTGCGGTTGACACGGACGGTTTTCGATTTGTCGATTTGAATTCTTTCAGAGACGTCAACTTCCTTCCAGGTGCAGTGAAGTATGGCGATTTGCCTGGACTACTTGCCTTGTCTGCTCCCCACCGTCTGTGGGTTGCGGGTGAAGACCAGGGCGTTCCTGAATTGGCTCGTCGTGTCTTTCACGCAGCTGGTGCGCCGGATCAGATCGAGGCATTCAACGGTCCTGCGGCCACGGTGCCTGTCGCTTTGGCTAATTGGTTATTGGCCGATTAACGCAGCGATCGGCAGGAGTGCGATAGCCAGTAATACCCGAGTTGGAGGTTTCCGTTTCGGTGTGTTAAGATTTTGTATTGCATCGGGGCTTATTGAATCGATAAGCTTCCGCAGGAGCGGTTGTCATACCACGTAGTGTCTGGCTCGGGAGGTATCGCCATGCTTGAGATCTTGGGTAAGCGCCGCAGCATGTGCGATGGTGCATCGCGCAGGCATTTTCTCCGTATCGGTGGTTTGGCTCTGGGTGGAATGTCGTTGCCACAAATACTCCAGGCAGAGTCCCAGGGTAGTGTGAGTGGATCAAAATTATCTCATAAAGCGGTGATTATGATCTATTTGTCTGGTGGTCCCTCCCACCAAGACATGTACGATCTCAAGATGAATGCGCCTAAGGAAATTCGTGGAACTTTCAAACCCATTTCGACGAATCTGGCGGGTACGCAGATTTGTGAGCATATGCCGCGCCTCTCGAAAATGATGGATAAAGTAGCCATCATTCGTTCTTTGCACGGTTGTCCGGATCAGCATGCTTCCGATCTCTGCATGAGCGGTTGGCCGATCAGTACCGGTCAACGCCAATCGGGTCGCCCGTCGTTGGGTGCCGTCGTTTCCAACAAGTTTGGTCCAGTTGATCGAGCGATTCCACCGTTTGTTGGTCTGAGCATCAAGAGTCGTCATAACCCATATTCCAACCCAGGGTTTCCGGGTTTTCTAGGGAAGGCCGATGCGCCGTTTCAGCCAGATGGCGCAGGGCTGGCCAATATGAAACTGCAAGGAATCACGCTTGATCGCTTGAGCGAACGCCAAAATTTGTTGACTGGTTTTGATGCATTTCGACGTGAGGCAGACCAGGCGTATGATGGTTTGGATGCATTTTCCCAACGTGCCTTTGATGTGCTGACGTCTAGTCGTTTGGTAGAAGCGATGGATCTGGAGCGGGAGGACAAGGCGCTCAGAGACCGTTATGGTCGTGGTGAATTGGCTCCGGCTTTTGGTGAAGATGCAGGGCCTCATTGCATGGATCAGTTTCTTATGGCTCGACGTTTGGTCGAAGCCGGAGTGCGTTGTGTGACCCTTTCTTTCGGCAGTTGGGATCGACACGGTGCCAATTTCACGCGGCTACCTGTGCAACTAGCACGTTTTGATCAAGGCATTACCGCGTTGGTCCAGGATTTGCATGAGCGGGGATTGCAGGATGATGTCAGTGTCGTTGCGTGGGGCGAGTTTGGCCGAACCCCGCGGATCAACAAGGGTGGCGGTCGCGATCATTGGCCGCAGGTGTCCTGCGGTTTGCTCGCTGGTGGCGGATTGCGTGTGGGGCAGGTGATTGGATCAACCAATCGCTTGGGAGAAGTCCCCAAAGATCGACCTGTGCATTATCAGGAGGTGTTTGCCACCCTCTACCGACAGCTCGGAATTGATACGATGACCACCACGGTACCGGATTTGTCGGGACGGCCTCGCTATCTGTTAGAGCATCGCGAGCCGATCAGTGAGCTGATCTAGTTGTCCCGGTACTTCGTTAATGCCGTTTTTTTTGTTCAATAGCCTGTCCGCCTTTTATGGCCGACAGGCTTTTTTCAAGGAGTAAACATGCGGGTTGTGCAGTTTGAGATTCCCGGGGCGGGCCGTCGACTTGGTGTGGTTGTGGAGCCAGAAAACGAAATATGCGATATCACCTCTGTGCGCTCCGATTGGCTACGGGTGATTGATGTGTTTCAGGAATCCGAGCGCGTGGGATGTGGCTTGCGTGAGCTGTTGAGGGACACGATCTCGCGCACGGGGATAGAACGTCTTGACTACCTATCGATGCTCAACAATGGGCCCAATGACGAGCGACCATTCTTGCATTTGCCTGTCGATCACCCCGACCCCCATTGGACGCTTGTCTCGGGTACTGGGCTAACCCATTTGGGTAGTATGCAATCACGCGATGAGATGCACACGGCAGAGGAATCGCCATCCGTAGAGATGACGGATTCGAAACGGATGTTTGCAATGGGGGTTGCCGACGGCAAGCCTGCTGGAGAGGAGCGAGGAGTCGCTCCCGAGTGGTTTTACAAGGGAAATGGCCATGTATTGAGATCGCATCGACAGGCCCTGACACTTCCTGCTTACGCTCAGGATGGCGGAGAAGAAGCAGAATTTGCGGGGTGTTATGTCATTGATCGTGCAGGGCAAACGCGACGCTTGGGATTCGCGCTGGGAAATGAATGGTCAGATCATGCGACCGAAAAATTGAATTATCTATACTTGGCGCCATCGAAGCTGCGCCAGTGTGCGATAGGACCGGAGTTAATCGTTGGCTGCGATTTCCAGGAGCTTTCACTGCGTTGTACGGTACTGCGTAACGGCGATACGATCTACGACAGCGGCGAATTGTGGAGTGGTGAACGGCACATGTGTCACTCCCTCTCCAACTGTGAAGACCATCATTTCAAATTTGCCCAACACCGTTATCCAGGCAATGTACATGTCCACTTTTTTGGTACGAGTAAACTAAGTTACGGGACGCGTGACTGGGTCTATCAATCGGGTGACGAAATTTCGATCTCATCCGATAACTTGTGTGCCTCGCTGGTGAATGGGGTAATTGCGGGCGCGCCCTCGGAGGCGAGTCCAATTCGTGTCATTCCAGCGTAACGATAAGTCTCAGCGGATTCGGCTTTCCGTTCAGTAGCTTGTTGGGCAGGGTAGGGGCTTGGGGCGCTAGGACCCTTTGGAATACGTTGGCCGCGGCTCAGTTGCTGACGTCGTGGATCTCAGCACGCTTTCAGGAAGTTACGCAATTCGCGGTTGCAGACCTGTGGATTTTCTAGAGGTGCCATGTGACCGGCTTGTGGGATCGTTGCATACTGTGAGTTGGGTAATGTTGCTGCGATTTGCTGCATTTCAGCAACGGGAGTGATCGAATCAGACACGCCGCACAGCAGCAAT
Organism: Planctomycetaceae bacterium; assembly: GCA_002709225.1. Lineage (GTDB taxonomy): Bacteria > Planctomycetota > Planctomycetia > Pirellulales > Pirellulaceae > UBA9264. The sequence goes on from PAQH01000110.1 coordinate 10,771, forward strand.
GTAGGGATGTGAATTTCAGATAGCCAGGCGGTTGCATCTTCGCGTTCTGCCATGCCGTTGAGGGCGGCGGCAATAGTGACAGGACTGGTGTTCAGTAGCAGTTGACGCGTTGCCTCGACCAGTACGGGACTCTGCTCAAGTGTTTCCTGGGCGAACAACTTGGGAACCATCATTTTGGCGAGGAATTCAGGTCCATCTCGCAACACGCGTTCGGCCGCAGTCCGTCGAGTTGTTTGGGTGTCTGAATCGTCGGCTGCCGCCCGTGTGTCACAGAGGATCAAGCGGCTTAAACGTTGTGGGTGACGGCGCCAGAATTCCCAGGCAACGTAACCGCCCATGGAAAGACCGCATACGGTGACCGGTAAATCGACTTCCAGCGCGCTGAGCAGGTGGTCCAAATCGTCTGCGAAGTGAGCCATAGACAGCGGGGCGTCGTTCAACTCACTTGCTCCAAAACCGCGTAGATCAGGAGCAATAATACGGAAGTCGCGTGAAAGGTCTTCGATCTGGAACTGCCACATCGTGTGGTCAAGCGGAAAACCATGAATGAGCAAAAGGGGTTGTCCTGCACCCTGGTCGACCACGTTCAAGTGCAGCCCGCCGATATTGATGTTCTTCATTCTTCAAATCCACGCGAAGCAAATCCGAATGATCCACTGAGTAATGAGCAGAATAGGCAGCAGGAATGCGGTCCATTTTCCAACTTGGCTTAGTTGCCAGCTCGATTGTCCCTGGCGAATTCGATGTGCCAGAACGAGGCGATAGGGAATCTGTGCGATGACGAACAGATACAGAGGTAAGCCCACGGCGTTGAAATCGAACGCATCGCGCAACTGGCCATGTGAAAGAGAGATAAACGAACGCGTTAGCCCGCATCCTGGACAGCCGTACCCCACCACCCTTTTGAATGTACATGTCTCGGGTATGGCGACTCCCAGAAAAGAAACCGTTTCACGGTTATCCTGGACACGCATGGCCAGGGAACCCAACAGAATCAGTACCGCGCCGAGGGCCCAAATTCTGTGATAACTCTCAGGGACTCGTGAAAATGGCTCGGATCGATCTTCAACGAGCTTGTTGGGTGATGGAGAGTGATGCGGGTACTGCACGCGTTGTGACCGTGAGAATAGGCGTGTGGCTCTCGTGTACGTCGTGCAACGCTGGCACAAACGATCCTCGGGGCGGATCAATCGATTGAGACAGCGCGGCCACGTGATGCGTTGGGGTAACAACAGCGAAGCGTGTTATTGTACTGCGAGTTTGGTGTTTGGGCGATATTCCCACGTCGTTTCTCGCCAGTATCAACAGGCAGATTTGTACAGAATCCGGTTGCAGCCGCCTTGCTGTCAGCGATCAGTTAGGCTTGGATGGCAAGCCAGGCGAGTTGGCTTTCACCTGCGCTTGCATGAACAGTTTCAACTGCTTCTTGATCATGCCGGAGTGCGGTTCGAGTTTCGCGGCGCGCGATTGAAACTTGATCGCGTTGGGGATATCACCCTTGGCAAAATAGCACCGTCCCAAGGTATCATAGAAACCCGCCGATTCGGGTCGAATTTCGAGAGATCGGTGGGAGCATTGCAGTGCCTCATCCAGATTTCCCTCTGTATTACTCACCAGCCAGGCAAATAAATTATTTGCTGAGGCAAGGCGACCTTCCAGAAACGTTCGTAATTGACCTGGGTTTTGCTGCCGGTCAAGTTCGCGTTGGTACTTCTCAATTTCCAGGCGGAATTCACTCGCCGCTTTGCCAATCAATGTGACGACTCTGTTTCGCTCTTTTTCGTTACTGTCAGGAATTCGGTAGAGAGCGATAAGGACATCTGCATCCGTAGGGTCTGCGGCGAGAGCCTGATTTAATCGTTCGCGTTCTTCCGCAAACTTCATCAAGGCATGGAGATGTTGTGCATAAAAGTAGTGGCAACGTGAGTGGAAACCGGCTGCTTGCCGGAAAAAACCATTCATCCGCTTATTCACAGTGGCATCTTTGGATGCGGCGTCAATAACACCCTGAAGCGCTTGAGCGGCGGCTTGATCATTTCCGTGGTCGTGCAGCATTTCCGAAAGAAAATAGCGTGCTCTGATATCTTCAAATGATCCCGGATGGGCGTGTTCTAGTGAGTAGCGATACTCTTGTTCGGCCCAATCAAAGAGGCCCCGGTCCTGTAGACCGTAGGCGACTTCCGTATGCACTTTCGGCTGTTGAGGATCGAGTCGACGTGCGAGTAGGACGGTTGCATCGGCACGGTCGGCTTGTTTTCGCATTCGCTGTGACTCCGCGAGACGATAAAGTAATATCGCACTGCTAGAAAAACGGTCTTCAAACCGTTCGTACAGTTCATCAATCAGATCCGGCCATTTCTGGTTGAGAAGCCATCCGGCGGTGTCAATCAACTGCCGAGTGGTGTTGTCGTTCAAGTCGAATGTACGCCGGACGATCTCCTGTGAGTCTATCGGTAGCTCCAACTCGAATAGTAGTTCGGCATACCAACGCAGGAGGTCTCGAGTGATTTCTCGACTCACATGTTCCGGCCGTTCACCGACGGTTCGCAACTCAAGCTGAGTCAGTTGTTGCCAGATTGAGAGCGATTTGTTGGGCGCAATGAGCGTTTGTGCGTATGCACGCACCCACGTTGCAGCCGTGCGCCGGCTGTTTCCCGCACAACGGATGATTTGCTCCGCTAATGCGGATTGGCCGCTGGGTGTTTCGGGACGCAGTTGTCGGAGAATTCCTAGCGCGGCGTACTTTGACAGCTGTGAGCTGGTTTCAAAACGCGCCAGGCGGCAGAGCGCGGGTACGCCGACGTAGTTTTCCAGACGTGACAAGCGGTCGAGACGGCTCCGCCTGCTGGCTTCATTTTGCCCATTGTAGTTACGTAATACCTCGACGACTGCAGCAGTGTCATTTTCATCGGACCAGGAAACTTGCATCGAACGGATTAGAAAACGCGCGCGCATCCCGATTTCGATGTCATCATGGTGGCGCGCCTCGAACAGGGCATCAAATGCGGCCAGGCCTAGCCGTTGTAGCTCGATTTGCGCTTTTTCGCGGTTGGTGTAGAGCTCGGATCCCAACTGTTCAATCAGTCGTTCCAGTCGCTTACCTTGGCCTTCAGGGGCGGGGGGAGTGTCTGCTTGTGCGGAAAGAACGCAGAACAGCACCAAACCGACGCAGGCGGTGTGTACCGACCGTTTGAGGCTGGAATGCGGTTCCATTTCCACAGCTCCCATCAGTGTTCATCAACACGGTTCCCAGAATACCGCAGGGAAACCTCTTGGAGCAAGACAAGCATGCTGGTTGATCTGTTTTTTCGCTCGTGGCGGAGGCCGCAGAGCCGTATTTCTGGGGCCCGGAGACGGTCACACGGCAAGATTCCGTCGCGTCTGCACTTAAGCTGGCGAATCGGTGTCGGGCGGAGTATCTTCCATCCTCTGGATATACTGCCGCAACCGCTCGTTTTCGTCGCGGACGCCTTTGAGTTCCAGCATATTCTTGACACGTTGTAAGAGTTCGATTCGCTCGATTGGTTTGGAAAGAAAGTCGTCCGTGCCTGAATCGACGGCGCGTTCAATGTCGCCGCGCTCATTCAACGCGGTCACCATCAAGATCATGATATGTTTTGTAGTTGGCTCATTCTTGACCTGGGAACACACCTCGAATCCACTACGTTTGGGCATCATGATGTCCAACAAGATCAAGTCCGGCTGGAACGAAGCAACCAGGTCAAGTGTTTCTTGGCCATCCGCCGCGCTGCGGACTTCACAATCGATACCCGACAAGTAGGCTTCCAGTAGTTCCCGATTTGCCTGATTGTCGTCTGCGATAATAATTCGATCTGACATGTGAGCGTGTCTGTAGCTGAATACGAATCGCGCCGTTTAGCCGACAGGTTTTACCATCACGGTGAATGTGATGGGCAACATCGAGACACCATCTCCAGTTAGGAGTGTCTCAGATGCTGTTCGTTGGGGCTGCTAATTCGACCGACTCTTGCTGGGATCCAGGAACTGGAAAATGTTGGCAAAGCTCAGAAATTGCTTGTTGGATTTGTGAGAGGCGCGCGTCGTCATCAACATGTTTCAGGGCATCCAGAATCCAGTGTCCGATCTGTTCAAATTCACTGGAACCCATGCCTCTAGTAGTGAGCGCTGGTGTACCGATTCGAATGCCCGACGGATCAGCCGGCTTGCGTTCGTCGAATGGAATCATGTTCTTGTTGACAGTAATGCCACACCGATCCAGGGCCTCTTCTGCGACTTGGCCGCCAATCGATAATGGAGTCACATCGACGAGCATCAAATGATTGTCGGTTCCACCACTGATCAAACGGAGGCCGCCCGCTGTTAGGGTGTCCGCGAGCAGCTTCGCATTGGCAATGACAGCCTGGGCATAATGCTTGAAGTCGTCGGTCATTGCTTCCGCAAAACAAATGGCTTTAGCTGCCACAATGTGCATCAACGGACCACCTTGCAGGCCAGGAAAAACGCTGCGATTGATACCTTTACTGTATTCTTCTCGGCAGAGTACCAGGCCAGAGCGCGGACCACGCAACGTCTTGTGTGTAGTTGTTGTGACAAAATCAGCAACATCGACGGGATTGTGATGCAAGCCGGCTGCGACGAGTCCCGAGTAGTGCGCCATATCGACGAACAGCTTGGCGCCGACATCGTTCGCGATTTCGGCAAATTTCTCGTGTTCGATTTCTCTTGGGTAAGCACTGGCGCCGGCCACAATTAGTTTGGGCTGATGCTCACGTGCTAATTGGGCAACCTGGTCAAAATCAATGCGATGGGTGTCTTGAGTCACGCCGTAGTGGTGAAAATGGTAAAGACGCCCACTTACGTTGAGCTTCATCCCGTGGGTCAAGTGTCCACCATGTGCTAGATCCAGACCCAGTACATGGTCACCCGGCTCCAATGCCGTCAGGTAGACCGCCTGATTTGCCTGTGATCCAGAATGCGGTTGCACATTTGAAAATTCTGCCGAGAATAACTTTTCAGCACGTTCCCTGGCGAGCAATTCGACGCTATCTACATGTTCACAACCACCGTAATAACGCCGCCCGGGATACCCTTCGGCGTACTTGTTGGTGAGCACACTGCCAGCCGCTTCCATTACTGCGGGACTGGTGTAGTTCTCGCTTGCGATCATCTCCAGGCTATCCTGTTGCCGGCGAGTTTCGGACTGAATTGCTGCCCACACATCAGGGTCTTGCCGATGGATCGCGTTCATAGATTTGAGATCCGGGATTGAGTCTGTATGAACCAAGGAACAAGCACCAACAATCCGGGAAATGCTGATTTTGTCCACGGTCAGATCAGTTTGCGCTGGACGTCTTACGTCGCGGTGCCGTGTTCCGTCGAAGGGGCGAACAGACGCTCCATGCGGTTTACCAAACGTTCAACTCCTGACCCGACAAAGTCTTTTTTCCGTTCTCCAGCGATGTAGAGAATCGTAAAGGGCAGATCATTCACCTCACTCAGCCAAGTATTTTCCTTCTTGAACGATCCCAGCCCGGGGCGGTCAAGTTCTAGCTTGCCGAAGGCGATATGCCGCCATTGCTGGTCGGATTCCAGGAATCCCTGGAGCTGTTCAGTCCATTCAGCGCAGGCTTCACAGTTCGATTTTCCCAGCATCAAAACCGCAGACGGAGCGGCCAAAAATTCGCGCCAGTTGTCACGGTCCAGGATAATCAGGCGATTCATCGTCTAACCTACGTGATCGTCACCTTTGTTCCAGTTAGCGCCACATAGTTTTCCACTTTGCAACGCCTGTACTGTACGCAGAACTTCCTTAGGGCTGCGGCCAACACTCAGATCGTTCACTGCTAGCGAGCGTATATTGCCTTCGTTGTCCACGATCACGGTGGCCCGGTAACAGATTCCTAATTCTTCTTTGAGGACACCAAAGGCCCGGCTGATTTCGTGACTGGTGTCGGCAAGTACGGGATGCGTGATTTCCTGGGGAAACGTCTCACGGCAGGAGAACCAGGCCTTATGACTGAAGAACGAGTCGGTGCTCACACCGATCACGCGGACGTCGTCATCAGCAAAATCGTCTGCCAATTCTTGGAATGAGATGATTTCTGTCGGACATACAAAAGTGAAATCGAGAGGATACCAGTACAGTACATACCACTTGCCGCTCAGATCACTGCTGCTGATCTTGGTTTCGTTCCCATTGTCATATGCGGTTCCGCTCCAGGCGGGGGCCGGTTGTCCTACGAGTGTCATCGCTGTTTTCTCCGTCACAAAATTCGTAATCAAGTGTTTGCCGCAGGCAGCGCAGCGACTGGCTGCGGTGGATTCTGAGAGAACGCCGTACGGTCAAGCCGGGGCGCAGGACCGTCGATTCGGGCCAACGGCAATATATCCGATTGGACTGGAAATCGGTAGGGGCAGGTCAGCCAGCCAGCCGCTTGGCAAGGTAGTCCTCGACGGTTTCCAGACTCAGCGACGTCTAGCGATCAGTGGTCGTCCTGAGACGGTACGCTGCTGAGATCTTCAGGTGGTATTGGCCGAGCAAGAGGTAGGTCGGACAGGAGACGCGCCAACCTAAAATGACACAGGCCGCGTTGAGAAAACACCACCGCGGCTTTATAGTTGACGAGCTATGGCGGTCTTCTCTGTGTAACGGAGGGATCGTCGCGATACCGTTGTCAGACCACCGTAAATTTCCCATGGCTACCAACTACAATCTCACGCATCTTAAAGAGCTGGAAGCCGAGAGCATTCACATCATCCGTGAAGTGGCTTCCGAGTTTCACAACCCAGTGATGCTCTATTCCATTGGTAAGGATTCGTCGGTGATGGTCCGGCTTGCCCAGAAAGCTTTTTATCCTGCCAAGCCGCCTTTCCCATTGCTCCATGTCGATACGACATGGAAGTTTCGCGAGATGATTGAATTTCGTGAAAATTATGCCAGGAAAGAACTCGGGCTGGAGGTTCTGGTGTATACCAACGAAGAGGGTCGGTCGATCAATATCCAGCCTCTGGATGACAGCGAGAAGCACACCGAGTTGATGAAGACCGATGCGCTCAAACAGGCATTGAATAAATGGGGTTTTGATGCTGCTTTTGGGGGAGCGCGCCGGGATGAAGAAAAGTCGCGCGCCAAGGAACGTGTTTTTTCGTTTCGGGATCGCTTTCATCGCTGGGACCCCAAGAATCAGCGACCCGAATTGTGGAATCTGTTCAATACCAAAGTGAATAAGGGAGAGAGCATTCGCGTTTTTCCTCTGTCGAATTGGACAGAACTGGACGTATGGCAGTACATCCATTTGGAGCAGATTCCCATCGTGCCCTTGTATTTCTCCAAACCGCGACCGATTGTTCATCGTGATGGAACGATGATCCTTGTCGACGACGAACGCTTGAAATTGGCCCCTGGCGAAGAGCCTGAGGTACGTCGAGTTCGTTTCAGAACCCTGGGTTGTTACCCCTTGTCTGGTGCGGTTGATTCTGACGCCACGACATTGCCGCTGATCATCCAGGAGATGCTTCTGTGCAAGACTTCAGAACGCCAGGGTCGATTGATTGACCAGGATGAGGGTGGTGCGGGGATGGAAGAGAAAAAGAAACGTGGTTATTTCTAATCGAGGATTGCGCTGACAGTCCTCCTGTCTCCGGGCAAGCGACCTTTATGTCTCATCAATCGGAACTGATCGCGACCGACATCGATGCTTATTTGGCGCAGCATGAACAGAAAGAGCTGTTGCGTTTCTTGACCTGTGGCAGTGTGGATGATGGCAAGAGCACGCTAATAGGCCGGCTGTTCTACGACGCGAAATTGATATTTGAAGACACGCTCAAATCACTGGAAGCCGACTCCGTTACGCATGGAACGACCGGTGGGGCTTTGGATCCAGCCTTGTTTACCGATGGCCTCAAGGCAGAACGCGAGCAAGGTATTACTATCGATGTGGCTTATCGATATTTTTCGACCGCTCGACGGAAGTTCATCATTGCGGATACTCCCGGACACGAGCAGTACACGAGAAACATGGCCACGGGCGCATCCAATTGTGACCTGGCGATAATTCTCATCGATGCCCGCCGAGGAGTCGTTACCCAGACGAAGCGTCACAGCTTTATCGTTTCATTGCTGGGGATCAAGCACGTGCTGGTGGCGATCAACAAGATGGATCTCGTTGATCATAGTCAGGACGTCTTTGAGGAGATTCGCAATTCCTACAAGAGTTTTTCAGCGCGCTTGGATGTGCCGGATCTCCACTTCATCCCGATTTCCGCTTTGTTCGGTGATAACATCGTGGAACCCAGCGAGAACATGCCCTGGTACAGCGGTACCACGTTGATGAGTTTCCTGGATTCCGTGTACATCGGTTCTGACCGCAACCTGGAAGACTTTCGGTTTCCTGTTCAATATGTCAACCGGCCAGACGCTGAGTTCCGTGGATTCTGCGGCACGTTAGCTTCGGGAATTGTTCGCCGCGGCGACGAGATCATGGCTTTGCCATCACGGAAAACCAGCTGTGTCGAGTCGATCGTCACGTTTGATGGTGAGGTGGAAGAAGCGTTCTGTCCCCAAGCGGTAACGCTTCGTTTTTCGGATGAGATCGATGTAAGTCGCGGGGATATCATTGTTCGACCTGGTAATGTTCCGCGTATGGAGCAGTCATTTGATGCCATGGTCATTTGGATGCACGATGATCCGCTTGTTCCAGGTAAGAATTATTTGTTCAAGCATGCATCCAAAAATATCATGGGTACCGTGGAAACATTGCGGTATCAGGTAGACGTCAACACGCTCCATCGCTCCGATGCCCCGACTTTGAGTCTCAATGAAATCGGACGTTGCCGTATCATTCTCAATGAGCCGATCTGTTACGACGATTATCGTCGTAACCGCATGACAGGAGGTCTGATTCTCGTTGACCGTATTAGCAACGTAACTGTTGGTGCGGCAATGATTCTGGATCGCGTTACTGGCGACCAACGGGGAGATCATTGGGATCTCGAACCGCAAAGCGCGCAATTGCATCAAGAACACAGCAATGTGTCGGCAGAGGAACGTACTGCCCGCTTTGGTCAACGTCCAGTCACAGTTCTATTGACTGGTTTAACGGGTGCTGGAAAGAGTACGGTTGCTTATGCGTTGGAACGAAAGCTATTCGACCAAGGTCGCTCTGTCGCGGTGCTGGATGGTCAGAATATGCGATTGAGAATGAGTCGTGACTTGGGGTTTTCTGATGAGGATCGTAGCGAAAACCTGCGGCGAACTGCTGAAGTTGCTCGCCTTATAAACGATGCCGGTTTGATTTGCGTGGCGGCGTTCATTGCACCCAGTGCGGAAATTCGCCAGCGGGCGGCGGAGGCCATCGGTGACGAGCGTTTCCTGTTGATCCACCTTTCCGCGCCTGTAGAGATTTGTCGTCAGCGGGCTCCCGAAGCTTACCGCTTGGCCGAAGAGGGTGCGATCGCTAATTTTCCGGGGGTGTCAACGGTATATGAAGTGCCTGATCAACCTGACTTGACGCTTCCTTCTGGGGACTTAACTGTCACTGACTGTGTCGACCGGATTCTCCAGTTGTTTCATGATCGTGGCGTGATTCGTTGAATCCGCGTTGCTCTGGACGCGTTCGATTACGCAACAATTCTTCGTTGTGGACGTACGGTTGGGATAAGACGGATCTGATAAGATCACGCTGCATACCAGCCAGGGCTGATCTACCTGGCTGATCGATGGTTTCAAATCCAGGGAGTCTCCTGCGTGTTTGAATTGCCGGGGAATTCTAGACGCTTGCCGCCCGGTATTTCACGTCGCCGGTTGCTCCAATTGGGGAGTCTGGGGGTCGTGTGGTGCGAGTTTGCCGGAGTTGTTAGCGAGCGAGGCAATTGGTGACAAGCGGGTCGACGAGCCGATGACGTTTGGCAAAGCCAAGTCCTGCATTTGCCTGTTCTTGTATGGGGCCTGGAGCCAGCTAGATACGTTGGATATGAAGCCCGCTGCGCCGACCGAAGTGCGAGGCGAATTTCAACCGATATCGACGTCCCTGACTGGCGTGCAGATTTGCGAGCACCTCCCTCGGTTGTCACGTTGGATGGACCGCCTCACGTTGGTTCGATCGTTGACGCATCCATTTCCCACGCATTGTGTCGCCTACGCGTCGTCCGGGATTCCTCAGAATCCTCTTCGTGATCCGCGTGATTACTGGCCGTTCTTTTCTTCGACATTGGACTATCTTTGGGATCGGAGTGACGAACCCCAATCACGCGGAGTTCCACGGCAGATGTGTTTGCCTTTTCCATTGAATAGCCATAGCACGAATCGCAGTCATCGCGGTTTGACCCCTGCCTGGCTGGGCGCCCAGTACGCACCTCTATTTGGTGAGTTTCAAGGCCGGGCAAATCGCGAACGGGGTTATCCATCAGCGGATGGGGCCAATGCGATTTACAGCCGTTTTGACCCGTTTGATGGCGTCAGCCGTGACAGCACCTTTCGTTTTTCTTCCAATTCCGTGACCTCTCTGGCGCCCAAAGTAGGGCTGGCACACAAGATTGCCAAGACCGGCATCCGACGTCCTGACGGTGTAACCCGTCACCGTTTCCAGCTACGACGGAGGCTACAGCGGGAACTGGTTGATCTACAAAAGGATTTTCTGCAGGTTCCATCGGTCCATGACTTGGGACGATTTCAACGATTGGCGTATGACATGATCGCATCTGGTGACTGTGAACGGGCACTCGATGTGAATCAGGAACCCATGGAGGTGCGCGAAAAATATGGATTCACGCTCTTTGGGCAATCGACCCTTGCCGCCCGCCGCCTTGTCGAGGCCGGAGTTAGAATAGTCACCGTCTATTGGGATGAGTTTGGACCCGCCAACACGGCTTGGGACACGCACGTCAACAACTTTCCACGACTCAAAGACGGCCTCTGCCCCACTCTAGATCAAGTGTATTGCACGTTGCTGGAGGACCTGGAGAAACGTGGCCTGCTGGATGAGACGCTGGTTCTCTTGATGAGCGAGCATGGCCGGACACCCCAGGTTGGTGCAAAGCCTGGCGGTGCAAGAGAGCATTGGTCAAGTGCGTATTGTGGGATGTTTGCTGGTGCAGGGATTCGTCAAGGGCAAGTGGTTGGTGCGACGGATCGGCAAGCTGGGCACGCGGTGGATCGTCCAGTGGATCCCAAGGATATCCTGGCGACGGTGTACCACTTGATGGGGGGCGACTCGGAAGTAGCGCGGACTTATGACTTGTTCAACCGTCCGCACCCACTCTTGCCGTTTGGTACTGTCGTACCTGAAATGCTGTCCTAGTTGCGGACGACCTGCTGACCTGGTAGCCGCCGTACGAGTTGGCGAATTTCCAGCGCACTAATCGTTGACAAGACCTGGTTGGGTGACAGCTGGCATCCTGCAATTACCGTGTCGAGATGGGTGGGTGCTGTCGGAATGGAGTTCAGGACTGCTAGTTCTTGCGGGTTGAGGCCGAGCTCTGCCGGATGCCGGATCACGTGTCCATCGGACTGCGGAATTTCATTGCAGAGCGGTCCAAGATCATCGAGCACATCGCGCGCGGATTCGACTAACGTAGCGCCGTCGCGCAGCAGTTGATGACAACCGCTGGAGTTTTTCTGATCGACGGGGCCCGGTAGGGCGAACACACCACGTCCTTGTTCCAACGCGTGCTGCGCCGAAATGAGAGCACCACTTTTTGCTGGTGCCTCGACGACGATCACCCCCAAGGAGAGTCCCGTGATGATACGGTTGCGTTGAGGGAATGTGCCGCGCGATGGTTTGTGATGTGGGTGGAACTCGCTGAGCAGTGCTCCGCAGTCCTGGATCTGGCGGGCTAGAGATCGGTGTTCGGGTGGATAAATGTGCAGCACTCCAGATCCCATGACGGCAATGGTCCGGCCTCCCGCATCAAGCGCGGCCTGATGCGCAGCGGCATCGACACCACGCGCCAGGCCACTGACGATGGTCAAACCAGCACGGGACAACTCCGCGGCGAACCGCTGCGCTTGGCGGCGTCCGTAGTTCGTGACTCTTCGCGTGCCCACAATGGCGATCGCCAAAGCGTCACACGGGCGCAACGCGCCACGCAGGAACAATAAGTTAGGAGGAGATGGGATTTCACGCAATAATTGTGGGTAATTGGTTTCGGTTTCGATAAGAACGTCAATGCCGTGTTGTTGGCATAATGCCAGCGTGGCTTCGGCACTCTGGTCACGCGATGCCGCTACGATGGCTCGGCTCGTATGTAATCCGATCCCCTGAATTTGCCGGAGTTCCTGCTGGGATGCAGCCAGGACCGCTTGCGGTGAGTGAAAATGTGCCAGAAGTTGTCGCCAGAGCTGCGGGCCAATGCCGGGAATGAGTGCCAGACGGAGGCTCGCTGCGCTGCGCTGATCTGTGGGGTGCGCGCTCACAAGTGACCTAAGGGTTGCTTATCGGCCTTGCCATACCACCCATTATAGCTACTTTTTGCTCGTCGCAGTCAAGCTGGCGAGTCGGCCAACGTGATTTTTCGGTGCTAGGGGACTTCGTCCGTGGTGGCGCGTGTCGCGTTAGGTAGAGAGATAGCCTGTGGCGATTCTGAGAGGCAGGATCACACCAGCCTACAGATCACATGCACAGGCAATCGTGATCTGCTGTCCACTGCGCAACAAACGTGTCAGGTTTGTTGCAGTATTTCGCGCGCGAGCTCTGGTTTGATGTCATCGACGAGTTCCACATGGCCCAGTTGCGTTGGCAAAACGAATCTCAATTTTCCATGAGCCACTTTCTTGTCGCGTTGCATTGCCATGATGACATCGTCGTGGTCGACGTTGGGTACCGCAGTCGGTAATCCCAACGCGACGAGAAGTTGCTCCTGCCGTTTTGTCAATGTGTTGTCGATACGGCCGACTTTTTCCGCCAGACGAGACGCACACAACATACCGATGGAGACGGCTTCGCCGTGAAGAAGTTGTCCGTATCCGGTGACATACTCAAAAGCATGACAAAAGGTGTGGCCATAATTGAGCACTGCCCGCAGACCGCTTTCTTCACGTTCGTCCTGCGCAACCACTTCTGCCTTTAGTTCACAGCAGCGTGTGATGATAGCGCGCAAGATGTGAGGATCGCGACGATTTATGTCTGTGATGTTTTCTTCAAGCAGTTCAAAGAAGGAAGCATCCAGAATGACACCGTACTTGACGACCTCGGCGAGGCCCGCGCGATATTCACGCGGAGGGAGCGTCTCGAGAACGCGCACGTCGATGACGACTCCCCGCGGCTGCCAAAAGGCCCCGATCATGTTTTTCGCTTCGGGGAGGTTTATGCCGACTTTGCCTCCGACGCTGCTGTCGACCTGGGCCAGTAACGTAGTGGGGACCTGGAAGAAAGTAAGGCCACGAGCGAATGTTGCCGCAACAAAACCAGCCAAGTCCCCGATGACCCCACCTCCCACAGCAATAATCGCCGATTTGCGATCGGTTTTCAGCTGTAGCAGTTTATTCCACAGCCCTTGGGCCTGTTCGATCGATTTGCTTTTTTCACCCGCTTCAACGGTCAGCAGATCAACCCGTTGGCAATGCGCCTCGAGACTGGTAACAACCTTCGTCGCGTGAAGCGCGTGAACGTGTTCATCGCTGATTACGACCGCGTGAGAAAATGCAGCGCGATGGGCAGCGAATGCCCCCGTGTCTGGCAGATTCCCGACCCCGATATCAATATCGTAGTCGCGTTCATGCAGTGAAACTTGCACGCTGTTTCGCGCTGCGCTGGCCGTCATGCGCTACTTTGCCTCGACACGGAATTTGTCCTCGTAACCATACAAGAGACCAGACTAGCCACCGTTGCGAGTGACAGTCATCTCATCTCGCATTTTTTCCCATCCAACACTGGCTAGCCGTCTCGTTTGATCGCGTCTAACAGGTTTGTTGCCCGCAGGGCCGTGGCTTCGTGAGAAGGTGTTTGTCAAAACCGCAGGTCCCAGAACCTGTCGGTCAGCCCGAGCATTGAGAGATCGCAGGCTGCTACGAACGCGTTTCCTCGAACTTTCACGCTAGGATTAGTGGTTGACACGATTGAGGTCGTGTTCGGTGACGGTTACTTGGCGGCAGAATCCCGTGTGCACGCGCACATAATCCAGGTGGGCACATTGCTCGGGGTCCGCGTGAAGCGCGTCGGCAATTCGTGTTTGTTCTTGTGAGTCCAATTCCGCATCGACTTCGGACCAGACTGTGCTCTTTTCAACGATCAAGGATTCGCGGTAAGGGTCGAACTGGTCAGGCACCTGAGGCATCTCCTGGTAGGATCTGTGAAATCGACAAGTCAGCCAATCTGAGGCCCGGCGGCTCGTGTGGTATCTAGCGAACCGGTGGCGAAAAGTAACCCGCCACCAAGTATACTTACGCCCGCGCAACTGGGGAACCACTGTAGAACAGGTCGAATTGAAAAGAGGATGGGTTTGTGAGCCGAGGAAAATGCGCGATTTTGACGATGGTGTTGTTGGGGTTCGCACTGGGCGGGTACGCAGTTTGGCATCACTATCGCCAGGGCAGGCGGATCTTGGAATTCTGGGGCTCAGAAGCGGCCATGTTGATTCGTCACGCTGACCAAGTTGAAGTTTGGCGATTGGGACCGCAGGCGGATCACAGTCGATCCCAGCTGCAGGTTGACGGACAGACAGTGGCTGTTTTGGAACAGGTGGAAATTAGCAGTCTGCGTGGGTTGGTGCATGCACGCCATGCACTGATTATCGACCGTAACTACGACTGGTCGGCGGCACCAGAAGGTCGGTTGGTTGCCTGGAATTTGGCTTTGCACTTCCGCCAAGATGGCCAACAGGTCACTTTGGTGTTCGCAACTGACAGCCGGCTGGCATGTATTGCCGGGCGCACGGGAGTGGTTCGCGTGACCAAGATGATGGATCGAGTTGTCGAATTTGTGACGCCGCATCTGGCCGGAACTGTCGGCCAGAATCCCTAACGTGGTGTGTGCTACACCGCTAACGCAGCGGCGAATCTCGAATTGGCGCTTCTCTCGTGTACAGAGAGGTTCTCGGTACCAACTGGCTAAGGCTCGTTGCGCTGCCTTAGGGACAACTGCGCACAGGCGACACCCGTCAGTAGACCTCCGAAGTGGGCGGTATTTGCGACGTTCTCGCCGAACGCAGGAGAAACCAGGCACAAGAATGCCAAGCCGATCATCAACAGCACTGTCTGGGGGTGCAGGTACATACCACTTTCAGGATTGAGTCGGCCGGTAGTCCAGATGTATCCAAACAATCCATACACGGCACCCGACATGCCGACGAAGTGCGGAGTGCCTGAGAGTAGAGTTAAAGGTGGCTCCAGATCCGGCATCATTGCTTGTGCTAGGTTTGATAAGATTGCGGTGATCAAGAGGATAGCCAGCAGGGTTCCTTTACCGCGACAGGACTCGATCATCCCACCCAGTTGAAAGAGCCAATACATATTGAACAACAGGTGCAAAGCACTGCCATGCAGCAGTATGGGAGTCACTATTCGCCAGAGCTGGCCTTTCTTGATACTGGCGAGTGGATCTCCCTGGTACCCTCTCCGGCTGCAAAACAAGAGGGTGTCGTACAAACTGGCGGATGCCGAAGGAGGCGTTCCTTCAAAGCGACTTGATTTGGTGGAGGTGAACAAGAAAACCAGGACTGTCAGGACGAGCACCGAGAGCGTCAATGGCCGTCGTTTGCCGTTTGGTTGACTCCACTGGCCGCGCAGATCGCGTACGTTTTTCTGATTTTGTTTTACTGTTTCAAGGTTTTTACGGACAATTTGCTCAGCGGCGGTTTCGGCCCGCAGGTAAATTTCTCCGTTTGGATCCTGGCGAAAGTCTTCCAGTGCGTCGTGACCGCGCGCGACGCTGTTTTCGTCATGTACCCAGATTATCCATTCCTCCGCATCCTGCTCGGGCGATGCAGAAATACCCTGAGTGAGGAGAAACGCGGTAAAACGACGCGCTGCGCTCTCATTCGGCAATGTGCCAATCTGCCTCATGGATCGATCCCGATCGAAGATGTATCCCAACCGAAGTTCACTGTTTTAGCTCATTTTTGCATGGCTACCAACGCCGGGCTGCGGAATACGCTAGGAGCTCAGTGTCCTCTACCGCTATAATCCGCCGGCTTTGGTGAATCGACGGGGAGGCCGGCGGACTGCTGTTTGCCCCGCAAGTGGGAAAGGGAGTTCCGATGCGTTCGATTGCGATCATCAATCAAAAGGGAGGCGTTGGTAAGACCACGACTGCCGTGAATCTGGCCGCCGCGCTGGCTGATTCTGGTCAACGCGTTTGTTTGGTCGATGTGGATCCGCAGGCTCACGCATCGCTCCACCTGGGCGTTTCTATTCCAGAAAGCGCTGATTCTGTATACGGCGTGTTGACTGGCCGTCGTGATCTAGGAGATGTGCGACAATTGGTCGCAGAGCGGTTCTGGCTGGTCCCTTCGCATCTCGACCTGGCGGCCGCCGAGTTGGAATTAGCGAATGAGATTGGCAGAGAGAAGATTTTGAGTGACTGCATTGCGCAGGATTCCGAGAACTTCGACACACTGATCGTCGATTGCCCTCCTTCGTTAGGTATTTTGACTCTCAATGCGCTCACCGCTGTCCGTGAGGTGTTGCTGCCGCTGCAGCCGCATTTTCTGGCGTTACACGGTCTCAGCAAGCTGCTACACACGGTCCAGCTCGTTTCCGATCGACTCAATCCGGATTTGGAGCTGACGGGTGTTGTGTTGTGCATGTTTGATGCGGGGACGCGACTGGCAAACGAAGTCGCAAAAGATGTCGGTGAGTTCTTTGATGCCCATCGACAGTCACGGGGACCCTGGGCGCAGGCAGATTTGTTCGCCACGCGCATCCGTCGCAATATTCGACTTGCGGAGGCTCCTAGTTTTGGTCAGTCAATTTTCCAGTACGCAGCTGATTCGAATGGTGCTGAAGATTATCGCCGATTATCGAACGAACTGGTGGCACGACTGGAACGGCCTGGTCAGCAGGTTTCTTCCGCGGCCTGATCAGGTTCTTTTCACAGTGGACGTGTGTTCTCCTTGTCCCGCTGTTTTTTTCACTCCGCCTGGAGAACTTTTCTGTTGCTCGGTGGTTCTATGAATACAGTTGTCACGTGATCATAATAGCACGAGAAAGAGCCAAGAAATCTAGAGTGCATTGGAGAACGCCATGCGATTTACCGGTCTTGCTTGTTTGATTGTCGTATTAGGTAGTGCCTATTGGACGCTGGCAGAAGATAACGAACGCCCTGGCAGGCCAGGATCTGACCGGCGGGAGTTGCTCAAGCGTTTCGACAAGAATGGTGATGGCCGGCTTGATGAAGAAGAGCGAGCTGCGGCACGGCGGCAACGCGGCAAGAAAGGAAAGGGGCGTTTTACTGAAGTTCTCAAGAGGTTTGACAAGGATGGTGATGGCAAACTCAACGACGAAGAACGCGCTCAGGCGCGTCGGGCTCGCGAACAGGGAAATCCGCAACGGGGAGGCGCTGGTCGTCGTCGCCCGGAACAGCCACGGTTGAACGCGCAGAATATTATGCGGCGATTCGATAAAGATGGCGACGAGAAGTTGAACCGAGAAGAATTGTCAGCGCTGCTACAGGCGTTACGACGTCAACGCGCTGACGCGGGTCGCCAGGGGGGCGGTCGTGGTGGCCAAAAAAAGGGTCGCGGTGGCCAGCAGAAGGGGCGTGGCGATCGAAAGAAGGGGGAGCCGGGCCGGCGTCCAGTCCGGGTGGATCGGGAGAAGTTGATTGAACGGTTTGACAAGGATGGAGACGGTCGTCTCAACGAACAGGAAAGAGCTGCCGCGAGAGAGGCCCTCCGCCAGCGTCGTGGCAAGCAAGCGGATGATTGAGAACTCCGATTGCGGCTTATTTATTCAAGCGGCATGTCGATCAGGCTGAACGGCCGTTTTTCGCAAATGTCGACAGGTGGGACAAAGGCAGGGATGGCTTGGCGCACGCGGTTCTGCTCTGCTTCCTACACGGTCGCGGGTGTGACCGTTGCCAGTCGACGTGCGCGGAAAGATTCGGGTAATTCGTCTGATGAGGGCTAATAGTATCTTGGCGTGCGCCATTAGGTAACAGCACCTGGTCATGAGGGAACTGTGCTGCGCCCGCAAACTGTTGCGATGTATTGGGTGGCGACAAGGTTGCCTGAAAACGCGCGGGAGCTTAGGTGTTTGAATAGCTGACCTGAGCTTTGTCACACCAGGGAACGACTGAGTCTTGCTCGGTCCCTGTCTATACTATCGACTATGAGTCCGCGATTCTTAACACCCTCAGGAGTTTGGGGTGCACGCGTGATCTATGCGTAATACCTAAAGTAACGGTCTGATACTACCGCTAAATTCTGGAGCACCCGACACACCAGTTGGCGCAATCCACCGTTGGTTGTCGCCAGATACGCCGAGTTTTCGGTTGTTCTTCCAACGCAAGTAAGTTAGCCAACAGAGACTGTAACAACCGGTATCAGGTTTTGCACCGAAGGCTGTACTTGCGACGGGGATTGCATAACCTAACCGCGCTGGTCGATGGGCACGAATTCGCGATCGAGGTTTCCGGTGTAGATCTGGCGCGGGCGACAGATCCGGAATGTCGGCGAGCGGTGCATTTCCATCCAGTGTGCAATCCAACCTGGCAGACGCCCCATCGCAAACAGCACGGTGAACATTTGCACGGGAATCCCGATTGCCCGATAGACGACACCAGAATAGAAGTCGACATTGGGATAGAGTTTTTTCTCAACAAAATACGGATCATTCAACGCGACTTCTTCAAGCTGTTGAGCAACATCAAAGAGCGGGTCGTCGATGTTTAGTTTGTCGAGCAACTTGTCACAAGCCACTTTAATAATGCGCGCGCGTGGATCGTAGTTCTTGTAGACGCGGTGGCCGAATCCCATCAGCCGAAATCCACTGGATTTGTCCTTTGCCATATCAACGTATTTTTGGACATTTGCACCATCTGCGATGATCTGGTCAAGCATATTGACGACCGCTTCATTGGCACCGCCGTGCAACGGACCCCACAAAGCACAAATGCCAGCCGCAATCGAAGCAAACAAATTGGCATTTGAAGAACCGACCATGCGAACAGTAGAGGTGCTGCAATTCTGTTCGTGATCGGCGTGTACGATTAACAGAAGATTTAAAGCGTCCACAAAATCGGGGTCGATTTCATACGGCTCACTAGGCACCGAGAACATCATCTGCAGAAAATTCTCGACATAGCTAAGGTCATTTTGCGGATAAATGAACGGCTGACCGAAGGACTTCTTGTAGCTGTACGCCGCGATTGTGGGAAGCTTCGCGATCAAACGTAGAACCGAACTTTCCACTTGCTCTTCGTTTTGTGGGTCCAGTGAATCCTGATAGAACGTGGACAAGCAACTCACGGTCGATGAGAGAATGGCCATCGGGTGAGCATCACGTGGGAAACCATTGTAGAAGGACCGCATATCCTCATGCAGCATTGTGTGGCGGCGTATGGCGCTGCGAAAGTTCTGCAGTTCATCGGCGGTTGGCAATTCACCGTAGATCAACAGATAGCAGACTTCTACGAAATCACAATTGGCGGCGATCGACTCAATGGGGTAGCCGCGATAACGCAGGATTCCCTGTTCGCCATTCAAGAAAGTGATGCTGCTGGTTGTCGACCCGGTGTTTACGTAGCCTTCATCGAGCGTGACCAGGCCAGTTTGAGCACGCAATTTGGAGATGTCTAAGCCGCGTTCATGTTCCGTTCCTTCGACGACCGGTAGGTCGACGGCAGTGTCGTTAAGGGTCAGTTTTGCGACGTCAGACATAGAGTTTTCTTTCATCGAAGGGCAAACTGGCAGCGTCTATACACAAAACTCGCCAACTTCTCGGGCTACGAAACCGGATCACAGCGATGACACAACATCCGATCCGTTTTGTAACGAGAGCTCGCCACAGTAAGATTCTTGTCGATGTGAATCTGCAGTCTAACGATCTCGAGAGGCTTCGACAATTCACCCCAGGAGCTTACTGTGCGGTGACTGGCAGCGGAGGTAGATTTTCATGACGGTGGCTGGTACGATTACTCTTTCGCGGAGCGGCAGATTTTTCGTGTGTTTTCCCTGCGAATTCGACCACGCTTGATCCGCGCCAGTTTTTTCACCGTTTCCTTTTCTCGCTCTTGTTCGATGTGCCATGCCGGTAGTCAAATTCCTCAACGAAAATAAAGAGATCGAGGTACCCGAAGGCGCGAATCTTCGCGCCGAGGCTGAAAAAGCCGGGATACATTTGAATTGTGCTATCAGCGGTGTCAGTGATGGTGTGGATCAATTTGTCCAGTCGGTATCGAAATATACCCACTGTCGCGGCTTCGGGCTTTGTGGGACCTGCCGTGTTCTGGTCAAGAAGGGAATGGAAAATACCAGTCCCATGAGCAATCGGGAGAAGGCCAAGTTCAAGTGGATGCCAGTTCCCGACCCGATTCCAAGCCTGGCTTTTGTCGGAAACGAAGATGAAATGCGTTTGGCCTGCCAGACGTATGTTCATGGTGACATCGAGGTTGAATCACAACCTCCACTGAACTTGTTTGGCGAGAATTTTTTCAGTTAGGCCTCAGCGGCGGTCAGTTGGCCTAACGGCGCCTTGCCGTTCGTGACGTCCTGCTTGAACCGGCCCTGTGCCCAGTTTGGGTCGGCCACGTGTTCTGGAGAGACTGCGAGTGAAACAAATCGTGGCAGTCATCAAACCCTATTTGGCGGAACGGGTGTTGGACGCGTTGAAAAGGGCTCCCTTGGAGGCGCTTACTGTTCGTGAAGTAAAGGGTTTTGGGCGGCAGAAAAACTATCTGGACCAGTACGACGACAATGAGTACTCCCAGGCGTTTTTGCCAAAGGTCGAGATCAACTTGTGGGTGGACGATCAGCGCACTGATGAAGTTGTCCGGAAACTCGTTGAGGTGGCCGGTACGGGTCGGATGGGGGACGGAAAAGTGTTCGTACTTCCGGTGCCGACTTGTATTGGCGAGGTTGAGGCGGCAGCGCGCAGACAGACGACGGGTTAACCGTTTTGGTAGTTGCTACCTAGCAAGCGATTTGCACCACGGGAACACCCGCAACGCGCTCGCCGGACCTGTCCTGCGATCTAACTCAAACCGGGGCTATGTCAGCCTGTTGGTTTTGTTTGCGAGCCGGCAGATGTTGCAGTGGGTCTATTGAATTTCCCAAAGGCAGGCTCGCTGGTCGTAACCCGCGGATACGAGGTGCCGGCCGTCAGGTGAAAACGCAACTGTGCGGACGACATCGATATGGTTCTCCAAGCTGGAGGTTTCCACACCTCGGCGCAAGTCCCACAGCTTTACAGATCCGTCCCACCCGCCAGTCACCAGTTGTTGGGCGTTGGATGAAAAGGCCAGGGAGTAGATCCAATTACGATGTCCATGGAACGTGTGTAGTACTTGCCTGTCACTTAAGTTCCAGACTTTTGCCATACCTTTGGGGCGGCGGCTACCAGGTGGCCGATGGCCGTAACCGACCGCCAATAGAGAGAGATCGTGGGAAAATGCGGAGGTGTGCGCCCAGGGCAGGAGTGCGGGGTATTCCGCTAACAACTTGCCTGACCGGGCATCCCATCGTTTGGTGATGGTGTCGGCAGCGGCCGAGCAGAGCGCAGTGCTGTCTGGGGTAAATGCCACCGATTCCACTTGTTTTTCGTGGCCTTGTAACACCATTTCTGCGCGTGCGTTGCGCCAATCCCAAATGCGTACCGTCTTGTCGTACGAAACCGAAGCAAGACGTTCACCGTCCGGGGCAAAGGCCAGGTCATGAACAACGTTCTGATGGCCTGTTAACGTGCTCAGCAGCGTGCCATTGGCAATATTCCAGAGTCTGATAGCACTATCGTTGTTCGCGCTTCCTGATGCCAAGGTCTCGCCGCTTGGTGAAAATGCGAGGCAGTAGATCTCCGTGCTGTGGTCTCGCAGTGTCATTTCCAACTTGCCTGAATCGGTCGACCAGATGCGGATGACGTGGTCCCAGCCACCGGTTGCCAGTCGCTTACCGTCAGGCGAAAAAACGGCGTCGTAGATCCAGTTGGTGTGGCCTACGAGGACATGTCGCGGCTGGATGGGATTTGAAGTCATACTGCTTTGTTCACGGACTGTCGATTTGGTGCTAATAGCGCTCAGGCACAATGCGTTTTCGGATGGACTGTGTTCTGAATTATCATCCAGCCGGGAGCTGGACCCCTCGGAAGTGAGATGCAAATGGTATGCTTCTGAGAGAAGACTCTGGCTTGGAACCTAGAGGAGTTGCTTGATGGGCTGGCCCTTGCAGACTTGATAGGGACGTCCCGTTTGATCGTAAAGGTGTCTGGTGATATCGATGCCGAGTAAATGGAGGATCGTTGCTCCCAGATCAAGGGGTGAAACAGGATTTTCTTTTGGGTAAGCTCCATCGCGGTCGGAGGCGCCGAAGATAGTACCTCGCGGAATTCCTGCGCCAGCCATTACCGCCGAAAACACTTGTGGCCAGTGGTTGCGCCCACCGTTGGCATCGATTTGTGGGCTACGCCCAAACTCTCCCATCCAAACTACAAGTGTATCATCGAGCATGCCACGGCTATCCATATCAGTGAGTAATGCCGAGAAGGCTCGGTCTAGCGGTGGGAGTTGCCAGTTCTTTAAGTTGGGGAAATTATTAATGTGGTTATCCCAACCGATGTCGGTACGCACAGGACCATTGCGCCAATACACTGTGACGAGAGGGACGCCCGCTTCGATGAGACGCCTGGAAAACAGTAGCTCTTGACCGAAAGTGTGACGGCCATACCGATCACGCAACCGAGGGTCTTCAGTGGACAAATCGAAGGCGCGTCGTGATTGGGGCGACGACAGCAGCGAGAGAGCCTTTTGCTGCGCGCTGTTGAGACTCTCCGCAACACGACTGCGGTCTAGTTGTTTCATGCGCTGATCCAGTTGACTGGCGATTCGACCGATTCCAGCCAGCCGCATTGGCGTCAGGCCCGGTTGTAAACGCAGCTCTTGTGGAATGAATTGCTTGAATGTGGGGTCTTCAATAGGCAATTTGTTGGGCACTGCGTTAATGATGAAGGGGTCGTAACGGCTACCGAGAAACCCTCCGTATTGTCCGGGAATCACTTTGCCAGAATTGCTTTGGAGAAGGCATGGCAACTGAACATATCCAGGGAGTCCATTGTTGCGTGGTTGCAGGTGGGATAGGAGGGCGCCGAAATGAGGGTGGTCGCTGCGCCGGGCGGTAATCAACGGTGAAACACGGGGGTATGCATTTCCCGTTAACAGGTCATGACTCGCGGAAATGTGATCACCATCACGATGATTGAGCGATCGCAATATGGTGAATTTATCCGCTTGTTCGGCGAGCAGTGGCAGGTGGTCTGAGATCTCTACCCCTGGGACGTTCGTGGGAATCGGCGCGAATTCACCTCGGATCTCGCGCGGGGCGTTGGGTTTGAGGTCAAACGTGTCATGGTGTGGAGGACCTCCCCACATGTACAACAGAATACAGCGTTTGGCGCGTCCAAAACTGGTAGCCCCATGTTGTCCAGATTGACTCGGTTCTGCGCAGGCCTGTGCCGCGAGTAGTGTTGGTAGTGTGAGACCAAGTGCGCCCAATCCTCCCAATCGCATTGCCTCACGACGATTCAGGCGATCGCACAAGCGTAGATTTCCGCTTTGCAACGAGAGCATGACAGGTCCTTTGGAAGCAGGGTAAGCCTGGTGCTGGCTGTTGGTGGGAAAAATTGTTGGTTGCTCGATCGACGTGCTGTTCGGAACCCTCTTTGAGTCTGTGAACACTTGGTCCTGGCAACGCTATCGAACAATCGCCGTAAGTGGGATGGAGGTTATCACTCCGGGAAACCTGAACCCCTGAAGTGACAAGGCACGTGGCATCAAGTCTGGTTTTCAGGGGCCGGCCGCTCCTTCCTGATCTTACCATATTTGAGTCTGACCGTGACCGACAATTGGAGTGCGCTTGGCTGAGGTGTCTCTGCCCACAGTGTCGTTCCCAGCCCCTTTACGAGGAACCGGTTAATTGTGGCGGAACGTCGATTGGACCCAAACGCCTCGCCTACTTTACCACGTTCGACCAGCGGCTCGATTACCTGGTCTGCAGCGGTGTCAACAGGCCTTTCAGAAATCGGGCCGCTTGTTCACCAATGCCGGGGTGAGAACTTTCTCGTGGGCCAGCGACATTCAATACGGTGATCTTGTGATCGGTAATCCAACGGCGAATGGGCGGAGTTCTCCAGGCACGGTGCAAGTCAGTCAGCTGGTAAGGCATGCCGAGTTTCTTTGCCAATTGCCAGGTCAGTTTCGTGCCACCGTGCAGCTGGCTTTGATACAAGATCAATGTCCCGTGGGAGTCAAGAATGTTCCGGCGTGTACGATCTGGGTATTCGCCGGAGTCTGTTTCAGTCAAGCGATAAGTTTCCGGAATACGCCCGTCTTCGGACAGACGATTTCTAGGGCACCATCCACCATGGCTGATGTGCAGCGCGATTGCGATGTCGAGCGCGGCTCGATCTACGCCAGTCTGGCCGCCTGAGACAAGGCGTTGAATCGGTAACGATTTACACATGGTTGGCAATCTCCCTGGTCGACTTGCTATGTGTCAAGCGGCTGTCCACGGCGTTTCCCACTTGGCGCGGATATTGGATAAGCTAACGTGCTAAGAGATGCGCAGCGTGACGCGGGCGGTTTGTTGAAGTGGCGTGTTGCTTTGGGGTCTGGAGCAGGTACTTTGGGAATACCGGACGACTTCGGGTTTCCATGTGGGTGTGAATTGTTTCAGCAATTTCGATGTCGCTGAAGAGGTTCAGCAGCAGGCGACGTTGTGAAGCCTGTAACGAGTTGTAATGGCTGGCAGATGAAGGAGGACTCGGGCCATTGAAAGACGGACGACTTAGAAAGAACTCTTGGATCCTATCGGCTGTTGAAGTGCTGTTGATCCTAGTCGTGTTTTTCCTGTTTGCCGGCGGACCTACACCCGATGTCAACGAGGCTCATTATCTAGCGAAGGCCAAACACTTCTGGAATCCAGCATGGTGCCGCGGTGATCATTTTCTCGGTTCTGAAGATGGGCATGCGTTTTTTTTCTGGGCTTTTGGCTGGGTCACACTTTTTCTCCCGCTACCAGCGACCGCTTGGCTGGGCCGATTCTTGATCTGGCTGTTATTGGCATGGAGCTGGCAGAGAGTCAGTTACGCTTGTGTTCCTTGTCGTTTGCTCGCGGTGCTCACAGCCGCCTTATTTGTGTGCCTGATGCATTACGGGCACTTTGCTGGTGAATGGGTGGTTGGCGGCGTTGAGGCGAAAGGGTTTTCATTTGCGTGTTTGCTATTTGCCTTGGGGTATCTCGTACGTGACCGGTGGGCACCGGCGTGGCTATTTCTCGGGGTTGCTACGGCGTTTCATGTGTTGGTGGGTGGTTGGTCCCTCTGTTGCCTACTCTTTGTCTCCTTGATGAATCGTGGAATCAGAGGAACGTTGCAGTCCTGGTGCCCTATTCTGTTAGCGGCGTTATTCGCGTTGCCTGGCATTTGGCCGGCAATCCAGCTCACGGATGTCGCGACAGCCGAGCAGATTAGCGCGGCAAACGAAATCTATGTGTTTGAGCGTTTATCACACCACTTGGTGTTTCATCGAATCTTCTACAGTCAGGGTGGTATCTTCGCTTGGCGTTTTGGCGCCTTGTTAGCGGGTTGGATTTGTTTCGCATGGGTCTTCAGACGGGTTGATCGAGTTCAGCGACTATATGCACTCGTTGCTGCTGCTGTTGCTATTGCATTGGTCGGTGTGCTTATCGACCAAGTGACGCTTTGGCATCGTGCCGTAGCTGCGTTCTGGTTGCGGTTCTACTGGTTTCGATTGGCCGATGTAATGGTTCCTCTGGGCGTTGCAATAGGGGCCGGTCTCTGGTGGCACACGGTGCGGTTGGAGCGGCATCTCCTGGGACAGAGTTTATTGACATTGTTACTTCTTTTTGTGGGCACAGGACTGGGAACGCGCACCCTTGAACGTCGTGTACAGAAGCGGCCAGCTGCGATGATACAACCTGATCCGGCTCTGCCGGATCAGGTTCTGTCAGCCTGGGAGAGAGATGCGGATTGGGTTCGCGTGTGCCAGTGGATTCGAAACAACACCCAACCCGGATCCAGATTTCTGACGCCTTTGCGTCAACAGACGTTCAAGTGGTACGCGCATCGCAGCGAAGTCGCCACGCGTAAAGATGTACCCCAGAATGCGAGGGCACTCCTGGAGTGGCACGAGCGGATGCAGCTAGTCACGACTTTTGAGAGGCGGCGACGGGAACCCGCTGCATTGTCGGACTTATTGACGCAAGCTGCACCTTACGGGATTACGCACATTGTGATCGATCGCAGTCTGGACGGTGGCGGAATTCCGTTGGCACGTGTTTATCCATTGGGTGTTCAGCGGAACCAGCATTTTCTTGTGTATCGAGTGATGCCGCAGTGACGCGTGCGATGCTGGGCCTGACTCGCAGCAACCAACGTTGGGGTGGTCGATTTGGTGGCCCGATAGATTCACTTTTCGCGGGTTTCCGGGAGTTGATGCGGGAATACTTAAGGTGAGTTGGTCAATTGGGAGACCATAGCTGAAATCCGGATGCAATCACGGTACCCAAAACGATCAGCGCAACTCCTGTTAACGTGATCAGTAGACGAGCCGGCAGGTGCCCCATTTGGCGTTCCAGCCAACGAGCTTTGCGCAGCTGAAACAGCCAAACAGCATCGGCTGCCCCAGTGCCTGCCAGTAACGCGCCTATCAGTATGGAAACACCGCCGACGAAGAGGTGTTGTGTATCGAATCCTAGCATCCGCCAAATCTTATGAGATTTCGATGATCAGCGTCCGTTGGCGCTAACGGCAGTCGTGGTACTCGCACATCTATTGTCGGTCCCGACCGGATTTCATGGTTGACGTGTGTGCCGTCTACTCAGTGGTTTCAAAGACCAGGCCGAGACCCACGATTCCTGCTTGCGTTTCATGGTAAAGTCTTCGATCAGACGCCGTTCCATATCCGCCAGATGTCCGGCACCGTAGAAGACCGCCAGTTTTTTCTTGCCGTCCTTGATTTCTTTCTTGAGTACCGCGAGCGCCCGTTTGTTTCGCTCGGTGATGATTGTTGAGCCTTGGGGACCTCCCAAGACACTAAGCTGTCCATCTAGATCTTCGAATTGCTGCGCCAAAACTTGCTTAAGTTTTAGTGCCCGGTCTTGTGAGAAGAAAGCAAATAACAACGCAGCATTCGCGTCATTGTTGGTCTTGGATTGTGTCGCGAGAGACTGTCCCAGCATACGGAATAGCATTTGGGAAAAACTCTCACCACGGTCTTTCATGGATTGGCTGAATTCTAGTGGAGAAAAATCTGCGTGGACAAAGTTCTTTGGTGAATAGTCAACTTGTTCGAGCTGAAATTCAAGTTCCAGCATCCGTTTCATAGTCAGTTGCAGCCCACTGATGGCATTGCGGGCCTTTACCTTGGTGCCTTTGGGGATGCGCGTTCCCGATGGCGCTACTAATTCGTACAGCACGGCGTCATAGCGGGAGAACATTTTGTTGAGTTGTGCATAGTAACTTTTGTCGGCAACATGAATCGCGCCAATCAAATCCACAGTTAACCCAGTGTCCGTAGGAGTCTTGGGAACGTAACGTACAACCGCAGTTTCCAGTGCGACCAGTTTTTTCTCTTTGTCACGGGTTAAACGAACGAATGCCGGTGTTTTGTCAGCCTGTGGTTGCTGGCGGCTTTGGGATGTTTGGTTGTCGTCGGCAAAGGTTGATGGGATACCAGCGCTCGGAACCAGCGTGCCCAGCAATAGAGCGAGTGAGTGGAGGATGCGCATGATTAGAAGGGTTCCCGGTGGTGGCAATTGTTGGGATTGAATAATGCGAATTGGGCCGCACGGTCTTCTCGAATACGGTCTTCTCGAATATAGGTCAGCTGGAGTACAGAAACAACGTGTTACGCCGCGGACCAGCAGGAAGTGCAGATTGAAGGTTGTTTGCTCTTTGCTCCGCCTAGTGTTGGTATCAGAGAACGTGATTGGAGCCGGCAACGACATGGTTGCTCATCCGAGAATTACTTGGTGCGGTCAGCTAACAGACGGCCAATCTTACGTCCTGTTACGTTCAAAGGTAACTGTTCCAGTTCATCGGGCGCACGCCAGCATAGATGGTCGTCTTGTTTTCGACCTGACACGTAGTGAGCTAAATGGCATTGCAGGGTGATCCGGAAACGTGTTACTCCGTGCTGCATGGTGGTCAGGTGTTGGGATGGATCTATTTTCATGCCGGTTAGTTGGTGCGCATTGTCGATCAGTTCCTGGTTGCTGACGGCAGTCTGCCCCGGATTGGTTGCGAACCGGGGAAAATCCCACAGGCCTGCCCAGCGTTCCTGATCACTGTGCCGCCGCAATAGCACACGTGTTCCACGTTGAATCACGATCGCTGCCTCAGTGACATTTTCGATGGCAGTACGTGGTTTCTTGGCGGGAATCAGAGCCTGCGTTCCTTGGCGATACGCGGCACAAAGCATGTGTACGGGGCAGCTTGCACAGCTGGGAACGCGCGGTGTGCAGACTTCGCTCCCGAGTTCCATGAGCGCCTGATTCAAGTCGCCTACTCGCTGGCGTGGAAGCAACGATTCGGAAAATGACCAAAGTAGCTGTTGGCCATGTTTTTCAGTCGGAATTCCGCGAAAAGCCAATAGTCGACTGAACACACGGACCGTGTTTGCTTCAAGAATCGGCAATTTTTGATCAAGCGCAATCGACAGGATTGCGCCCGCGGTGTAGCGGCCAATTCCTGGCAACGAACGGGCAACTGAAAAATCCTCGGGAAATTGTGCATTGTGATCTTGTACGATTTGTTGTGCTGCGCGGTGGAGATTGCGGGCCCGCCGGTAGTATCCCAGTCCTTCCCACAGACGCAGGACTTCATCTTCTTTGGCGGCGGCGAGGCTGCTAATATCAGGAAATCGACTGATGAATCGTTGAAAGTACGGTACCACGGTTGCCACTTGGGTTTGCTGCAGCATGATTTCGCTTACCCAGACGTGGTACAGGATGCGCGTACGGCGCCACGGCAAGTCGCGGCCGTGCACCCCGAACCAGGTGAGCAATCGCCGACGCAATGATTGTCTCCAGCGACTGTCCGGGATTTCGGGTGGAGGCGGCGTGCCCATGCTCATGGAGTGTTACCAAACGAACGCGTAGTGTCGTTCTGGCCCTAATGGCTGAGTTTGCGTTGACGTGTGGAGATTCTCACGCTACGGTTGCCCGCAAGCATTCCGGCTCTTACGGATCTTACTGGCAAGTAATGGAATCTGCCATGTCGCTGCCGCGTTTTGTCTTGCTTGACAACTCGCTGGTTGAAGTGGGCGGTCACTTTCTCGAGCACGCGGTATGTCTTCTCAAGGCGGCAGGCCTGGCGGATTTTCAGCCTGTTTTGGCGACCAATCGAGCCTTTCAGCAACGTGACGCCGTCCCGCCCGGCTGGCTGGTTTATCCGATCTTTCGGTATACCGCCCTGGGGCGTTATTCATCATTCACCGCACAACCGGAGAAAGGAATCGCAACGCAGTCTCGCTCTGGATTGTGGGTGTGTCTGAAACAGTGGCTGGGGCGTAGGAAACGGATTCGTAGTTTTGCTGCGAGCTGCGACCAGCTGTTTGCCGAGATCGCACTGGAACAGGACGATCATGTCTGCTTGCCATTTTGCACTGAGCTTTCACTGCTCGGTGTCTTAGAGTATCTGCACCGTTGTCCAGATGCGGCAAACGCGACCTGGCACTTGTACTACCATTCTTCGTGTTTACAGGGGAGGCCATCGGGTTGGGACGCGCAAAAACGACAGGCAAATGTGATGAAACTGGCTTTGCGGCAGGCAGAGGAACTTGTTGAACAAGGGCGACTCCGTTTCTACGCGACGACACCTCACGTTTGCGATAGTCTGAATGAACTCAGTCGGGTTACATTTCGATATTTGCCTTTTCCAGTGGAGGTTGGTAGTACGGAGTCGTCTACGAATCGACCTGTGGGTTCTCCCTTGCGGCTGTTGCTCGGGGGGCAGCCTAGAGCGGAAAAAGGCGTCACACATCGTGCTGAGTATGTCAACAGTTTATGGAGTCGCGGGCTTGGTAGTGGTGAACTGCAATTGCGGATGCAACAACAGCCTGGCACGCCTCCGCTTGAGGTTCCAGCGAACGTACAGCATGGCTTGCTGCACAACGAACCAGCACCCGTCGTGTTTGCTCCTTATCCCCTTTCTTACGAGGGGTATCGCGAGTTCTTGCGATCCGCGGATGTCGGGCTGTTGATGTACGACGGTGAGGCTTACTATTCGCGCATCAGCAGTGTGATGCTTGAGCTTCTTTGCTTAGGGATTCCAGTCATTGTTCCCGCTGGCTGTTGGATGGGAGAAATAGTTGCAGAGGCCAATACACGTTATTTGGACAGGATATCCCAACTATGGCCGCCGATGGCAGTTGACGGGCTGCCACTCAGCCAATCGCAGCGACAGTCCGCGGGGGCTCGTAATGCGGGATCCCAGGACCAATGTGGGCATATTGCGACTGGATCTACCCTCATTCCCCAGGGCGCGTCAGTGTGGTGCCCGCGGTTTTACTGGACTGGACCAGAGTCACGTGGTACCTATTTGCACCTCGATGTACTGCAAACAGATCGTCACGGCGAGACCGTAAAACACTGGGCCGTGGTGCTACATCGGTCTGCAGAAACGTCATTGAGTTCAGCACTATTTGAGTTGCACACCCAGGCGCGAACAATTCACTGGTCGATAAGTGACGCGTATGCCGCTGGCGCACCTCCGCAGGGACAAATGAACTCAAGATTCTTTGCCAGGCCAGTAGCAGTTCCCAGTGGTTCCATCGGACTGGTCGCGGTTGATCGAGGGCAAGTCCCGGCCTTGGTGACAGAAGTAATGGCCCACTATGAGCACTACCAGCAAGAGGCCAAGGCTTATGGGGCCGTATTGGCACAGCGGCACACGGCTGCCGCACACCTGTCACAGTTGTTGGATTGTGGTGTGCAATCTCCCCAGGTTGCGGTGCGCGAACGTCATTGCGCCTAAGGCGTTGTGATTCCAGCTGTTCGATGACATGCGACACCATTGTTGTGTCACGGCGGTGTTTGTACAGCTATTTCACTTGCGCTTTTCTAGTGCCGAATTCTCGCATCTATGGATCACCCTGCGGAAGTGCTAAGATGGAGAACGGCTGCGGGCTCTTTATGCCAGATTTTCGAATGTAGCTGATGCCGGTCGACTTGCGAACGTATAGGTTACTCTCGTATTGGTTGTGCCATGCGCCCGACTGGATATGGTGTCATCGACGACAGTCCTTTGCAGCGGGCTCCTGGCCTTGTTCCTGCCGCTCCGCGCGTAGTTTCGCTTGACTCTCATCAACCTTTGTCAGCGGAGTTGGCAGGGTCGATCATTCCTGAGCAGCACTCGGACGACGCTCTAGAACGGCAACGGAAGGCCGGTGGTCCGAACGCCATTTGGTTCGACGGCGGCACTCTGTTGTGCGGTTGCCCGGAGTGTCACGCGCCGATGTCGATTCGACTGTGGTTGGCAGTTGCCGACTGCTGGCAGTGCGAGACGAGCATTCAGCTGACTGAGGAGCAGGAGCGGCAAGCTCATAGGTTGTTGCAGCAGCAGAACTCTCAGAGTGCCGCTCGGCCCTCGTTGCCGCAGGGGCCGGTGAAGTCATCCGTGCCACCGGTGCCGTTGTCGACGGAGCATTTGTCGGCACCGTTCGACCAAGTTGTGGCTGGGACTCCACCTGCCCCTTCCTTGCCATCTCCACCTCGAGCGCGACGGCGGCGCACGGCGGCGTCTACAGAGGCGCATCGTCGCTTGAGGCCGCACACTGCGACGGCACTAGCCACAGCATGGCTGAGCGAGTTGTTTACGGACCTACCGTCATGGTTGATCAGTCTCGTCTTTCATCTCATCTTGCTCACGATTTTGGGTTTGCTAACTCTGGGCGATTTGCAGGATCGTGTTATCACACTGTCTACAGTTGTCAGCCGTAACGTCCGGAAGGGTGTCGCGGAATTTTCTCTTGAGCAGGATGAAGCTCAGTTTCAATTGCCTCCGCCGAGCGAGTTTGACGTAAATAACCGGACAGATCGGCAGATTTTGCTGCGGGCGGAACAGGAAGCGAGGCAATTGCGAGTTGATTCAGAGGCGTTAGAAACAACGATGCCGTTAGAACAGGTTCGTCAACGTGTACAGGGGGCTCGCAAATCGCGGTTGGCGCTGGCTGCACGCGATCCGCGCGTTCGGGTAGAGATGATCAGGCAAGAGGGGGGGACGACACTTACAGAGGCAGCTGTGGCTAGGGCGTTGCATTGGCTTTCACGTCAACAGCGACGTGACGGACGCTGGAAACTGGATGGTGGTCGCGCCAGTGATAGTGCTGCAACCTCGTTAGCGCTAATGCCTTTTCTGGGCGCTGGACAGACACCTGATGCAGGTGTCTACAAGAACGTGGTGGCACGTGGGTTGCGGTGGTTATTAGACAGTCAGTTACCGAATGGTGACTTGCGCATCAACGGGAGTGGCAATACCGGAATGTACGCCCAAGGGCAATGCGCGATTGTGTTGTGCGAGGCATTCTTGATGACGGGTAACGAACGATTACGGATGCCGGCGCAGCAGGCAATTGATTTTATTGTTGAAGCACAGTTTCCAGATGGTGGTTGGCGTTACCGTCCTAATGGCGAGACTCCCAGGCCAGGGCGGCGTGGTGATACGAGTGTGTTAGGTTGGCAGATGATGGCCCTACAAAGCGCGCGCGCTGCAGGACTTGAGGTGCCCGAGGAAACACTCGAACTGGCGAGCCATTATCTGGATGGTGTCGCTACCCGTAGCGGGTCGCAATACGCTTACCAAAGAGGGAACGCGCCGACACCTGTCATGACTGCCGAAGCATTATTGTGCCGCATGTATTTAGGCTGGTCGTTACGTGAACCTGGATTACGACAGGGAGTGGATTACCTACTCAGCCAGCACTTGCCAGATGCACGCCGTGAGAACGTCTATTATTGGTACTACGCCACGCAGACATTACATCAGATGGGTGGCACACATTGGGACCGATGGAACAAAAAGATGCGGAGTGTTCTTGTTTCGAGCCAGGTTACCCGAGGCAATCACGCGGGGAGCTGGCCACCAGCGCATTCACACTCCAAGGCTGGAGGGAGAGTCTATATGACTGCTTTGGCCGCCTGCACACTAGAGGTTTACTATCGCCATTTACCGATCTTTCGGCAGATCGACCTGGATGAGCAGGGCGCTGCGAAGTGAGGGTTTACGTTGAGTGGCTGTAGCTGTGGCTAGAAACTGGCCAGCTGTTGGGTTATGTTCGTGCGCATGAATACGAAAGCGCAAATCAATAGTGATGCGGGGCGGTTGCGGGTAGGAATGGTCGGTATGGGGATGATCTTTGATGAGACATACCGACCTTTTCTGGAGACGGCTGCCCGTGATGGAGTGTTTGATCCTGCTATCGGAAGGCTTGATGTCGAGCTATCAGCGGTGGCGAGCCGTACGGGGTCTCGCGCCGAGGCTTACAGGAATAATGCTCCATCTGGCCATGCGAAGTTCTTGAGCTGCGTCGAGCCCAATGCGGTTGGTCAACTCTTGGAGAGCGACGTTGATCTGGTTTGTATTGCGACTCCGGATGACCGGCATTTTGAAGCGGCGCGAGCTGTAATCGATGCTGGAAAGCACGTTCTTATTGAGAAACCTTCGGTGTTGTCACTGGCGGAGTTGGACACGCTTGTGGACCTGGCAAAGCAGCGAGGCGTGTTAGCCAAAGTGGTCTATCACAAGTTGTTTGATCCGGACCACAAGAAACTACGGACGCTCGTTGTTGATGATGTTCTTCAGCATGTGAACAGTGGCTATTGCACATTGTTAGAGCCAAAGCAGATATCGGGTTCTCAATTTTCCGAGTGGATTACGGGGCGTAATCCAGGAACCTATGTGGCCGTTCATTACATTAAGTTGATTGATTTTACCTTTGGTGGTCGACTGCTATCGGTGAGCTGCACAGGCCAGCGCGGAATTGTTGGTCCAGCTGATGGCGATACGTGGGATTCGACCCAATTGCGGATGGTTTACGGCTACGGAGATCAGCGCGAAGCGGCATTTGACATTCACACCAGCTGGGTGACGCCGGACAATTTTCCTGGATATGTCGAACAGGAAGTCCAGTTCCGTTTTGACAATGGTGTCTGGAACGGCCACAGTCGCCGCAGGGGAGTTGAGTGTACGGTCGAAGGGAAGACGCCACACGAGATGAAGATATCGATGAACAATCACTACAACGGGACGTTTGTCGAACCATTTGGACCTCGATCGCAACGTGGTTATGGGCTGGAGGTATTGGAACGCTTCATCCGTGAAGTAGCACACGTGGAATTTTCCGGAGAGGCGGCGGATCGAACGACACGTTTGGAACAAGTGCGCGCTTTAACGTATAACGATCTGGCGGCAGATCGGCAGGTGGTGGCGACGGTGCAGGCGATGGAGGAAATCCTCAAACGTCACGCCGCAGGCCTGCCGAACTGCACTGTTGAAGTGAATGCAGAACAGGGCGGTCTGGTCTTGTACGCGCCCGGGGCGAGTCAACCTGAAGTGCTTTACCAACCAGCGGTCAGTCAGGACGCCGGGTAAGGCCAGCGATGTGCTTT
Organism: Planctomycetaceae bacterium; assembly: GCA_002709225.1. Taxonomy (GTDB): domain Bacteria; phylum Planctomycetota; class Planctomycetia; order Pirellulales; family Pirellulaceae; genus UBA9264. The sequence continues at coordinate 45,520 of PAQH01000110.1, forward strand.
ACGGATGGTTTGTTCTGGCTGGGGACAAACCCGAGAGAGCCGATTGCCCATGTCACGCATCGTCGGCGCGCCTACCAATGCCACAGTGAATTCGGACGGTTTATTTCCCGGCGGTTGGTGGCATGAGATCGAAGAGACGGGGCGGATCTTGTGTGATCTGTGTCCGCGCGAGTGCCAGTTGAAGCCGGGCGACCGGGGGTTTTGCTTCGTCCGGGAGAACCACAATGGACAGATGGTTCTGACCACCTATGGGCGCAGTACTGGTTTTTGTATCGATCCGATCGAAAAGAAACCGCTCAATCATTTTTTCCCCGGAACCAGTGTTCTTTCATTTGGTACGGCCGGGTGCAACTTGGGCTGCAAGTTCTGTCAAAACTGGGATATATCCAAATCACGAGAGGTTGATCGACTTAGTGAACTGGCATTTCCGGACACGATTGCCAATGCGGCCCGCCAGTTAGGTTGCAAGAGTGTCGCCTATACCTACAACGATCCTGTGATTTGGGCCGAGTATGCGATCGATACGGCAAAGGCCTGTCGGCAGGTGGGGGTACAATCTGTCGCCGTAACGGCCGGATATATTTCGCCGGCAGCCAGGGAACCTTTTTTCGAATATATGGATGCGGCAAACGTGGACCTGAAGTCGTTTTCCGAGGAGTTCTACCAGAAGATCACGTACTCGCATCTGCAGCCTGTACTGGAAACCCTTGAGTGGATACACCGGGAAACGAATGTGTGGCTCGAGATTACGAACCTATTAATACCCGGGGCAAACGACGAACCAGAAGAAATTCGCCGGATGTGTGGCTGGCTGTTATCTCATGTGGGTGACGAGGTACCGTTGCACTTGACCGCCTTTCACCCAGATTATCGCATGCTCGATCGGCCACGGACCCCCAGCGATACGTTGCTGGAGGCCCGACGTCTGGCTTTAGACGAAGGACTTAAATTCGTCTACGTAGGTAATGTCAGCGACATTGATCAGCAAAGCACGGTTTGTCCCAGTTGCCGTCGTTCCGTAATTCAACGCAGTGGTTACGAGCTGGGAATATGGAATCTGCAGGGCAATCGATGTGGGGGGTGTGGCGGCGTGGTTGCAGGGCGCTTTGAGTTGCAACCAGGTAATTGGGGTGCGCAACGTAAACCGATCAACATCTCGGACTTTGCAGCGGTTCCCAAACAGAGTACAAACATCGCGCCACAATCAGCGTTGAATGCGCTGCTTCCGATTGTTTCTTCTTCCAGTGTCTTCGAGTCGACGCCTGTTATGAACGATCTTGCGTCTCTTGATTCCAAGCAGGCCGAGGCAATCCATCACGCGGCCGCATCGATGATTGTGGCCGAAGTGGCTGGCGTTGATAGTTCACTGCCCGTTGTGGCACCTTTGCCTGGCGGACTGATGGTTGAGGGTGCTTTTACGACACTTAAACGCCGTGGTCGTCTAAGAGCTTGTTGCGGGACTTTGGGCAGCTCGATGGAGTTGGCAGAAGCACTGCGAATGGCAGCCAGTCGAACCGCCTGTCAGGACCCTCGATTTCCAGCGGTGACCTCTTGTGAATTGCCGTTCCTGGAACTCGATGTAACGCTTTTACATGGATTTGAACCGGTCACGGTGGCAGGTCCCGAGCGGTTATCAAGAGTCCAGATTGGGAAACATGGAGTGCAAGTGCGTCGTGGCGGCGCTGCTGGATTGCTGTTGCCGGAAGTTGCCGTTGAACACGGCTGGGATGCGGGAACACTATTGGAGCAGGTCTGTCATAAGGCGGGTTTGTCCCCCCATGCATGGCAGGAAGACGAAACACAATTGACGATTTTTCAGGGGCAATCGATCGTTGGTTTGCTGGACGAGTTGCTCCCAAGAGACCAGGACTGGGAAACGCCAGCACGGTTTACGCCGGACATAGTTCAGCGTATTGCAGAACGAGGTTTATCGAATCTACTTCGGTTGCTACAGCGTGCAACACCCGACTACTATTTGGCCGATTGCCCTGATGGTACCGTAGCGGGAGTCGCTATTCGCCTGTCAAATGCTGAGAACCAGCCTCTCAGGACTTTTTCTCAATGGTCTTTGCGTCCTGGACTACCACTACAGGCGACATTGTTCCGCCAGCTTGAGACAGCTGCTGCTTGGTTGTGCGAAGCGGGTGGACCACAGGTAGATTTGTCCAACGTTCGCCTGGACGTTGCTGTGTTGACTGCTCCCGCGGTGCATGGCACGATCGCGCATCCTGATTTGCGCGGCGTTGAACCCGCGCGGCGCGCAGTGTTGGTGTCTGGGTCATCGCAGTCGAGTTGGGTCTTTGATCCGCAACGTTCACCTCAGGAGCTGGTGGCAGCAGCGAGCCAGTGCGTACAAGAGCCGACACGACAGAATGCTGCGCTCTACAGTATGCGAGTGGTTTCCACGGTCCAACATTGGTCCGCGGAACAGACAGCAGTTCCACCGACAAGCACCGCAGTGCGTCGACCCGCGGTAGCAGGGAGCTTCTATCCGGCTGAGCAAGCGATTCTTGCCTCCGAAGTCAATCGAATGTTGGGCCCCCCGTTGACTTCGCCGGAACCCTGGCCAGCGTTGATGGTTCCCCATGCGGGAATCACGTATTCTGGCAGTATCGCTGCAGAGGTGTTTCGCCAGGTTCGGATTCCTTCAACGGTGATCATCTTAGGTCCCAAACACACGAGTTTGGGTGCTCAATGGGCGGTTGCCCCCTATGCATCCTGGCAGCTTCCCGGCGCGACGATTTCAGCGGATGTGGAGCTGTCTCGTAGGCTGGTATGGGAAATTCCCGGATGGGAACTAGACGCGCGTGCTCATGAGCGGGAGCATGCGATCGAACTGGAACTTCCGTTCTTGGCTAGGCTGGCGCCCGCGACGCGCGTGGTTGGAATCGTTTTGGGCACAGCGTCTCTTTCCAAGTGTTTTGAATTTTCTGAGATACTGGCTGAAGTCATTGGTTCCCTGGAGGAACCACCGTTGCTGGTCATATCCAGCGATATGAACCACTTTGCCAACGATGACGAAAATCGGCGGTTGGATGAGATGGCACTGCGAGCTATGGAATCTCTCGATCCCTCTACATTGCATCACTGCGTGACAGAAAATCGAATCAGCATGTGTGGTGTACTCCCCGCGGTGATTGTGATGGACACTCTGTTGCGATTGGGTCGGCTGTCACGGATCCAACGAGTTGGTTACGCGACCAGCGCAGAAGTCAACAACAGGCGGGACAAAGTAGTGGGGTACGCGGGTGTTCTGCTCGGATGACGGACAAATTCAGGGGCTGTTGGTTAAGGCGGACTTCTTTTCGGTTCGTAGTTTCGATTCTGCGAAATACAATGTCGCCAACTCACCGATTCGAGGACGCCGACACGCGTTTGGCGCATTCCTAGAGAAGGTGGATTGGATGTCGGCCATGGTGTCACGAATGGGAAATACCGGTGAGCGGTGTGGCACGGGCTCCGTCTGGCGGCGTGGCTGATCAGTTATCGGATGGCCTTCAAGAACCCAACCGTCACAAACCACGGTTTGCCCACTAGGTGGTTCAAAGCCTAGACATGGAAGAAACGGAGCTTAGGAGATTAACTCCGGAATTGGCTTACCGGTGTCTTCGACCAGGTATTGCGGGCGACCATTGAGGTCGTTGATGGTCGTATGGCGCGGATCAATTCCGAGGTGCTCGAACAGGGTGGCGTAGACCTCGCCGAAGGTCACAGGACGGGCGGCGGCTTCACCGGCGATTCTGTCCGTAGCGCCGATGACCTGGCCGTGTTGCATTGCCCCTCCGGCCATCAACGCGCAATTCACTTGTGGCCAGTGGTCGCGGCCGACTCTGGCACTGATTTTCGGAGTCCGGCCGAATTCTCCCCAAATGACGACCGCACAATCGTCCGCCAGGCCGCGCTGATGCAGATCTTCGACCAACGCACTGACGCATTTGTCGAAAATCGGGAAGTCTTCCTTTTCACGCGTAAAGATTCTATTGTCGGCCCGGCCTTCCGCGTTCAAGCCGCCGTGCCAGTCCCACTTGCTGTAGTTCAAAGTGACAA
>PAQH01000111.1 GCA_002709225.1 Planctomycetaceae bacterium
ACGCCCTTTCACGAGGTCGCTGTAACGTTTGTTCTTGTCGCCACTTCAAAATCGCGTTGTGATTCCCACTCAACAACACTTCAGGTACCGTGTGGCCACGATATTCCCGAGGACGTGTGTACTGAGCAAATTCAAGTAATCTATTTCCTTGCGAGAAAGAATCCTCAACACAGCTTCGCTCATCACCCAGCACGCCTGGTACCAGGCGTGCTACAGCATCTATCAATACCATGGCGGCAACTTCGCCACCACCGAGAATATAGTCGCCAATTGAAATCTCATCCGGCTGAAGAATCTCCGTCACGCGCTGATCGAACCCTTCGTAGCGGCCACATAGCAACTGCAAAGACGCTTCACTGGCCAATTCTTCAACGAGAGGTTGCGTTAGTCTCCTGCCTTGCGGTGTTAACAAGATGAGTCGTCCGGCTACCGGCAGATTCGCACGAACCGCTTCAACACACTCCACAACCGGTTCAACCTTGATCACCATTCCAGGACCACCCCCAAAAGGACGGTCATCTACTGTCCTGTGCTTATCCTTTGTCCAACGACGAAAATCATGCAGCTGGACCCTCACGATTTCGCGCTCGATAGCTTTCGCCAGAATACTCTGCCCCAAGTAGCCAGACAGAATTTCTGGAAACAGGGTAAAAAGATCGAGCCGCATCGGGCTATTCACTCGCTTTGTTTTTTTCGCTCTCCGCAGCAGCCTCACCACCACCGCCGTCATCCAAAACGTCGCCAAGCGTTTCCGTTTCAGCAGCTCCTTCGCTGGCGGCCGATTCGGCCTCAGCAGCCGGAGTTTCCGTTTCGGCGGGGTCTGCGGCCGCGGGTTCCTGTGACTCTTGTTCAGCGGCTTCTTGCTTTTCAGGCAACGGCACCTTTTGTGCTGGTGGTGCTACCGGCTTCTGAGTCGCCAGCCGCTCAATCGCTTCTTTTTGCTGCTCCACGCACCTGCCATTGGTACCGTACTTGTCGATCAAAACCTTGACCTTCTCGGTGGGCAGGGCGCCTTGCGAAATCCAGTAGTCGATCCGTTCATTCTGCAAGATCGCGCGGGCATCTGTCTCGCGCACCATGGGATCGTAATAACCCAACTCCTCGATGACCTTACCGTCACGGGGAGAGCGTGAGTCCATCGCACAAATGCGATAAAACGGCCGGTGCCGCCTTCCCAGTCGTTTCATTCGAATCCGAACTGCCACAAATGGTCTCCTTAATTGTTCCGCTGGTCGTCGGCTGGGGCTAAGTTGTCTTTCGACGGAGGTTCTTCTGTTCTCAACGTAATCCACCAGTGTAGCCGACAAACGCTGAAAAAACGCCCCCCTTAAGGGAAATTCCGTCTACTCACCCGTGTTACGGCCACGTAAGCCCCGCCTCCGCCGGCGGAGTTCCTTATTACGTTGCTTCTTCGCTTGAGCGCGTTGTCGCGGTGACATCCGTTTGCCAGTCCCTTTTTTGACTCGCGGAACCTGCGCACCCGGATCGAGCATTCCACTATGCTGCATCTCCTTGACGGCTTGGATCCGTGCCAGCGGTCCCTTACCCGCCATGCTCTGCATGATCGGTGCCATCGTGTTAAATTGCTTGATCAGATCCGTCACCTGCCCGATTTCGACCCCGGCGCCCCGCGCGATACGGCTGCGACGACTGGCATCAAGAAGCTTGGGACGACGCCGTTCTTCAGGCGTCATCGAATCGACGATGCCGACCAGACGTTTGACGTCTCCGTCAGCATCCGCCTGATCCATCATATCCGTCAGGCCGCCCATGCCCGGCATCAAGCCGACCATCTTCTTCATTAACCCGGGCTGAGAGAATTTCGTCAGAACTCCCTTGAAATCTTCCAACGAAAAACTTCCCTCTTCCATCCGCTGCTGAAGTTCTTGCTGCTCTTTTTCGTCAACAATCTGCTGTGCGGTATGCACCAAACCAAGGATATCCCCAAGGCCCAGGATCCGTTCCGCCATCCCTTCCGGGCGAAATGGCTCAAGCGCCTCGAGCTGTTCGCCGGTACCGATAAACTTGATCGGTACGCCCGTCACTTGCTTGACCGAGAGCAGGGCGCCGCCGCGTGCGTCGCCATCCAGCTTGGTCATGATCACGCCATTCAGCTCCAGCGCTTCGTTAAATGCCTGAGCACTGTTCACGGCATCCTGTCCCGTCATGCCGTCCACCACCAGGAAACACTGGTCCGGGCCGACACGCTTGTCGATCCGGCTGAGTTCATCCATCAGCTCCTGATCGATTGCCAGGCGCCCCGCGGTGTCCAGGATCACGACATCCGCGCCTTCATCTCGGGCGCGACGCACAGCATCCTGGCAAACTTTGACCGGATCTTTCGTCTCCCGGTCGGAATAAACCGGAATTCCGAGCTGTTCACCAAGCACATGTAATTGATCAATTGCGGCGGGACGTTGCAGGTCGGCCGCCACGAGCATCGGCCGCGCCTTGTTGTTCAATAGTAAACGTGCCAGTTTTCCACAACTCGTCGTCTTACCGGACCCTTGCAAGCCACACAGCATCAGCGTGGTGACATCCCTCCGTAGGTCGAAGGACGGATCTACCGGACCAAGAATCTCGACCAGTTCGTCACGGACGATACCCACGAGGTGTTCGCTGGGATCCAGTGCCAGCATCACCTTTTGCCCCATCGCCTTTTCGCCGACGGCAGCCATAAAATCCTGGACCACCTGGTAGCTGACATCGGCTTCCAGCAGCGAGCGTTCCACCAGCGCCAAGCCGTCACGCATATTCGCTTCGGTCAATTTACCTTTGCCACGCAGCGTCTTGAACGCCGCTGTCAAACCATCATTCAGGGATTCAAACATGGCAGAGCCGCCGGAGAAGGCCAGCTGGGCGGGTACGTGGCTACAGACCTGGGTCACAGCGGTCCGCAGGAGGCAGCACACACGAGGGGGGCATCAAGGGGCCGCAGACCCCCGAAAACGAGTGGTTAGTGTAGCCAATCCCTGGGATTCTTGTAAATCCGCCCCTGCCCCGCCAGCCGGCTAGAACTGGAAAATGGCGTTGCCGCGCAGGCCTTGCTTCACCTACTCTGCCCATCTAGCAATACGGCCCGCGGCACAATCACGGACGCGACTCACAAGAAGGACCAGGCACGATGCTCTCTGTCGTCATTCCGATACACAATGAAGAAGAGAACATTGCACCGCTTTACGACGAATTAACCCAGACACTGCGAGCAATTCCACAACCCAGTGAAATGCTCTTTGTGGACGATGGATCCTACGATGGCAGCTACCGCTGTCTCAAGGACCTCGCCCAGCCGGGATCCGGATGTCAAAATCATCCGGTTTCGCAGAAATTTTGGCCAAACGGCCGCCCTGGAGGCAGGAATTCAACTGGCCCGGGGAGAAATCATAGTCACGATCGACGGCGACCTGCAAAACGACCCCGCCGACATCCCCAAGATGCTTGAAAAATTGGAGGCGGGCCACGACTTGGTACACGGCTGGCGCAAAAACCGACAGGACGCCTGGCTGAGTCGTAAACTCCCGTCCCGCATCGCCAACTGGCTGATTTCCCGGGTGACGCGTTTTCCGGTCCACGATCTCGGTTGCACGTTGAAAGTCATGCGCCGCGAAATCGCCCAGGAACTCGAACTCTATGGCGAGATGCACCGATTTATTCCGATCCTGGCCCACCGCCTGGGAGCCCGCTGCACCGAAATAGTCACCCACCACCGCGCACGGCGGTTTGGCACCACAAAATATGGTATCTCCCGCACCGCACGCGTGATACTGGATCTGGCAACTGTCAAATACCTACTGGATTACAGCGCCAGCCCAATGAAGCTGTTCGGCGGAATTGGACTCTGCTGTGCTGGTGCCTCAGGCGCGACTGGCGCCAGCACCCTACTAATGAAGTGGCTCGGCGACGTCGACATGACGGGCAACCCGCTCCTGTTGCTGACCGCCCTACTCATCCTCGTCGCAGTCCAATTCCTGAGCCTGGGCCTCCTCGGGGAAGTCGCCGCGAGAATCTATTTCGGCAGTCAGGGAAAGCAGCATTACGCGATTCGCGACCTGACCAATATGACCCCAGAAGTGACGCCCTCCAGACAATCCTTGCCGGCCACGCCGCCCCCCACCCGACGAGCCGCCTGAATGGCTGCAAACTGGTGGTTTCCTGCGCCGGGATGGCATGCAAACCCTTGTCGGTCCATCGTAAAGCCGGTACGATACTGAATTCGCAAAATGGTACTGGGCGGACGCGGCTGGAGCAGACTGGTGGCAACAAATAAAACGTACATGGCCAAGTCGGAAACCTTCGAGCCCCAGTGGTGGCTCGTCGACGCCACGGACAAGGTAGTGGGCCGCTTGGCTTCACAGATCGCGGTTATCTTAATGGGCAAACATCGCCCCACTTATACCCCGCACGTTGACACAGGCGACTTCGTGGTCATCACGAACGCTGAAAAAGTTGTGTTTTCGGGTAATAAATGGCAACAGAAAACCTACACCTGGTACACAGGTTATCCAGGACAACGGTCGGAAACCGCCGAGCGCAGACGCGACCGCAAACCCGAGCAAATTCTCCGGGAAGCGGTGCGACGCATGTTGCCCAAGAATAAGCTCGGCACCAAGATGCTGGCAAAACTGAAGATTTATGCTGGGTCCGAACACCCGCATCAGGCGCAAGCCCCCGAGCCCAAAGAACTCACGGACAAATAAGCGAAAGCAGGCAAACCGATGGTCGCGGGAAAAAAAGACAAGGTTAATGGTGACGCGTTAGGTACTGGCCGCCGCAAATCTTCTGTGGCGCGGGTTCGCATTAGGACGGGCACCGGCCAGATCACTGTCAATAAACGGTCCCTCGAAGAGTATTTCACCGTTGAAGACCAGCGCAAGTCAATCACCGAAGTCTTGCATTCAGTCGGACACCGCGACGATATCGATATCTTGATCAAGGTCAACGGTGGCGGCGGCACGGGGCAGTCTGGGGCCTGTCGCATGGGAATTGCGCGAGCCTTGCTCAGCTACGATGAAGAGAGCTTTCCGGCCCTGCGGGATGGTGGCTTCCTGACGCGTGACTCGCGTATGAAAGAACGGAAGAAGCCAGGTTTACGTGGTGCTCGTCGTGGAACGCAGTTCTCGAAGCGTTAAACACGCAGCACGATTTTCACGCGGCTGCACAGTGATTTTCACGCGGCTGCACAGTGACTTTCACGCGGCTGCACAGTGACTTTCACGCGGCTCCGCAGTGACTTTCACGCGGCTCCGCAGTGACTTTCACGCGGCTCCGCAGTGACTTTCACGCGGCCTGACCTAACATGTGTAGCGGCCTAGTCAGGCCGACTGATGCGACGGTATTTCTCGCGATATTTGCGCCACAGTCTCTTGTGACGATCGGAAAGCGCGACACGGCGTCCTTGAATGTAGGCTGCCTCAACCCTGGTAGGGGTCAGCAAAGGATCACCATTGGCGACAAACAGCGTCGCATCCTTCCCTTTGGCCAATGATCCGACCCTGTCGGCAGTTCCCAGGATTTCTGCCGGCGAGAGTGTAATGGCCCGCAACGCATCCTGCCTGGGAAGACCATAGGCAACAGCGGTGGCGGCATGATAAGGAAGATTCCGCACGTTGGCCGCCCCGAAACGCCCAGAGCCTGAAATGCAAAACTTTACCCCTGCCCGTCGCAAGCGGTCTGGTAGCGTAAAGGCCGCGTCATAATCATCATCGCGCCGACGTGGCAAACGGTACACATTACCAACGATTACTGCGACCCCATGCTCAACAAGTGCGGCTGCGCAGTGAACCGCATCATAACCGCCATAGATGATCAACCGCACTTTGTTACGAACCGAAAACGCAACCGCATCCTGAATTTGTTGCAATTCATTTGCCGAGACGATCAGGGGCAACTCTCCCTTGATGACGGGACGCATCGCCTCCCAGCGGACATCGGCTGGCTGGCTCGCATCCGTCGCACGGCTCCGATGGTACGCTCGAGCGTCGTCAAAAGCCTGCTGTAATGCCTTTAACGCCTGTGTACTTTGCCGTAGTCGGCTTTCCGTCGTTCCTGCGACCCACCATTCATCGTGCGGAGAAGTACTGGGCCAATTGATGTGTAGCCCCACCTCGGCTTTCACTGTGAGATCTTCATAAGTCCATCCGTCCAGCTGCAAAACGGCAGACTTTCCCGCCATCAGACCTCCTGTCGGAACGGTGACAGCCAACAGCACACCATTGCTGCGCGTCACAGGGATCAACTCGCTGTCGGGATTGACCGCGACTTGTGCGCGAACGTTTGGATTGAGCTGCCCTGTTTCAGCGTGGTCGACACTCGCACGGACCCGGTTCACTTCAACGAGTCCCAAGTTTGTATAGGCATCACATAAACCTGGAAAAATGTGCTTTCCGGATACATCGATAATTTTGGTGTCTTGCGGAAAAGACCGCTTACGGCCCACATACGCAATCGTTCCGCGACGGAACAGGACAACACCGTCTTCGATCGCGGGCGCTGAAACCGGGTGCACCGTCCCACCCACGAGAGCGATCGGAACCGTCTGTGGTGCTCCAGGAATCTCTGGAGAAGCTAGCGCGACCATAGACGGAGACAAGCCAACCAGGAACGCGGTAATGCAAACAAACCGACCGATCATGGTGTCAATCTCCTGCGAGGTTGAAAAATCCGTACTACCGTCCTGTAACCGTTTTCTGCGTTATCTAACACTCCCTGGCGTACCAACGCAAAGGCGACTGCCACCCTCAGTGCCAACTCAGTCACGACCATTACCGTGGCGATGGTGGTGGCAAAAAACATCCTCCCGAGGCCAAAGTTGCTCGTCGGGAGGCGCGGCTTCGCCCGGCTTGAGCATCACCTCTCCCGACGCCAATATCTTCTGAACCAATCGTGTCCGACTGCGACGCACCGATTCTCGTCTGAGAAGATCTTCACTACGCGAAAAATACCGGCGTCCATCAATCCACGTCTGCTCGCAAACCGAAAATGTAGACAACGGCGACTGGCTCCAGACAACCAAGTCGGCGTGTTTACCCGATTCGAGTGAGCCTACATATTGGTCAATACGCAATTGCCTGGCGGGATTCAACGTGACAAACTTCAGCGCCTCCTGACGGGGCACGCCCCCGTACTTTACCGCCTTGGCAGCCTCGTGATTGAGATGCCGCGCCAGTTCACGATCATCGGAATTAAATGAGACGACAACACCCGCGTTGTGCATGAGCGCTCCGGCATAAGGAATCGCATCGTAGACTTCGAACTTGTAAGCCCACCAATCGGAAAACGCGGACGCCATAGCGCCGTGACGGGCCAGCGCATCGGCCACCTTGTAGCCTTCGAGAATGTGCTGGAAGGTGCCGATTGTGACCTGAAAATCATCAAGTGTGCGAATCAATGCCAGGACTTCATCCTGCCGATAGCTATGACAGTGGATCCAACGCTGCCCTTCCAGCACTTCTGAGATTGCTTCCAATTCGAGGTCACGGCGTGGTGGCAGACCCTGCCGCGTCCTTTCCCAATCTCGCCAACGCTGCTGGTAATCCAAAGCAGCCTGAAAGGTGCCGCGGATCATCTGCTCGACTCCCATTCGCGTCTGTGGGTAGCGAGTCGTAAACTCGTCACCCCAATTGCTCTGTTTAACATTCTCTCCGAGCGCAAATTTGATTCCCGCTGGTGCCTCGGCGAACTTCAATTCTTCCGGCAGTGCGCCCCAACGGAGTTTGATGACCTGATTCTGCCCACCGATTGGATTCGCCGACCCATGCAGAATGTTTGAGGAAGTCACCCCCCCCGCCAATTGTCGGTAGATATTGATGTCGTTGGAGTCGATAAAGTCGCCGATACGCACTTCCGCAGTGATCGCCTGGGCGCTTTCATTCACGCCGCCATCCGTCGCCATGTGTGAATGACAATCAACGATTCCCGGAGTGATGTGCTTGCCCTGGCAGTCGATTACACGTGTACCAGGTGGCGTCCTCAGCCGCCGCCCCACTGCGATAATTTTCCCGCCACCGATCAAGATCTCTGCATTCCTGAGAATGCCTTGCTGCGCACAAGTCCACAGGGTGGCATTCTTAAACAACACATGTAGTGGACGCTCCGGCTGCCGCAGGACACCAAACGCGCCCAACGGATAACGCAACGCCTCAAGCACCGGCTGTGGCTTGCCCTGAGTGGCAGCGGGCTGCGGTGGCTTCTCCCGGTTTTCTCCACCACGCGTCCGCGCCCTGCTATCGTGACTTGCCGTCATCTTTTCAGCGACACCATCGGGCCAGACCACTTGGCCATGCCCGCTCAACTTCTCTTTCTTGAATAACACCAGGGTCAATCGAGCCAATCCCGTTTGGCCGAACACCTTGGCGTCAAAAATCGCTGTCAACCGATCTCCAGCGGCCGTTAACCGTAGTAACGGTACCGCGGTGGTCGCATCCGCAGCAGCTGAATTCTCACCGCGCCGCACGGTGCCAGATAGTTTCTCCCCAGCCACAGTCACGTCGACGAAAAGTGGTGGTTTTCCGCGTTGTCCAACCAATCGCCACCGCCCGGCTGGATCGTTCCTGGCGGGAATGTTCTCGTAAGGCCGACCGTCCACCCAGGTTTCCAGGATTTTTGTCTGCGTCGCGAAGAGCGCGCCGTCGGTAAGCAGAAAATTGGCACGCTTGCCGACGTGCAGCGTTCCCAGCCGATCCGCCACGCCAAATAACTCTGCGGGAGCTGTCGTCAGTGCCGCCAGGGCCGCATCGGCCGCCAGGCCATGCTGTACCGCTTTACGTACCGCCGCGAGCAAAGATACAGATTGAGGAAGCCCAATCCGCGTCAACAAAATCGACACACCAGCACGGGACAGTCGAGCTGGATTTTCAGGAGCCAACTCCCAATGTCGCAGGCTCTCGAGTGATACATTCAAAGCGGACTCGGCCGTGCCCACGTTGGGTGGCTTGGGGAAGTTGAGAGGCACAATCACCGGACGTCCCAATGCTTGGATCGCTGATAGCTGACGGTACTCGCGACCCGACCCGCGAATTACGAGATTTAGTGAAAACTCCCGCGCGAAGCGATCTGCCCGGAGCGCGTATAGCTCATTCGGAGCGTCGATGACAACCAACTTCCCACTTCCTGAATAGGCGCCCAACACCTCCAATGAGACATCTTGATCCGGGCGTGACACTCCACGTTGAGTGCGAAATGTAGCCCAGGCTCGTTGGTACCAATTCGCATCCAACATAGTCTGACGTGCCAGCGCCACCGCACCCATCGGAGAATTGGGGTACGCATTCCGGCCGCGACCACGGGGTACGGTGAGCCGGGCATGTAGTGCCACATCCGGTTCCAGAATCGAAGCCGCGCCCGCCCCATCCCCTGTTGCCACCAGGGCGCTGCGCCCCTTGAAAATCCCCTGCGTTGGTGCAATGAGTCGCGTTGTCATTCCTTGACTTCGCCAGGACGCATTTAAGGTCAGATCTGGCTGATAACGATCCGCGATTCGGACTTCGGGTCGGATAAGGTCGTTCCAATGATGCGCACCTTGACGGCGGTCACCCGGAGCCATTGCCAGCTCACTGAACCCATCGATCAACCCTGGATAAAGTGTGCATCCCGGCCGCGACCAGATGCGCGCATCCTCCGGTATCGGCACGTCGGCTCCGACCGCGCTGATCACTCCATCACGAACCACCAACACGCCCCGCTCGAGGACCTGGCCTGGCGCCGTCACAATGCGTACGTCTCTCAATGCGTACACTGCGGGTGTATTGGTGCGCAGACCGGCAACCGGCTGCGTGCTCTCGTCGGCCCAGGCCTGGGAAGCGCCCCAATGGGGCAACGTCACCTGCTGAGAGCAGCAAAGCACAAGGCAAATCGCCGCCACGAAACGATGTGAAAAAGACACGGCATCACTCCTCGGAAAACGCGACCCGGCCACAACCAAGGCGGCGTGCTACCTTAGGACGTTGAGCAAATCGGAAAGACGCTTGCCTGACCGTGGACCCACCGCAGACCGCGTCTCGGTCGACGCCTGCGTCAGGCCCCTCTCTGTCACTGTAACATGGCGGCGGACGATTTTCAGGAAACCTGTTCCGCCATGGAGAAAAGGCGTTCAAAGCCCTGCTACTGCGAGGCCGCGTCGTGTGGAACCAGATTGGCGATCGCTGCGCCGTTGACCGGTGAAATTACGCCTCGCTCGGTTATCAGCCCCTGGATCAAGGCCGCTGGAGTAACATCAAAGGCCGGGTTGTAGACCGCCACATCGACGGGCGCTGTCCGCTTACCGAATCCGTGCGTGATCTCGCGAGCGTCTCGTTCTTCAATGGGGATGTCGTCGCCACTGCTCAGCGTCAAATCAAACGTATTCGTGGGAGCGGCGACGTAAAAAGGGATCTGGTGTGCCGCCGCCAGTAGCGCCAGTCCGTAAGTCCCTATCTTATTGGCCGTATCGCCATTGGCTGCGATACGATCAGCCCCCGTGACCACCGCCTGTACACGTTTCTCTCGCATCACTTGGGCCGCCATCGAATCACAAATCAGGGTCGTAGCAATGCCCCGTTGGGTCAGTTCCCAAGCCGTTAAACGCGCACCTTGAAGCAACGGCCTGGTCTCATCCACATACACCTCGAGTTGTTTACCTTGTTCCTGTGCAGTGAAAAACACGGCCAATGCCGTGCCATAATCAGACGTCGCCAGGCCCCCCGCATTACAGTGCGTCAACACACCCATTCCATCCGACAGCAATACTGCCCCGTGTGCACCGATCGCGCGACACATCTGGCGGTCAGCCGCGTGAATCGCCTGTGCTTCCTGCAGCAGCGCTCGTCTAATTTGAATGGCCGAGCCTGCTCCACGCAGTTGCTCCGCGCAGGCGCGCATCCGCTGTAGCGCCCAAAACAAATTCACCGCTGTGGGGCGACTCGCTCCCAGTCGCTTGACGACCGTTTCCAGACGCGAATACAAACCACCCACATCCGCATCCGAAATTCCCTGGACGCCAACACAGACACCGTAGGCCGCAGCAATCCCAATCGCCGGAGCCCCACGTACGCGTAGAGACCGAATCGCTTCCCAAACCGCCTCAAGGTCCGCACAGACGTGGTCGACACGCTCCACTGGCAATCTGGTCTGGTCGAGCAACACGAGGTGGCCGTCGCAATCACCTGACCAACGCAGAGTCTCAACCGCGGGATAACCACCCGACATCAATACATTTACCCCACGGCGCACGAAACGCACAAGCCCCGGCAGTGGCACAGCCCAACCGCAAAGCAGGCAGACCGTCGAGCATCAAGAGCCCTCGGCAGCGGCCAGTTTCAACCCAGGGGCGGCCAACAGGGTCACAACAACCTTGCCGTCTTCGGTATTCCAAACGCGGACCTCGCCGTCGAAGCCGCCGGTCGCCAATCGCTTGCTTCCAGCATGATACGCGGTGGACAAGACCCAGTCTTTGTGGCCTTCGTACTTGCGCACTTCCTTATGACTTTTGCGGTCGTACTGTCGCACCGATTTGTCCGCCGATCCGGTAAACAGAAAACCACCGCCAGCAGTCAATTTGTAGACCTCTTCGCCGAAACTGCCCACGTCGGCGGTTTTCTTGCCATCCTCAATTTTCCAACGCTGCACCTTCTTGTCCGTCCCAGCACTGAATACTTCCTTACCCTCAGGATGGAACGCTACGCCTTTGACCGGTTGACCATGTCCCGAAAACGTCACCTGTAGTTCACCCGTCTTGGAGTCAAAAACCTTCGCCGTCTTGTCGCGGCTTCCCGATGCGATACGTGCGCCATCGACACTCCAGGCAATCGCCATCACCCAATCCGAATGACTCGTGATCGTCTGCACAGATTTTCCGGAGGCGACTTCGAAAACCCGAATCACGCCATCAGCTGAGCCAGCAGCAATCCGATCACCTTGAGGCGCGAACGCGACATCCAGAACCACATCTGAAGTCGATCCCAACACCCTTACGAGCTCTCCGTTTTCGGCGTTGAAAATGCGAGTTTCACCGAGCCGTCCAGGCGTACCGCCACCGACCGCCAGCAACTTGCCGTCGGGACTATAAGTGATGGCATGCGTTCGCTGGCCAATGTTGTGAACGCGTTTGATCAACTTTCCATCAGCGGGATTCCAGACCGTCAACTCGTGATAACCACTGACTGCCAGCTGGCTACCATCAGGGCTGAACGTGAGCGCCGTAATGGGCAATGAATTGGCATAAACTTCTGGTGGAGAGGGATGAACTGGCGGCGGTACGATCGTGGCAAGCGCCGCCTTCGGGTCGTCTCCGTCGAACTTCGCACCTTCCTCGATCCACTGTTTGATCAGGGCGATCTGTTCCGCCGGAAGGGGGTCACCCTCCAGCGGCATTCGTTCGCTTTCATCTTCCGTGACAATCCGGCGAAACAACTCGCTGGCGTCCAATTTACTCGGTGTCACAGCAACCTCATCGGAGTCACCGGCCTTGATCAAGCGCTCGTAGGCATCGATCCGGTAGCCTCCCTCAGCTTTTTTCGGACCGTGACAGGCCAAGCAATTGTCCAACAGAATCTGCGCGACTTGTTTGCGAAAACTGACTGGCTCTGCCGTCGCCGACGAGACCATGCCCGCTGAAACTGTCAACAACACTGCGACTGAATAACGCATTGGCTCGATCAACCTGAAAAAGGGAAAACACAAACCATTCCACCGCGCTGACAAAAGCGCGTCCTACGCACCCTGCCAGCAAACGGACCAGGCCGCACACGCGGCCGGGTCGGTCCACACGCGACAGCTCCGAACTAGTGCTGGAACAGGAACTCGTTGGTATTCAAAATCGCCCAGCAAATATCTTCCAAGGCCATAATTCGGTCGGATCCCGGCGGCAGTTTTTGTTTCGGCAACTCCGCAAGCTCCTTCTTCAGCGCTTCCAGTTTCTTCTTGGCAGCGTCATCGAGCGCCTTAACGACTTCCTCATCACTGACCACTAGTCCTTTGCCAAACTTCTCCACAAGGTACTTTTGCACCTCACTGCGCTTTCCTTCCGCTGTGAGTACCGCCGTTTTGGCATCCGCTCGCAGCGGTTCAGGAACCGTTTCCAATTTGGCATCGAGTAACTTCTGGAAGGCCGGATCACGAACCGCCTGCACCTGTTTGCCAACCTCCGTGATCTTGGCCTCCAGTTCCTTATTTTTCTTCGCTGATTCACCATCCTTGGACGCAATGTGCTGCAGACTTGCCTCCAGTTCTTTGGCTGTCGGCTCTCGATTGACCGCGGCTAAGTGCAACATCTTGATGATGTCGGTATCCGATTTCTCCAATTTCATCAATTGTCGAAAGCGGTTCCCTTCATCGCGCAGCTTGTTGTAAATCAAGGGCCCATTGAAAAACTGAATTGCCATTCCGAGATTCGACTCGCTCGACCGTTCACACGCACAAACGGTCTGGCGTTCCGGCTGACCAAAGATTTTCAAGAAATCGTGTTTGACCAGATCGGGCGCGGGCAAGTGCGTTGCGCGGGTCCCCGCAGGCAAGCCCGAAAAACTCTCGGGCCGATCGGTGACCTGGCAGATCGCATCTAACAACTGCTCGGCACTGAGCAACCGTGGCTGATAATGAGAGAAGTACTTGGTGTCCTCTTCGTTCATCGCATTCGGCTTGAAACTCGCCTGATACGTACGACTGTTGAGAATGGTACGTATCACATGCTTGCGATCGTATTTTTGTTCCACAAAGTCACGCGCCAACGCTTCGAGTAACGCCGCGTTGGAAGGGGGATTCGATTCGCGGAAATCATCCGCAGGTTCAACAATTCCGCGCCCCAACAGGTGACTCCAAATGCGATTCACCTCAATCTTGGCGAAAAACGGATTGTCCGCCTTGGTCAACCAATCGACAAAAGTCTGTCGACGGTCATCAGGATTCGGCTGGTCCACGTCACCCGCCAAAGGCAGCCAAGGCTTCATCTGTTTCCCAGTGCGCGGCTGGGTTACTTCGCCACTCCGTGAAACAAAAATAAACTTTTCGCCCGGTCGACGGCCATTCTTTCGCTGGACGCGATTGAAAAATGCCGCCATTCCGTAGTAGTTGTCTTGAGTCCAGCGTTCAAACGGGTGATTGTGGCACTTCGCACATTGGAGCCGCGCCCCCAGAAACACCTGTGAAACTGTTTCAACACAATCGTTGGTGTCGCCAGCAGTCCGATAAAAATTAGCCGGGGGATTCGTCAACGTGCTGCCCGCCGAAGCCAATAATTCGCGGGAAAACTGATCGTAGGGCATATTCTCACGAATCGCGCGTTCGACCCAGCGGTAGTACTTGTGGACACCATCGCCACCCACCTGACCACTGGTCAACCGCAAGATGTCACCCCACTTGAGGGCCCAGAATTTCGAGTACTCGGGGCGTTCTAGCAGCTCGTCGATTAAACGTGCGCGTTTGTCGCTCGCCTGGTCGGCCAGGAATCGGCTGGTTTCTTCAACTGTCGGCAAAATGCCAATCACGTCCAGATAAGTACGACGCAGAAACTCTTCTTCGCTGCACAATTCTGAAGGCAGGTACTTGAGTTGTTGCAACTTGGCGTAGACATGCTCGTCGACGTAGTTGTTCGTAGCTGGATTCGTCCAGGCAAAACCTTCAATGTCTCGTACAAACGTAATGAAAACCGACTCAATAAACTCCATGTACCGAACCACGACAGCCGATTCACCCCGATCCTGTCCGACAACCAGGCCATCCACCGTAACGTCAGCGACTTCGGTATCAGAACTGGTGTACACGGCCAGCTGGGTGATGTCACGTACCGATCCATCGGAGAAGGTCGCCAAGACACTGAGCTGCTGGGTATGAGCGGGCCTCTTCAGTATTCGACCCGACGGCGGATAAACCTGAATGCTCACACAACGGGGTGCTTCGGGAGGATCCAGACGACAGCCCTCCGCAATCCAATCTCGCAAGATCGCATAGGAGGGATCTGTGGAATGCAACTTCAACCCGCCACCATGAGGAACCTTCATCAACGGTTTGAGAAGTAATAAGCTGGCGGCTGGATCGAGCGGATTCGTTCTGCGGCCAAAGTCCTCTCGGATCAACGTCAAGCGATCCAGGGTCGGATCAAATGCCCGCAAAGAGAGACGGAACCCCCCCTTGCCACTGGGCGAACCGTGACACGCGCCCGCGTTGCAACCCTGCTTGGAAAGCGCCGCCAATGTCCCGTATTCAAAACTGACCGGTTCGGGTTGTCCCTGGCCGCTGACCGCGACTGCCACCTTGGCTTGCTGACCGCCGACTTTGACCACAATTTCGGCTGCCCCATCACCCTGCGGGGCCACGCGGGCTTCAGCAATTTTCACAATTGCTTCATCGGAAGACACAAACTCGGCCACACGAGTGAGATCCTGTACGACTCCTCCCGCATAATGACCGGTCACCACCAGCTGCATGCGCTGCCGCGGCCCGCTCAATTTGATCTCAGCTGGGTAGACTTCGATCCGCTCGGGCGTTCCGACCTGTACAGGCTCTAAATCCTCCTGACTCAGGGCCACTGGTGCCAAAATTGTCCAGCACAAGGCGCCCGCCGCCATGCAAGCCATCTCTCGTATCAGCGATGTAGCGGTCCGTTGCATACCTGATCCCCTTCAC
>PAQH01000112.1 GCA_002709225.1 Planctomycetaceae bacterium
ACGACAAGCAGGCCGAATGTTACCTCGCGATAGTCAAGATCGCGATCATACGGAAACTGCTCAAACTACATTTGTGGGAAAGAGCCTAGCCTATACTCAGCATCGGATGTTTCAGGTGCAGCCTCTTAATTGTTGGCGTATCCAGAGCCAACAAAGCAGGAGCAGCTGCGACGGTGGGTGTCCAAGGGACGTAGACTCACTTGTCGTGAATTACCTTGTGGAACTAGCCCGTCGAGACGTCAGGAATGGCCAGCGGCCTGCCTTAACTGGGGGCGCAGGCCTTTTCAAGTTCGGTGTTGGCCGCGGGCTGGCCCGGAACCCAGCCCTACAGTGACAATACTGTGCAGATCGAATACCGAGTGAACTTTGCTGGCACGGGGTATCCAGGAAGTACTTTGCGTCATCACGCCTGAATCTCCCGGTATTTTTGACTGAGAAACAAACCGCCCGTTCTGTGTTTACCTCCGCCGTTCATTTCAATTCTCACAATTTGCGGTGCGTCCCTGGGCTGTTCGATTTCAACGGTTGCGTATTCCCGCATCGCGTCGGCGGGTGCCTCTTGTGCTGCAGGACCTGGCAGCAAAAGCGCCGCCAATATTCCTCGCCATCCACACGGGTTCGCTGTTGTGAGCGGCCCTCCCATCGCTTTTCCCCTCTGTTCAATTTGGTAGTAACAACCCGTCGCGATTGTCCCGCGTTACGGACCGGGGCGGTGGATTTGATGAGACGCTTGGTTGGCCCCCCGCCTGCTTTCTTCCTTAATGCGAACCGCTTTATCGCGGCGACGGACCGCTGAGCGTCACGCCCTGCGCATTTGCCAGAAACAATCCATCGAGAATGAGGTGTTTGGCAGAACCAACGTCGACGGCCTCGGCAGCTCCGGTGTAAACGCCGCTTGCGGGAATGAGGATTGTGGTGATTGCTACGACGGGTTGGAGGTACTTCATACCGGATGTGCATTCGTACGCTGGAATGTTGTCACTTGGAAATGCGCATTTCGTCGATCAGCTTGCCGTTCAGGTCGATCTGGCGCAAGACCAGCTTATCGCTGTCTATCTGCAGGTCGGTAAACTGATTGACGCTGGCGTTGTATTTGACGGTGTACGGTTGCCAGGTCGCTGAGTTGTCGGTCTGCTCAGGACTGTGCAGGCTCGGGTTGCCGCCGCCACCTGTGGTGATGTAGAGGATTCCGTTCGGCCTGGTCTTTGTTTTTCCGTCAAAGTCTCGGTCGAATTCGAACGTTCCCGCAATTTGATGTCCCGGATTCCGGACTGCGCCGATGGAGGCGTTGTCCGGTGTGAAACGCAGCGGATGAGTCACCTGGAACGAATGGGCATAGCCGCAGAACACAATGTCGACGCCGGTTTCCTGCAGGATGTCGACGATGACTCGCATCTTCTGGGTGTGCGGGTAGGCCGTGGAGGAATTAAACGGCGGCAGGTAGGAACTGACGAACTTCCAATTCGCGTCAGTCGCTCGCAGATCATTTCGTAGCCACGCGCGTAGCTGCTGATCACCCCAGTCGATGTGTGGGTTCCAGCTATCCAGTACGGTCCAGTGCGTGTTGCCGTAGTCGAACGAAAAGTTGGCCATGCACGGATAGCGATCTTCGGTGGCCGCCAGGGTTGCTAACCGCCGCGTTTTGTTGCCGCCGAGCGGGAAGGCATTGGTGTTTGTCACGTCCCGAACGGGGCCGTTCTGGGGGAAAGACCAATACATGTAGTGCGCGAACCCGTCCGAGAATTGATCGAGGCTCTGGCCGGTGTCGTGTTGACCGAGGCCGCCGAGAAACGGTACGGAACGCAATAGCGGCGCACCTAATTCGGGGGAAGCCTCGTGCGGACTATACGCCGGCCAGAAAGAAGACCGGTACTCGGAAATTCGACCGTTGTTGTACACCAGGTCGCCGGGAATTAGCACAAAGTCTGGGTCGACTTGCGCTACCTGAAACGCAACCCGCTTCTGTTGAGGACTGCCTGTGCCACAGTCGGCCATCACAACACAGCGAACCGGCTGTGACCGGGCCTTCCTCGCTCGCCCGGAGGACGCGAACACCTGGTGGTCGTCTCGGCGCAGTCGATACTCAAATTCCTTTCCTGGGGTGAGACCTTTCAGTGTCGCCCGGAAGACTCGATGTGGCGCGATGCCCTCGACCGAGACACGGGTAGCCGTGGGAGGCGTTGTGGCAGCCCAGGCTTCGGTAGCGCTATCGCGAACGTCAACCCGCCACGTCGCTTGGTCATCGATCGCATGCCACATGACAACCATCTGCTCGTTGCTGCGCAACCGCGGCGAATCTCCCAGTTGCAGGTACGGTCTCACCAGGAACGCGTCATCTTGATTCTGTGTGGCGGCAAGTGGTACCGATGTGAGCCCCAGCACACCAGTGCTGGCACCAACCCGCAAGATGTCGCGACGGTTCAACCCTGACGTTTCTTCGTGCGCTTCCCGGCCGGGCATGGAACTTTTCCTCGCTGCTTTGGATCTGTGAGTGGTTCGTCGCAATTGGGTTCAGTAGCCGCTCGACGATGTCGACGTTGCTATTCTGGGCTCTTCATTGAGATTTTCTTCCGAGTGACGTTAACCCGGATTGAATCCCCTTGGTACGGCCGGTCGGCTACACCGCTTTGACCGTGGCCGACAGCCCAGCGTTGCGGGCGTTTCAAATCTTCGCAGCCTTTCGACGAAGTCGATTCCAGAGTTGACCACGCAGCCGATTCAGCAACGCGAAATAGGATCCCCCCCGGTCCCATGCCGGGATGCAGGACTATCTGGAAATCGAACGGCCGGTCGACAGTGAGATGCGGTCCGTTCCAAAGCTGCCAGCCGTATCCCGAGAGTGGTACGACCCGCACAAGCAAACGGCCGCTGGTACTGTCCACTCCAATCCAGAGCGGCACCACGCCTTCACCTGAATCGACGCCGCAGAGTAGGGTCTGGTTGGAGTTTTCAGGGGAGTTTGTGAGGGTGCCACGGATGCGAAAGGCAACGATTTCGCTGCTAAAGTCGATTGGTTTCAGTAGCGTGTTGGCACTGCGGGTGTCCACGGGATGCCATTGCGCTGCGGGCGGCAGCTTGAACGGCCAACTCAAGCTTTCACGCACCACACCGGTTGGGTCGTGGACCTGATAACGCAGGCCCTGTTCGTCCACAGCGACCTGCACGGCATGGAAATATTCGCTGCGGCCCGGCATGAAGCCGCCTGGACCGTAGGCGGTACCGGCTCCGCCCGACAGAATTTGTATCACGCCGTCATGCGCCTGGCAGTCAAATGCAATGATGTGGCTTGCCAGGTATGCGTTCACCTGGTGCTTGACCAGTAGATTCCAAAACGACTGTCGCTGATCGGGCGGGAAGCACCACAGTGGCCAAGCAACATAGCCGTTGACGGGAAAGACGGGGTAGTGTCCAGCGACGAACTTGTACCGTGCATCGGCGTTGTCGGTTAGAACCTGGTCCAGCCAGCCGTGAGCGATCGGCATGCGTTGGTCCGGCTGGTGCGTCGAGATGTAGAGCAGTTCACCGCGGCGAAACCAATAGGCGAGCCCCTGCTGGTTCGGCGGGCCATTCTGCGGCAGGTCCGCGTGGACATCTCGAAACACCTTCTCGCTGCCAGCGTCGTACGTGTTGTGATTGCTGGTCGCCTGAAACAGGGGAAGCGCCCGCTCGCGGACCCATTTCATCTCAGTGTCATACCAGTAGTCCCACTGCTGCCGCAGCTCCGCGTAATCCTTCGTGTACCCACTTACCGCATCGCCGGGAAAAGCGATGAATTCAGGCTGAGGCTGTATCCGAGCGACCATCTTGTTGACGGACTGAAGGTTCTTCTCAACCGCCGTTCCTGGCCTGCCGCTACAGCAATCGCTGTACAAGACAAAGCGATGCCCCGACGCATCGCGAGGCAGCAACGCGGGGAGCGAATTGGTATCTTCCGCGGCACGAAAACACGGCTGCCTGAGTGTACCCGCCACGATTCCAGCTACAGTTGTCCGGGAAAACTCGCGACGATCCATAGCGCACTCCGACGAACGGCGAACCGGCATTCCCAATAGCATGGCGATTTCCTCGCAAGCTGCCAACTCCTTTACTCCAGGAGCATATCATTCCGCCACGCCACACCGTTATTGCGGAGCCACCAAAGTCTCGGAGCCACCAAGAACACCGTCCAGACGAAACACCGTCCAGACGAAACACCGTCCAGACGCCAGAGTGTCCCTGGGACCAGATGCCGTATCTCGGTTGGTTGAGAACCATGGTGGACTGCACGACTCGGATACATTTGGCAGGCACGCAGCGCTCGGCGGCGACCTTGGAGTAATTGTCCAAGAGGGTTTAAGACACGCTGTCGGTCACTCAACTCGGGTAAACTCATGCACCCAGACAGGATGTTCGGCTTCCCAACTCATCCCTTTGTGCATGCTGAGAATCAGGTTCTGGTACATTGCGAGGCTGGGATAACCTTCGCAGTGGGCATCTTCTTCGGTCATCTCGCCGAGGTGCTGGCGGCGGAGGTCTTTAATGACGAATGAGACGCCGTCGAGTTGGAACGTTTCCCCCGGATAGCCGTAGATGCCGTCACGGCGCTGTTGCGTCTTGTGCCCTTGTAGTGTCGCAGCGACAAGTTTGTCGTGAGTTACGAGACGATCAATTTCACACGTTTTTGGCGGGTATTCAGTCATGTGGTGTTGCGTTCTTTTGCTGCAAATCAGAGTGGATTATCCAGTACGTTAAGAACCTGTCTGGTTCAAAGTCACGTAATCGCGGCACTTACAGGCGTTCATGTAGGCGTTGGTTTTGTCGTGGCCGGCTGACTTGACAAACCTGCCATGTCCAGCCAGCGTCGCCCCTTCGTATCCTGCGACGTGTGTTCGCTGCAGAAGACGATCACGAACGTGCTGAAAGAACTCGCCACCAGCTCACCATTGGAACTTAGCCATGGTGTTCAGCAACGTGCCACGCATACCACTCATGATAGCGAAAAATGTCGTGTTCCAGGAACAAACCTCGCTTCTGTAGGGTTGGTACACACATCGAGGGTGCCAATCCAAGTTGTTTTAGTGTCTCGGGAGGTGTGACCCGCTGGCGTGGATACAGTCACGGCCGAGAATCGATCCCTGGTTCAAGCCGCAACGCCCACCACCGGAGCCGATTCGCTATGATAGCGTTTTCGTTGTTGACCAATCCAAACGCGGCGACCACGACGCGCGGACCGCCAGCTTGTGCAATCACGTTTGCCTGCAAGAGTGGAATGTTGCGGCGCGGGATCCGCATTGAGCGTGACGTTATGCCTCCGCTCGGGGCCACCGAATCCTCCCGCCAGTTCATCGCTCCGCCCTGTGGCAATCCGTGGTCGCGGTTGTCGAATTGAGTTGCGCGTCATGACGGATTCTGAGACGAAACGCCACTTCCTACCTCGAATGGAAATGCCATGCCCCGCTATTCCCAGGCCTTGTTAGTCTCCTGTGAAATCCCGTGGGACGAAAACGACGGCTTAATGGAAGAACTTTTTCGGCGCGAAGTACGGCGGACGCTGGCAGTCGGTTTCAATCATCTCTACATATTTGGCACCGCTGGTGAGGGCTATGCTGTCGATACCGCTCGTTTTCAGCAGATTGTGCAGGTCTTTTATGAGGAAACTCGCGGGGAGAACATCCACCCGATGGTCGGAGTCATCGGGCTGTCGACTGCCCAAGTCGTGGAACGCATGCAGTATGCCTACGAGACCGGGTTTCGCGCCTTTCAGATTTCTTTACCCTGTTGGGGGGCTTTGAACGACACAGAGTTGCTGACGTTTTTTCAGGATGTCTGCGGCCGCTTTCCCGACTGCCAGTTCTTGCACTACAACCTGCCACGCACGAAACGCGTGCTCAACGGAGCGGACTACCGGCGTTTGGTCGCGGCCGTTCCCAATCTGGCTGCGACCAAGAATGGTGGCGGCCTGCAGCGAGCGAATGACCTGATGACACATGCGCCAGAGCTGCAGCATTTCTTCGACGAGTCCACTTTCCCACATGGCTGCCTACGTGGTGAATGCTCGCTGCTGTCTTCATTCGGTCCGATGAGTCCGCATAAGGCGAAGGCGCTTTTTGAGGCCGGTTGCAAGGCAGACCTGAGCCTGCTCTTCCAACATCAACAGGAAGTTCACTTGATGTGTCAGGATGTCCTGGGGCCGTTGCTGGAGGAAGGTCGCATCGATGGTGCCTATGACAAATTGCTGGTTCGACTGGGCGGACTTGATGAGATGCCGTTGAGGCTGCTGTCGCCCTATCAGTGTTTCACCGAGGAGCAGTATCAGAACGCCAAACAGGTATTGCATGAACGATACTCCGATTGGCTGCCGGCAGACGTCCGGTAATGTTGACGCTGGGAATCTGGCGGCTGTGGCGGAAAGAAGTTTGCCGTTTGTTCTGTAGATTCAGTAAAGGGGTTTCTGCAATATGTCAGCGAGTGACAGATGAGCACTTATCAGACGGAAAGGAACGGCGACGCTTTGTTCAAGCCAGAGTCAGAGTGCCCGGACGAGGGCATGAGCTTTTTCACCCACATCCAAACCCACACCTGGTGGTCTCGTTCGCTACTCGCTCTTTTCGCGAGTGCGCTCTCAATGGGGTCGGGAATTGTCACGGCGGCCGAATATCGTTGCGAGTTGACAGTCTTGTTCGATCAGCGGGCGGGGAGCAGCACGCCAGTCAGGACAGTTGTTGACTTTGCTGGACTGGTTGGCAAGGAAGCGGGACTCATCGACCCGTATACGCTGGTGGTTACGAGGCAGACGGGTGCAGCGTGGCGGTCTTATTCTGTTCGCTTTAGCGAAGACCTGCTTTATGGGAATCGTGGCTGGGTCGCATGGCGGGTGGACGATCCACATCAGGCGAGCCGCTGGTTTCTTGAATTCAAGATGCGCGCCGCCGATGGTCGATTGTCGCAGCCGCGATTTCGGCCACCGGTCGGGGTTGGCGACCAGCTCGCCTACAACGGTCCAAAATGGCGGCCAATTGCGGCGCCCGGATATCACACGCACCCAATCCCGGCGGATTGGAACAATGATGGTTTGGTCGACATCATCTCCCGCAGCCACGGAGCGAATCGTTTCGGCATGCCGATGGCGGGAATCTTCTTCTGGAGAAACATCGGCACGAATGAACGTCCTCGATTTGCCCCACCGTTGCGGCTCTCCGCGGAAGGTGTCGGGGAGCAGCAGTATCTTGGCCGGTTGCGTAAATTCAAGCCTCGCCAGGACTTCATCAGCGAAGACTACATCGACTGCGACCTTTTCGACTGGTTTGGCACCGGGCGACTTGATCTGATCACGATCAGTCGCACCGGTGGGATTAAGGTCTACCGGAACACTGGTGCCGTCGATGCCGTCGGGTTGCCGGTCCTGAAGCTTGCTCAGCGGCCTGAGTATCCGTCGTGTCTGGCGCCTGGCCGCTACCCGCGTATTCGTGTGGTTGATTGGGACGGTTCCGGTCGCCCCTCGTTGGTGCTAGGCACGTTGTGGAAAGGTGAGCTGGATGGCCGCAGGCAACTGTTGCGACAGATCGTACTCATGCGCGGCATAGGTGGGAAAAAGGGCAAGTGGGAATTCGAATCAGCACCACTGGGTCGTGCTGATGGAGAGCAGACGTTTCCTCTGGACTGGCAGAAGTACTCCAACTTCGAGGGGGAGCGACCGTGGTACTTTGACGTGCACGACATTGATCAGGATGGCATCCCGGAGCTGCTGTGCAGCCGCAGAACGGATGCTGTTCCCGCCATCGAAGTCTGGCGAAACACCGGCACGCTCAATGCACCGGTCATGAAGTTCGATGGGGTGCTTCCCTGGTTCACACACGATAGCGGTGTGTTCTTTCGCATGGTGGACAATCAGGCCTATCGAGGCTGCCTGATCGGTGGCATGAGCATCAGATATTTCGAGCAAGTTGACTCCGATTACTTTCAGCTCGGCGCGTTTCGGGAGCGGGGGAAACTGCTCGGCTTGGGAAACGTTCTCAAACTGGAGGGCTATGTCCGGCCTGTTCCGTTTGATGCGGACGGCAATGGCACGATGGACCTGCTCTGCGGCGATGAGCCGGGGAAATTGACGCTCGTCCGGAACATCGGTTCGAACCACCGTTCTGAGTTTGCGGCGCCAGACGCCGTTCAAGACCACCACGGTATCCCGGTCATACTGAGTGATACCAACTTGTTTCCGAGGTCTCGAGGAAAGACGTACATCGGACAGGTGAAACCGTTTCTATGTGACTGGGACACCGATGGCGAGTACGACATCATCGTTTCCGGAGGTACATTTGACGACATCTACTGGTTGGAGAGATATGATCCTAGGACGAACCGCATCGCCAAGAGGCACTTGTTGAGGGTGAAAGGCGGAACGCAACGGCCCTTCGTGATTCGCAAAGGGCCAGCGGTCGTGGACTGGGACGAAGACGGTCGCCCGGAGTTGCTGGCAGTTTCACGTTTTGACGAGGATGCGGTCTGTGTCTTTCGACAAAGCGGAGGCGACGATCGGACGCTGCTTGAGCCCGGCGAGCCACTTCGATATGTCGATGGTGAGGCAATCACCATCCACGACTTCTTGCCGTATGGCAATATCACCCTCTGGCCATGCGATTGGACCGAATCCGGTAGTGTCGACCTGATTGTGGCATCTAACCACTTTATCTGGCTCGTCGAAAACGCTGGCACAAACCGACATCCCGTCTTCAAGAAGCCGGTCAAATTCAAAGCCCCCGACGGAACACCCATCGAGACGTCACACCATGAAAACCACGCCGCTGCATACGATTGGGACTCTGACGGAAGGTTGGATCTGATGATCGGTGGCGAGTCGGCTACCATCTACCTCTTCCATCGTGACTGGGTGTCAGGAATCACTCACACGGTGTTGTTCAAATAATCACCTGAGTGGAGGTTGCGACCACCAACGCACGAGCTGCTACTTGTTTTTCGAGTGGATGACAACAATCGCGGTCTGTGTCGGGTCCAGGTTGATGTTGAATCTTTCACCAGCCGGTTGATTAGCCTGCGTCGCTTCGCCGTCCGACAGTTCACGCGTGGGAAAGGCGATCCTCTGGAACCTGTCCGGAATCGCAATCGATAACCGCTGGGCTTTTCCCGAGAGATTGCTGGCCAGTAGTAACACCCGATCATCGTGCTGCCAGACCCGCCAATGAACGCCGTCAGTCTTCTGTACACCCGCCGGCATGTCTGGCACATTGCCGCCGTGCAGAATCCAGGGCTCGATGTACCGGCTTGCGCGACCCATCCATTGGAAATGTTTCCAGTACTTTTGTCGAGGTACCGAGTAGGGCCACCAGACGATACCCTTAGCGCCGTGAATGAAACACGTTGCCAGCATACAGGTGAATTCATCGTTGGTTGGAGATCGGCCCTGGGCGCTGCCCAAGTCCTTCCAGCCAAAGCCCTGCGGCGTCATCCACACGGCCTGACCGTTTACTTTGGCGGCCGCTACGGCGGCGTCAGTCCAGGCGGCGACCAGCTTAAGATCATGTCCTGGTATGGGATACGGATCTGCGCCGATGATGTCTGCGCAGCCTCTATAGCGGATTAGGTTGCCCGGTGCATTTGTGCAGATGTAGACGGGATGGTGGGGATCAATCGCCTTGATGGCGCGATAGGCCTGGCGAAGCAATTCAGGCGTATCGCCGTGCCCCTCGGGTTCGTCGGCAAGATACCAGGCGAGCAGTCCCGGTTCGTTCTTCAATCGAGACACGCGGGCACGCAGCCCTTCGATGTCGTCCTTGCCTCGCAGGTAGTTGCAGACGTGGAGGATGGCCATGCCACCGTTGGCGAGCGCCGTGTCCGTACCCGCGCGATCAGCCGGGTCTTGGGGATACTCGCAACCCCATAAACCCACGTTGTAGCCTGCCGCGACAGCTTCCATAGAAGCTCCACCGAGCATAAAGCCCAGCGGCATCATTGGTTGTCCGTCGACAAGGCAGACGCCTCGTTTGTCAATCGAGACACTTCGTGGCTTGCCAGGAGCAATGTACCTGGTAAAGGAACGCTCGGATGTTGCCAGCGGTTGCCCACTCTTTCCGGTTAGATTGACCCGAATCCGATAATGACCCGGCGAGAGACCCGCGATGGGGAACAGGAGTTGAATAGGCGTTTGGGCAGCTGCCTGCTTTGTGGAGTGGAGGGGCTTGCCGTCTTGAGTCGACAGCGTCGCGACCAGATTCGCGCCCAGGAGCTTTTTCTCCTGGATGTAAAGCGACACCTCTGCGGGTAATGTTGTTTCGGTCGACACATACGGCTGCCGTAATGTCAGCTTGATCGGTTCGACCTGTTCTCGCGAGATCGTCACGCTTTGCATTGACCGGCTGATGATTTCGCCACTTTTTCGCGCGCGCAGGGTGGCGATGATATGAGCCGCGCCGAACCGATCGAGTGTGAAAGCAGCTTTGACGAACTCTTCCTCTGAAAGCGGAGGACTCGCACTGGGGGTCACATTTGGATCCTGATCACGCAACTTGATCGTTTTGGAGATTGGGTTCAGCTGCGTCAGATCCTGCTGCCCCGTGGGAATCGCAGGCGATGGGATTGGCACTACATCGAGGCTGAGTTCGTGTTGCTGCGGGTCAACTGCACCGGCGTAGAGCAAAGTGGCCAGATGTTTGCCAAGTGCGGCCGGTTGCGGGAAAGAGAGGTTCACGGCCGGCTGCGCCTCCTGCGCGACCTCGACCAGCGCCACCTGACCGAAGTGTTGTGGTGAGTGGAACCCGCCTCCCTCAATAGAACTCCAGGCGGTGTATTGGCCCGATTCTCGATCCCCTCGGTAGAGCCCGATGCGCCATTGCTGCCGCGCTTTCATGGTTGCCGCCAGTGACGAAACCGGAATCGCCGCTTCGAGCGTCCATCCTGCTGATGTCCGTCGAGTCGCCACCCGCGCATGCGACGTCCAACTGTCGGCGCCCGCGGCCTTGTGTTCGTCAAAAACCGTGCCGACTAGATTGGCGGCGAGATGGAAATAGCCATCACCGCCGGGCGGCGCAAGAAAACACTCGACACAGTCGTCGGTGTAGACCGCGGAGTCATGTTGCCGGGCTGTCGCGACGGCCTGATCAGCTGCCGGTTGGGCACATTCGGCGGCAAAGTACCAGTGGTCGCGATCCCAGGCCAGCCGAAACGTGGTTTGCCGTGCTGGAATACGTTTCATAAAGCGGTCCGATAGGGTGGCAAGTGGTTGCGCGTGTTGCCAGGCGGGCTCATTCAGCTCTCCATCAATGATGGGTGCTGCGCCGACACGTGCAGCCCGAGCCAGCGACCGCTGGGGTTCGCTTTCGATCTCGACCTCGACACGAAAGATACAGGCCCCATAGCCACCCTGCTTGTCGGCACCGTGTTCGACTTTCAGATAGATATGGCGCGCCGGTAGAAGCGGCCTCAGATCGACCGTTTTCCAGCCTTCATTGGCTCCGCCAGTAGCGACCTGCCGGCTAACTTCTTGAAACACGCGGCCGGTTGACGAGACACTCAGGGCGTAGCTATTGAGAAGAAGAATCCGGGCGCGTGCCGCTGTGGCACCGGTCAGATCAAACCGCCAAACGACGAACTGATCCTCCCCGTCGAGGTTGCGTACCGGTTTGCCCCAACCCTCAAGTACAAAGTTGCGCGACGAATGGTTCCAGAGGTACTTCTGCTCCTGAGGTCCGTTGTCAGTGAGAAAGCGAATCGTGCGGACCGCTACCGTTGAACTTGTGGCCAACGGCAGCGGCCCGAACAGGAACACGAACACGAAATGGAACGCTGGTTTCCACATGGTGTGATCTCGCGTGGTCTCATGGAGAGAATGTATTGTCGCTTGTCGCGTCCCCGTCAATCTACCGTGCCCAAGGTGCTGGTCAACCTCGACAAGGCGGTGAACTCCAAGCCGCTTTGCCGGGATTGCGAACGCTGTGCCTGGACAGTTTTCCGCTTGAATTCACTTGGGGGCGAAGATCGCTAGTTCGGCCGGCTTTGCCTTGTCGGCCGCTGACAAACAGCGCGTTCAGAGGTGATGGGTGTCCCCACGCTGACACAGAGGCTTGGGCCATTCGGTAAGGCCAAACCCAGCCGGGCTGGGGAGACGCTGTTCACGTGGTGGAGCGATTGAGAATATCCAGAGTTGCCAGGATCTCTGGCGTTCCGGCGGCTCAGTGGTTGCTGTGAGACGGACGAATCGTGATCAGTATCGACGGAGACTGGAGATGCGAATTTCACCAATCTGACCAAAGAAGTTGCCTCGGCCTAGCCAATTAAATCTACCGCCGTAGCGGGCGTAACCGGTGAGGCGACTGCCAACGCTGAACTGTGCGTCGTGTTTGCGGTTGTTGACAAGTTTGCGGCCGCCTGGGGCCTTCATCTGCCAAATCAGCTTGCCGTCCAGAAACAGCTGGTGCAGGTCGTCTGCGTAGGAGAACTGCCAGGCCACGTGGTGCCACTGGGTGTCGCGGATGCCTGCGTTAGCGGGATCGCCCACGATTCCCTGACGACGTTTCCAGGGGTGGAGGTCTTTGAGAGCCTGATCTGGCTCGCTGCCCAGGAAATGCACGCCTGGGGCCATGCTGCCGTCGAGTGAATCGTGGTCGGAGAGGTACAGCTCCCAGACGCCGCGTTCGCTGTTGTCGTAGGTGCCGCAGATATGGCCGAAGTCGAAATGTCTTCCGCCCATGTGTTTGGAATAGCGACTGAAGCGGCCCCCGCGTCTGACCCAGACTTCCACGGTCCACTCTCTCGTGCAGCTGCGCAGATCCACTTTTTCGCTATGCTGTGGTCCGACGAATCCGTTTTCGCCTCCGCCGATGAGATTGGGGAAAAGCCCCCAGCCGGGACGCGGTTGGCGTTGGTCGCCGGTCATGTTCACCCACGTCAGCGTCAGCGTCTCATCGCCCATCCGGTCTGGGATAAGCTTGCCGCTGGGGCCTTGCCAGTCCCACAACGCCACCGTGTGCTTGTCAGGTAAGATCCGACGCAGCGCTGCCGGTACCACCTTCAAAACCAGCTTGGCTTCATCGGTCTGCCCGTGGGCACTACGGACTCGAACACCGAGTGTCGCGCTGGAGACTATGCTCGGCGTGCCACTCAGTTTGCCGGTGCGGCAGTCGAAACTTAGGCCCTCGGGGAGTGAGCCGGACAGAAGCTGCCACCGCACATCCGAACCCATGTGTTCGGTCTGTAATTTCTGCGCGTAGACAAGACCTGCAAAGGCTAAGGGGAGTGATTCGCTGAGGATCCGACCGGCTTCGACTCGGAGTGTGAACGCCCGTTCGTCCTTGTTTCCGGCGGTATCGACGGCGGCAAGCGTAAACTTCTGTGAGCCCGCTGCCCCGCTGGCCGTTCCGCGGATTGCGCCAGCTGCGCGGTCCAGTGTGAGGCCCTCGGGCAGTTGACCGTCGACGACCTGCCAGGTGACTTCGCCAGCGGCCGCGTCAACCGAAAGTTGGGTGAAATACGGCACCTGCAGCCCAGCGACGGGGAGTCTGCTCTGGATGATGCTCAATCGATTAGCGACCGGATAACGCATGAGCTTGGAGATCCGCAGCTCATCGATTTCACCCTCGAAATTACCCTTGCTGATCTGGAATGGCGGGTCCTGCGAGTGGAGAAAGCCACCGACTTGGAAAGGAATATCACAGCGGTCCAGCTGCCGGCCCCGCGGCACGGACCATTTCCAGAAGAGCTCGCCGTCGAGGAAAAGAAAATGCGTTTGATCCGTATCGCGGAACTGCCACGCTATGTGGTGCCACCCTCGATCCGTGATTGCCAGCTGCTGAATCGTGATACCCTTGCCGTAATAGGGGAAGGCCGACCCGCTGGCGAGCAATCGTCCTGAGGGAACCAGTCGCTCCTTCTCTTTCCAGTTGTGAAGGGCAAAGTTCCAGCCGCTGCGTTTGCCGTGAGGAAGGCTGAAACCCTCCTCATCCGTGCCGCAGATGTTACCGTAGGTGTTGCCCCAGTCCTGGCGGAAAGGTCCCGTATAACGCACCCAGGCCTCGACAGTAAAGGAATCGGGGCACGTTCGCAGTTCGAGCTTGTTGTTGTTGATTGGTCCGATCAGGAGATTCGCGTCATCCTTGGTACGGACGAATCTGGCCGTTGCTCCGAACCCCCGATGCTCGCCCCACAACGCCTGCTTGTGAGCACGCAGGGTTAAGTCTGGGTCGCCGCAGGCGTCTCGTGCTTCGTTCCCTTTTCCCTCATCGAAGTGGTACAGCGCTACGGTGTGCTCGTCAGGTGTGAACGGACGACGCCAATCGGCATCGACGCGACACACCGACGAACAGGCGGCGGCGACCAAGCATGCGATGACACGCACTCTCAGCGAGGAATGGTTGCTCGTCAAAGTGAATCCTCCAGTCGGTACGAGAAACGGAACGATCACGGGTCGGTGTCCACAGATATCAATCTGCTCTGCCAGACAACTTGGCGATCCGCGCACCTACGACAAACGGCGTAAGCCGAGGTCCGATGTCCAGAGTGGCGGCACCGTGGTCACTGCTAAGTGGTTTCGTGTCACCAGGGTGGCCGAGACCAGTCAGCGAGGCCGTTACGCCTTCATTCCATGCTCCGTTCAAAGTGTCGTGGCGGCGGGAACTGGTCCAGTATGAACAGTTATCTGTGCGGATGAAACAGCTCGGCAGAGTTCGATCGCAATTGGTTCTTGATTCGTGCCAGAATTTAACCCCACTGACCGATTTCCCGTACCGCCGCCGGCGGGAGAGCAGGCGGTTACCCAAGCCCCGCTACCGATCGTTGGCCTGGACCCTTACAACAATGCCATCGGCTGCGTAGTGGACCGTCATGCCTGGGTAGGACACGAACTCTCTCGCGCCCTGTTCGTCCTCTTGTACTCCTTGGATGACACTGCGCGAATCCAATTCTTCTTCGACGACGTCACGAGTCTCGCCAAGCAAGTGTTGATGTTCACGTGCATCGTAACGTGCTGCGGGCCAGGCTGTGTACACGATGCCCAGTAAGGGAATCACGGCTTGCGGGAAGAGCGTATACCATTTTCGTTTGATGCACGAGTAGACGACTCCGAGGACAAGAGCAATCTGGTAGAGGATGGACAGGAGAATGCCATGGCCGAAGGACATGCCGAACCGCCCTGGACGATCGAAGCCGATGTCACCAAAGATCAGCACGGCCATCAGCAGCACTTGTGTAACGGTTAAAATAGCGAGCATGATTGTTCTTTAGGTGGCGCACGTTTGGCATTACCCTACGCCGGTGCGGCGGATTGATCGCAACTTGTGACCGTCTAGGGACGCGAGGTAATTCCCAGTTTCTGGGATCGGTTGCACTGGTCGGTTGAGATTGCGTGTGGACACCAGCGCCGCACGTTTGTTGCTATTTCCAGAACGGTTGGACCATTGATTGTACCGGTTCGACGGCTCGTTCCGTCGTCGGCGTGGCGACGAATCCAGCTACTGGTTGCGAGTTTGGTGAAATTCGAACGAGTACAGGCGCGGCGGCGTGCTCCCTGTTGTGAGATGGAAGTGGATTTGGAAAGAGGCGGAGCGGGCATCGGCGAGACGGCGATTTCCCCAACCGATCCGGTGGGTGAGCGAGTCGGTCGTAATGGGAGTGCATTCGTCACGAGAGAATCCAGGCAGCGGTTGGCCGGATTTAGGATCGATCAGTTCGATTGCGATCCGACTTCCTCCGGTACAAGCTGCGTTGACATGCAGCTCAGTGGCGGCGCCTCGGTTGACGGGAATGGTTGTCACTGTTCCCTGGTCTCGCCCGTCCTCCAGGGTCAGGTGCGTGAGTCCGTCAAGACGCAGAGTGGCCAGGCCGCAGGCTCGCTCGCCTTCAATCAGTTTTGTTTTGCTGAACCGGTAGCCTGAGTAGTAGACCTTGATCTCTTCGTCGTCGACAAGTGGCACCGATGGTGAGATGGAGTCCGAATCCCATGCGCCGGGATCGCCTCGTCGCACAACCTGCGACCCGGGTTGAAGGAACGCAAAGCGCTCGCCATCGCGACTCACCGCCAACTCGATAGTCATTTCTTCGCCGCGGCGCTGATACTGATAGAGCGCCAGGTAGTATTGGTGGTACTTCCAGACAACGGCGTCGTGAATCTGCTCGACCTTGCCGCTTCTCACGACCGGTGTGGCGCGCGCCCAGGCATCGAAAACTGGATTACGCGGGTGGGCAGTCCACTCGATCGCATCTGCGCTGTAGCCGTAGCCTGCACCTCGACGATCGTTATTGAGGCCGAGGAAGCCGTAGGCCTTGTACCTTCGCGTCGGGTCTGATTCCTCGAGGTCATGAAACATCGCCTGGGGCGAGAAGGAGGAAGGCATCTCGCCCGGGTAACGGATGCCGCCGCGGCTCGCCTCGCGCCAGCGGAGTCCGTCGGGGGACGTCCAGAGTGTCCAGGTTTGTGTGTCGACGGCATTCCCATCGCCTGGCCGTTTCGCAGCGGGGCGTCCGCCGGTCCAGGTGAGGAATTTGTAGCGACGGGTGGGGTCCGGGTCGGCGTGGTCAATGTGCATTCCCGTTGGGACAATGGGACGGAAGATGGGCGTTGCCGGGAGGCCAGCGACGATGTTTGTGTCTTCGTTGTCGCCGAACCGCGTTAGACCGAGCGGCTTCTTCTGGAAATCAATGCCATTGGTACTTTCCGCGTACCCCACCCGAACATAGGGAATGGGTCCGCTCTGGGGCCATTCGGAACCAGGCTCGCGATATAGTCCGGAATACCACGCCCGATAGACGCCGTTCTGTCTAACTACCGCGACATTCGCGGCGCCTTGCGAGTCAAATTCGCCGGGGCGTCCACCGGTGATCACCGGGTTGGCACGCTTACGCGCCGCGTTGACTTCCAGTTTGATCCCGTCGACGTGCTGTACTTCCTGCAAATCCAGAAAAAGAACTTTGTTGCCAGTGTCGGATTTGAGTGTGGGAACGGGAAGTACATGGAACTCCAAGTTCGAATTGTTGGGGCGCGGCGCACGATGTCCGAGCGCCAGTCCAATCGAGGCTTTGTCTGCGCCCAGGCCGTGTTCTACAGCCAGCCAACCGATGGCCAGATGATTATCTTCAAACCGGGCTGTGTTTCGCGTCAGCCAAAAGCCATTGAGAATCGGGCTCCAGCGCGTGCCCAACCACCGTGCGTAGAACACGTGTTGACGGGTCGAATCGATGAAGAAGACCCAGGGCACCCCGTGTTGGTCAACGATCAGCCGCGGGGAGTGGACGGTGTCCCAGACCAGCCGGCTATCAAGGTCCGTCAGCGGGTGCGACTGGTGGGCGTCTTTTCCGGTTCCCAAAAAAGTGTACTTCAAGGAGTCTCCCGATTCGTGTACAGCGAGAACGCTGTCGGGAAGCTCGGCGAGAGCCGGCCTGTTTCCGGAATGACTCCGCTCGAACTGCCTATCGCTTGTCGTCTCCAGTGCGGCGATTCTGCCCCGTAGAGTATGCGTGCTTCCGAGGGTATCGCCGCATGCCAGGTGAAAGAAATTCGCGTCTCCAGAAATGAGCAGAGACGGTGGGTAGAACTTCGTTCCACGCCCAACTTCATACGACTGCCATACCCCGTCGCGGACCGTTCCCAGATGTACGGTCACTTCGGAGTCGTTCAGGTCACCCGTTGTCCAGGTCAGCCAGATCTGTCCATCGGCCGCGCGACAGACGTCTCCAGCCAAAGATCGGGTGGCGGCCAGGACCAGCACGCGCTCCGCTCTATTGACAGGATTCGACCATTTCAGCTGGGAGCGGCCGCGGCGCAACGCCCGTGTGTCGATGACGCTGTACGCGGTCTGTCCACGCTGGGTAGTGAAAATCAGGTGGAGTTGGTCTTGCGCGTCGACGACGAGGCCAGCCGAGACGAATGACGTGCCAGCGGCATCCAGGACCTCGGGTGTTTTCAGGATCACGGTAGTGGGGAAATCAGCAGTAGCCGACGGATGCGGAGCGCGCGAGATCTGCAAACTGAAATTCTGCCCCCCATCCGAGGCGGGCGACGGGATGAGGAGATAACAATACCCCGCACTGTCGCACGCCAGCTGGCGACTGATGCCGCGCTTGAATTCAAGCTGCAGGAGTCTGTTGTGGTCCGCTGCGAGTCCTGTCGCCACGGCGAGAACAAGCAAAAGCGACCAGCGTGCAGGAGCAAGCACCTTTTTCCCCAGTGGCCGTGTGTCAAGCCTGCACGACCAGGCGTTGGGGCGCGATGCTGGCAACAGAGTGTACCGAGTGTGTGGCCTCGTGTTATTTGCAGACATGATGGCTCGCATCTGGTGTATTGGCGCCGGATCTGTGGATCGGGCAGGTTGCGGATTGTCCTCTCTCGTTATCCTCCGCGAACTGATCAGCGTTGATGATCAGAAAGTATCAGGAATCATCTCGAGAGCAAGAGGAAGTAAGTTGGGAAGCGAATCGTTGACAACCCAATGTGGTGCTGCGCGGGGCGGGCCATTTTGCTCATTGCTGAACGGCCAATCGATCTCGCCAGTCACTGCTGTAGTGTGACGATGGCCCGCGCCATCCGGTTGCGAAGTTCCAGGTACCAGACATCATTTTGAGACCAGTGCGTGTTGCTTGCAAAAAGCCGGCGGATGTCACTGAGGATGGTTTGGCCTGGCGAGACATCCCGTCCAGCTTTGCGGCCGGCGATGACAAGATCTTCCAGCATGCGGGCATACTCGTAATCGTCGATCGCCTCGCGAAAGGTCTCCAGACGCAGCGACGGAGTGATCGTGAAGTTCGCTTCAGATGGGAGGCCGTCTTTCTGCGGCGGATAGAAGTAGGCTAGCGAGCCGTTGGCATGTCTTGTGTAGGGATCCCGCCATGGATTGCGTGAGTCACCGTAGAGATGGTCCCAGCCGGTCGTTTCCCAGATTAACAGGCCGCTGCCACCGCGGTTGAAAATGTCCAGCCCGATAATGCGGTTGTTAATGCCGGGGGTGTCGATGGCCAACCTTGACGACGCCACGAGGTACGGCCAGAGGCTGTCGCGAGTTCGTGGCAGCTCGTGATCGGTCCAAAAGTAGTCCATCCAGCGGTCGTAGTTCTCGTCGATCTCTGGTACGTAGGTGTCGAGCAGGCCACGAAAGTCCCATTCTTTGCCTCCGAAGTACGGAGCGTCTTTGTGAATCAGTCCCAGTCCCTGAATACAAGCGGCTGTGCGGATCCGCGCCGTCAGTGGATCAGATTTAAGCAGCTTCAGAAAGTGCATCAACCGCGCGTTGTTCTCGGTTTCGTCGATTAGGATATGCGTTTTGTCGAGCCAGCCGTTCTCGTCCAAGTTCTGCGCGATGCGCCGGTAGTATTTGAGGACGAGGTTGTCCCACTGTTTCGGAGTG
Source organism: Planctomycetaceae bacterium (assembly GCA_002709225.1). Classification (GTDB taxonomy): domain Bacteria; phylum Planctomycetota; class Planctomycetia; order Pirellulales; family Pirellulaceae; genus UBA9264. The sequence continues at coordinate 19,317 of PAQH01000112.1, forward strand.
ACTTCGATTGAGGTGTCCTGGTACGGATCACGCTTCGTCTTGTCGTATACCACACGCGTGACCTGTCGAAATGTCTGCCATCCCATCGTGTTGTGCGGGGCGTACTCGGGGCCGGTCAGACGCTTGCCGGGCAGTTGCTGAAACAGGCTGCAGCTGCTGGGATCCGTGTGTGTGAGGCAGAAGTTGTTGCACTTTTTCTCGTCGATGAAGTGCTCCAGCGTTTCGTTGAATTCACTGAAGTCCCAGTCGTGCAGTTCGAAGAAGTTCCCCGGTTCGTCGACGTTGTAACCCTCTGGTGGGGGGGTCCAGTTCATTTCGATCTCAGAATACTGTGCCACCGTTTTGGGTGTGAACTTGTTATCGACCATATGGTCGTAGTAGGCGCGGGCGAGCTTCTTCATAGCCGGTTTATCTCTGGGCCACTCTTTCCCCAGTCCGTGGTAGTCAAGCATGCTACGAGGATTCTCCCGGTTGCTCAGGAGTTTGCTGACATACTGCAAACCGAGGTTGGACCGGAACGACGAGTACTCGGGTAGTTCAAAGTCGAAGACCTCTAGTGAGAGTGGCAGCGATACCGACTCCGCTCCGGTCAGGTGGAATGAGACTTCACCCGTATACACGCCAGCCGGGGTTCCCGCGGCGACCGAGACGGTGAACCATAAGGCCGTTGTGCCGCCTTGTGGCGACAGATTCGTGGTCCCGGTGGGAACGAGCGGATCGCCGATCTCACCGAGCAATTTTGCTGGTGTGATGTAGGACGATTTCTTTATCGGTACGAATTCGACGCGCCGGATCGAGGTTGCCGCCGCCGGAATCACCTGTCTATTTCCCTTGAGGCTGGAAACGTCCACGCCGACCAGTTTGAGTCCCGGGTGTTTTCCATGCAGCAGCAGTTGAAACGACTGCCGCTCATTGGCGGCGGCGCGAATGGTCACCTTGTCTCGCAGTGCTGAGGGCAGCCGCATGTGACGGGTTACTTTGACGGTCGTATCGGCGAATGAAAGATCGAGGAAAGCAGTCCCGGGAAGTCGGTAGCTCGTGTCAGTCTGGTTTCGCTGGGCGGCTCCCAGATTCGTAACGGTCAGCGACGCTTCGGTCATGACGCGCCGCTCACGAGTGGGCCGCTGTAAATGATGACTGCACATGGGCTGGTAGTAGAGCATCCAGCGTTTGCGTCCGGAATCTTTCAAGTTAGCCTGGAGCGTGATCTCGGCTTGATGCACCGAAACGTTGTGCAGTTTTCCGGCGGCCCAGACGCCGCCGACCAACAGCTGCATGTCCGTTCGGTCGGGAACAAACAGAGTCTTGCGTTCTGTCTTGGCCCGGGGCAGCAGAGGCGGAAAGTACGAAGTGCGATAATCCGTCGAACGCATGGAACTTCCCGGCGGAAAGATCGTTTCATAGCTATTGGCCGGGTTCTTGCCGAAGCCGGATGAAACAAACTCGAGCAAGTGCGGCTGGCCTTTCACGACTTGGATGGCGTACTTGTCTCCGGTCGCCCGCTGCCAACCTTGGGCCAGGTCCGTTCCGATTCGAGTGAGATAGAACCCGGCTTCCGGATGGGTGGCGACAACCTTCCCTGCTTCATCGACTTCGACCAGAGCAACTGCGTTGAATGCGAAGTAGTTGGGGTCGAAACGAAACCGACTTGCCCGATTGACGGCTGAGGTGATCTGCTCCGGTGAAAGCGGGATTCTGACCCAGCCGGCGTCTTGGGAACGTGTCTCGAACGCTATGCGATACTGATAAAACGTATCGAACCAGTCGCCCGCTGACAGCCCGCTCGTGAACAGGAGCATTGCCAGGCCCCACACCGCAGTGCCGCGTTTCGGCCCAACAACAAGCCTGCGGCTCTCCTGTGTGCCGGTGGAGATCCGTAGCGGTCGATTCCTGTGGCAATCTGAATTCGTCATGCAAGTGTCTTTCCAGGGCCGGCTAAGGTCCGTTGTGGGGCAAAAAGATCCGTTGCGGGTCAAAGAAACTCAGATACTACACTGGTGCCTCTGGGCTGTCACCCATTGTGTTTGGCTGAGTTCCACGACCGTTTGCAGGTTGTTACACCCGTAAGATTGGTTCTAAGCGGGAAGACAGTGCGTAAGTTGAAGTATGGTGGAACTGGCCAGATTCGAGAGCGAGCGTCGGCGACTATCGGCCAATCTCAGCAGCGATCGAAAGTACTGCGCGGCGCTGCGGGGTGGAAGTAATGGGACGTGCTTGGTCGGGCCGTTTCGCAGTACTCGGCGCACGGATCGCGACAGCGGAGGTTGGGTGTTCGGCCCCACGAGTTGATTGCTCAGTAGGTGGGGTTGCGTTAGTGTTGGGACGAATCTTTGATCACAGTTTGGGCCGTGCGCACAGGTTCCATGGTGACTTTACAGGTAGCCGCCGGACCCCATTTCAGGAAAGAGGCGGTTTCATAGAGGATGAATCCACTGAAGCGGCCGTCCTGTTGGACCGTTGCGATCTGCTGGTGGAGTTGTTGGGGTTGCGAGAGATATTTGTTTACGGTGATTGGGATCCCGGCCTGGCGGCAGGACGCGATCATGTTTTGCGCTACGGGGTCTTGAAAGACCCTGGTGAATGGAATCGACAAGAAACGTAAGATCGCCTCGTCCATCAATCCCTCATCAACCCAGTGTTTCCAGTTGAATTTGATGTTGGCTGGAAAGGCGAGTTGTCGTCCCGGAGGCGGATGGGAACGGAACCAGTCGACGTGCAGGTTAACCCGCATGCGTTTACCTCGGGTTGTAATTCGCTTCCTGGCTTGTCGGAGGAACTCCGTGTAGGCGTCGCCGCGCACTTGGGCAATGGTTTGAAGATCGAGCGCACCGCGAATGTTGCATGCTTCCAGGACGGCCTGGTTGAACCCGTATTCCTCGGGGTAGTCCGTGTGTGTGCTATGGTTCTCGACTCGTAGATCGATACCGTCTACACCCGCATCGAGCATTTCCTCAATGCAGGAGAGCCAGTATTTGCGGACTTCCGGCTCGGTCTCGCAGAGGGCGCCTGTGAGGTACTTGTTTCTGCCACGTGTGAAGGCGATCAATCCTAAGTTACCGCGCACATTCGAGGAGTCGAGAAAACGGCGGTGTCGACCAAAACCGTAGTCAAAGAAAAGCCCCCACTGGCGGAAGTTTGATTTGTGCAGATCCCAGATTGCCCAGCCGTCGGAAAAGACTCCGGGGATTTTTCTGCCCTCGTCGTCCAGCGGTACCAGCATTTCCATCACGGTATTCTCAAAGTCGCTCTTCCCACTGGTGAAGTTGGTCGTGACGAGGATGTACGGTTGCTCGAGGCGGAAGCCCGACAAGCTAAGGACCCGCACCGGGGCGCCTTTTCGAGTCACGAGGGTGTTCTTGAGATCGTATATGTCATGCGTTGCCAGCTCGATGGATTCTTGCAGATCGAAGTCGATTTCAAGCTGCTGGTAGCGATGGTTGAGACGGCTGGCCCAAATCTGCAGGTTTTGCTTCCGGATTCGAGTCGGCGCGTCATCCTGCTTGATGAGTCGGAGCGTGCAGATGGGAGCGTTGGCAACCGCATTGCTGGTGTCGTCGGTGCGCCGCTTGATTCTCAAGTGCGGGTTGTCGAGGACGAATCGATCCATCATGGATGTCAAACGGCCGCCCTTGTGAGAGAGCCGCCCGAAATTGCTCGCTTCGAGCGAGCCTTCTGGCGCCACGATTCCGAGTCCGGTCTCGTAGGGTTTGTAATAGGCATAAAGTTCCAATCCCTCGGCATGGGCGGCTTGGACCGCGACTTTGAGCGGATTGCCAAGTTGCTGATAAGTACGGGCTGGTATATTCTCGCTCCGCCCGTCCTTGAGGAGCGTAGGAGAATGGAAGTAGCCGCCGTGGCCGTCCCCGTAATAGGCCCAGCTCACGCGTTTCACACCACATTGGCGAAGGGTGGCCATCATGGATCGAATTTGCTTCACCGTGACAGGTTGTTTGGCAGCGGAGAGTTCGTCGATGAAATCTGTGACCGCTTCCAGAGTGAATGGTTGGGCTGCGGGCGCCTCGGCCAGGGTGCCAGCGGCGACACAGCCGATCGCGATCAAGATTGGAACCGAGTTGCATGTTGTGGTCATACAAGTGATGTCCTCAGAAAAGTCGTTTCGAGCCTCTTCCAGCTTCCCGCATGCGCAGCACCTCGGCGGCTTTGTATTTTACGTGGCCTCCGAACCGGGTGAATCCCGCCTGGTCCTTTTCCGTGATAGCAGTCGTAACTTGGGAAGGTGATGCTTCGCACCATTGATGGGGTTGTTTTGCCGAGTGTTGTATGAGTCGTCATGTCCCACTGCGGCGGTATGCTGCTTAACTCCGGCCAGTCGTGTGCACATTGGCCAATGCACCGCGTCGCTTTAGAATGGTTGGATTGACGTTCGACACGGCGACGCCGTTTGGCGGTTTGTGACCGGTGACTGCCGTACCCGCTGCGGGACGGGGTTTGGTTTGTTGTGATTCTCTCGTCCGCAGAAATACGACATGAAAGCGCCGGTGATTCATGGTGTGAGTGAGGGAGTCTCCCGGCAGAAATGGTGTCGGTGTTGGCGGCGCAGCGGCTGTTGGGCTCTGGTTCCGCAAGAGAGTCACTGCGTGTAAGTCCATCCGGTACGAGTCCTCAGCAATCAGCGACAGAATGAAACGACTTCACGTCTACGCAATCCCCCTGCTGGTGGTACTGGTGGTTAGCTTGGCCGCGACCATGCGACTTCTCGAGGTACCCGTCGGTAACAGCATGGCAACGGACACCTCGGCGAGATCGGACGTCGTCCAGCGGTCAAAGGTCTCTCCAGCGGAAGCGGCGGCGATTTCGCAAAAAGTGTCCGACTCGCAGCACAATCCGGTGCGTGGGACCGGTGGCTTTCCGGAGACCGCTTTTGAGTACGCCCAGATGTGTGAGGCCGAATTAGGTGTCCCTCCGAGGGTCAATCTCGACCAATCCATCGAAATACCGCTCTATGTCAACGGTGTTCGCACATACGGCGAGTTGTTTACCTGCGACAACCCGACCTTACTTGGAAAATCCTCCGTATCTGGATCGACGTTGCAGAGATACGAAGGCAAAACCGCCGCTGGACAACCTCTGCCGGATGTCGTGTGGGTCGCCTTTGGTCGCAACTCCAGTTCGAGTCACAAGCATGTTGTCGGATCGGTTCAAATGATCGGCTACAACAAGAAGACTGGGGCAACCGGTTTTTTTGAAAGTGGTGACCGCATTGGGCCCTGGGTGACACTTGACGAAAAGACGTTAAGGATGCGCGGGAAAATGCCCTGGATTGACGAACCCGACGAATTCAACAAAGCCTTCGTTACTCCCGGAGACACGCAATGTGTGCAATGCCATCAGAGCGACCCCTTCATCACGAACTCCTTCATCAACGCGGCGAAGCTACCGGGCACCGATGAATCGGTTGTGCCAGCTTTGGATGCGGATTCTCCGTACTTCGTCATCGGCGGCGAAAATTGGGACATGCGCACGATTCATATCGCAGGTAATGCGTGCTTGGAATGCCACCGCGTTGGTATGGCAACCATTGACTTGTTCACCAGGTCCGCTTGGGATCCCAACGGGCACATGCCCCCACACGATCCAGGTAGCCTGGTGGAGGACTATCTCGCATTGTCTGTTGCCTGGCAGCGCGGGCCGGAGGCAGTCGAGGGCGCCGAGTGGATCATTCCACCAGCCCGCGGCCAGAGTCGCCAGGTAGTTGGCGAGGATTACCCTTACCAGGCGGCGTTCAATCGACCGGGACAACAAACGCGCCGAACAGGCCCGCAGATGGTGGCCAGTAAAGCCAGACAGGAAGAAGTCGCCCGACTTCTCAAGCGAATTCCGGACCTCGGCACCAGGAGAGCATTTGAGAAATGGTTCCAGGAGAATGGCGTCACCGAAGAAGCATTGGAGAAGTTGCGTTCGCTGTCCGAGAGTGATGCCAAAGACGACGCATCGTCTGGCCAAGAGGCCGCGGAATCTCACTCGAAAAAAGAACGAACCGGCCAGGAAGTGAAGTAGTCATGCAGCTTGGTAGGCATCCATTCACGCTACGCGGCCGTGTTTCACAGCTCGTTTGTTCCTCGATCATTGTCCTCTGCGTTTCGCGGATTGCCACCAGTCAGGGTCTGCCGCTGGCGGAGCCGCAAGAGGTGGGGATGTCGGCCGCCGGGCTGGCCAACGTGACAGGGACGTTCAAGAGGTTGATCGAGAACAAGGAAGTGGCCGGTGCGGTTGCGATCGTGGCACGGCGCGGAAAGGTGGTGTATTTCGAGGCGCAGGGGCTGCAAGATATCGCGGCCGGAACGCCGCTGGCGAGAGACTCAATATTCCGAATCTATTCGATGACTAAGGCGGTGGTCAGCGTGGCCGCCATGATCCTGGTGGAGGAAGGCAGGCTGGAGCTTGACACACCCGCGGCGAACTACATCCCAGCGTTGGGGACGATGCGTGTGGGCGGGAAACCGCAGGAGCGTTCGATGACGCTCCGCGATCTTTTGCGTCATACCGCCGGGTTTCCCAATAACGTTACCACCGACCGCACCCTCAAAAGAGGGGGGGTATCCAGGGCTTGCCAAGAGCACTCTCGAGGAGTCGATGAATCGGCTCGCTGTCGTACCACTGCGCTATCACCCCGGAAGGGGCTGGCACTACAGCTTTGCCAGCGACGTGGTGGCGCGGCTGATCGAAGTCGCCTCTGGTCAGGCTGTTGACCAGTTTCTCGATCAAAGAGTTTTTCAACCTCTCGGCATGGTTGACACGGCCTTTTATTGTCCACGGGCAAAGCGGAGCCGACTGGCGGTGGTTTACGGACGCGGGTTGAAACCGATTGTGGGTCCCCAGCCAGGAACGAGTGGCCCGTTTACATTCGAGGAGAAGCCTCGCTTTCTATCAGGAGGTGGTGGCTTGGTTTCCACCGCGGGAGATTATATGCGGTTCTGTTTGATGCTCTTGGGTTACGGTACGTTCTCCGGCCAACGGCTCCTGAAGGCTGATACCGTCGAGGCCATGATACGTAATCAGCTTCCGGCGGGGGTTGGCGAGATTTCTCGCCAACCGGAAGGTCGAGGATTCGGGTTGGGATTCGCGGTACGCGTGCGCGAACTCCCGGGAGACCCTGCGCCACTCGGCGAGTATGAATGGCTCGGCGGAGCTGGCACGGAGTTCTTTGTCGCGCCAAGCGAAGACCTGGCGGTGATTACCATGAGCCAGCAAATGCCAATGTACTCGCTCAAGACCACGCTCCGACCGATGATTTACGACGCCATCGTCGAGCGGGGGCCGACCAACAACCGCCGCTAAGAGCATGTCGCACACCAATAACTGTTGAAATGGAAGCAGAATCGGTGTAGTGCGAGATAGCAACGGTTGCTTTGCGATAACGTACGCTATCTAGGCGCAGGCAGGTCACAGCTTGATCGTACTTGGAAGCCATTGTGGCGTTTCTAGGCCGCGGCTAGCGGCCTTGATAGACGAACTGAGACGGTCGCTGCGGCAGGGGAATTTTCGACCGCCGCGCGACTGCTTGCAGTGTCTGAGATGTAATTGCGCCGCGGGTTTTGCTAGGATCCGTTGGGTTTTCACTTGCCGATCACTGCGGGCGGCGGTATGTGCGAAAGAACGCTTGCCAGCAGGAACCTCTCTGAAAGGCTGGATCCCTGATGAAATCAAACCAGGAAAATCGTCGCCGTATTCTGAAGACGGGTGTTGCCTTGCTGGCAAGTGGGACGCCTGCCGCTGTCCAGAGCGGACGTCGTGGCGCGGATAGTCTGCAAAGGAAGGCGGACATGTTGCTGCAAAAGGCGGTGGAAGCACGTGATATACCAGGTGTGGTGGCGATGGCCACGGATCGTGACAGACCAATCTACCAGGGAGCGTTTGGGCAGCGCGTTCTGGGCCAGAATACCGCAATGACTACGGATACGGTTGTTTGGATCGCATCCATGACCAAGGTACTTGTGAGTACGGCGGCCATGCAGCTTGTTGAACAGGGAAAGCTTGATCTGGATGGCTCTGCAACCCGCTGGGTACCGGAGCTAAGCAAGATTCAAGTGCTCCGAGGCTGGGATGGCAATGGGCAGCCACGCACCCGTGCACCGCAGCGTCCGATTACGTTGCGTCATTTGCTGACTCACACATCGGGTTTCTCTTACGATCTTTGGAATGCCGATATTGGACGTTACCAGGAGGTCACAAAGCTTCCAGGTATTGGGAGCGGGCAGAATGCTGCATTATTCGCGCCGCTGGTCGCCGATCCTGGCGAGCGCTGGGAGTATGGTATCGGTATCGACTGGGTGGGGAAAATTATTGAGGCGGTAAGTGGCAAGACACTCGGAGCTTATTTGCAAGCGCATCTGTTCGCCCCGTTGGAGATGACAAGCACGGCCTTCAAACTGACGCCTCACCTGCGCAAACGGCTGGCGCAGGTCCATCAGCGGGGTGATAACGGCAAATGGACGCTCTCCGATTTTGGCCTTCCGGAAGCCCCGGAATTTCAAAGCGGCGGCGGGGGCCTCTACTCAACCGCGGGAGATTACCTGCGGTTCATCCGTATGATTCTCAATCGTGGCAGCCTGAGCGGCAACCAGGTGCTCAAGCCGGAGACCGTTGACTTGATGGCACGAAACGCGATGGGAGATACCAAGGTTACCTTGCTCAAGACGTGTATTCCGACATTGTCCAATGATGCGGAGTTCTTTCCCGGTATGCCGAAAACGTGGGGCCTCGGTTTCATGATCAACGAGCAGGCGGCCCCGACCGGTCGCTCGGCGGGCAGCCTGGCCTGGGCAGGACTGGCGAATACCTATTTCTGGATCGACCCCGATAAGGGGTTAGGCGGGGTCTACCTTACGCAGATACTGCCTTTTGCCGACACGAAATCACTGCCGCTGTTCTCCGCTTTTGAGCATCTGGTTTACCAGACGCAGGCTTGAACGTGTTGCCAATACAGGGCAATAACGGGTTAGGGACCCCGCGGTTTGCCTGCAGCGCTCGGCCCACCGAGGGACCTTATTTGAGCAAGGGCTGCTGAGCAAGGGCTGCTGAGCAAGGGCACTTTTGGCAGCGCGTTGTTCAAATGCGATTGGTTGGCAACAGATTTGATCGGCAGACGGTCCTGAAAGGACATTTGGATCTTCCGGGCAACAAACTACAAAAGGGGACATTTGTCTCACCTGGCCCGATTGTCTCCTATGATGCTGTGACCAAGGAATTCGATAATGAAGAAGTGCATGGTCGCAGTGGTGTCGTTTGTCTTGTTCTGGCAGAGTCGTTTCGCTGCAGATCCGTTGACAGCCGTTCGTAATCAGAAGTCGGAAGGAGCTGTTTCCAGGGCGTATATTACCACCCAGACACCACTCACACTTCTGAGCGCCAATGATGGCGATTTGGACTTTCATTGGCGCAAAACGCGGGAAGGACTGAGAGATCGCGAGGTCAAAACCCAGGATTCGGTTACGGTGATCCATTTGGGTCCCGATCATCCTCCCATTACCAGGACAGTGTACGGGACCGTGCCCTCGACGATTCTGGGGACGCCGAGCATGGCGATGTCTGCTGATGGCCGCTACGGCATTGTCGCGAATCACGGTTTCCGCGGAACGACAGATCTTGCCACTTTGATTTATCCCAAAGGCATGCCAGTTACCAACGAGGATGTTCGCGCCGCAGACCTGGCCTGGCAAAAGTTTGCCCCACCCCTCTCGAATATGCTTTCGCTGATCGTTCTGGCTTCGCCCAGTTGAAAGTGGTTGATCGCGCGCTGCTTGCTGACGGACCGATTCATGTCCTGACGCATCCCGACGGGAAGCATTTTGTCGTTGGCGCCGTTGAGAGTTTTTACGTATACCAGATTCTCAACGGCAAGCTCGTAGAGGTTTCTCGTAGTCCGCAAGAACACGGCCTGCCCTGCTTTTGGATCACCCCCAAGGGCGATCGTATCATCACCACCCAAGGCCGTCTCGATGGTGAGCCTGCGAGTATGCATTGGTATGAACTGGTCTACGACCAAGTGCGGTACCTGAGTGAGGTTAAAGTGAAGGCCGGGGTCGACACCATGCTTACCGCCGGGTCATACATCGTGCGTGTCAGTCCCTTACTCACCAGCCTCCACAGTTACAGCGAACAGAAACGGGGCTGCATCGGTCATCGTGCTCTCGTAATCGAGCGACTGGATCACCTGATCGGGTCGCGGGTTTTCCCAGGTCATCAAATAGACTCCGATTTCGCGCTGGCTGAATTCAGGACTGGAATGAACCCAGGCCAGTTTGCCGTCACTCACCTGCCGCCGTCTCTGGTTGGAGAGGAACCAGTCACGGACATGCACGCCTAAGCGGATCGGGATCTCCGCCGTTTCGCCATCCTCGTAATGGACCACTACCTTACCAATCACCGTCCCGTGAGGTTCGGTTCCCCACGCTGTTCCATGCAGGAACTGCAGCTTTTTCGCAGACTGTCCCACTTGGATCCCGTCCACACGTTCTTTCAAGTCAGCCCGAATGGGACGGAGTTGTGTTTGCTTGCCATGGAGGGCGACTATCCCCCGGACATCGAAGTCGACGCCGGCAAAACTAGCCATGCCGCGGGGCATGGTGGTGAAGGTTTCGCTGAGGGCTCGCTGTTTGCGAAACATCGCGAATGGATTTTCCGTAAGCGCTACGTTGTAGTGTTGACTCAAGTCGATCAACTGACGGGGAGTGGACTCGGCGCGGACGGGAATCTGTTCCCGCAACTGTGCGGTGCGGGTTTTCACTTTGGCCTGCCGCGCTTCCGAGAATCGTTTTAGTTTCGCTAGGATCCGCCCACGGGTTTCCCAGTTCAGACTGGATGCCTCATCCAATTCAATCGCCCGGTCAACTGCCGCCAGGGCGTTCTTGCTATCACCCAGACGCATCGCCACTTCGGCTGCGTTACGCTGGACGACAGCGTCGTTGGGCGCGTCGCCCATCGCCTTGGTCAGCAGCTGGACGACGTACTGGAATAACTCTCGAGAGCCACCTTGGCGCATCTCGGATTTGTATAACGCCAGTTCGGATAAACGCCTCGCCTCCCCGGGGGCACTGGCCAGTTGTTCTTCGAACGACTCCACTGTCATTGCCGCCAGGAAGGGTTGCGGTTTGCCACCTGTCACAACGAAATCGACACTCATGATCTGCATGTCCGGTGTCGGGTTGGTCCAGGTCGATAAATGCAGCACGGCATCCGTAGCGTTACCAAAGGCTGTCACGCGTTCCGCCCGCCAAGCGATGTTGGTGTTTGGTATCGCGTCTCGATTGGCCCAGGGGAAGGCGAGATCCCGCTGCCAGCGTGCGATGTAATCGTGCGTGGTGCCGTCTTCCATATGGATCCGGTACAACGCCGCCGGTGCGTTAGCCTGCGCGTTATTGACGGCTCCATGCAAAAAGTGGATCTGATTTCCTCTGGCCCCTACCTCGATCCCTGCGAGTTGCGGTGGGTAAGGTATTTTCATGACAAACTGCGTCCCGTCATTAACCTGAACGATACCGCGAATATCAAAGGTCACTCCCTGAATCACCTGGCGGCCCGGTCGCAGCGTATCGTAGAGATGCCCAAAGGGCCCCCAGCCGTTCATGTGGGAGTACCAGGATTCGGTCAGGCTGGCGTTGTAGTAACGCGTCAAATCGACTACTTCAGGGGGTAAATCCGGATCTCGCGGCGGCACGTGTATCGCGACCACAAAGGCACGGCCCTTGGCTGCTCCCAATGTTTTGAAGATTGCCCGGTGAAGTCGTTCCTGCATCACTTCGTCGATGCGAGTGAGCGTCGGACTGACGGCGAACTCTCCGGCCGGTAGTCTGAGTGTCTCGGCTGCCGCCTCCTGGTTGCCAAGCTGCCACTCGATCCGCCCCTGCAGCAGCCGGTAGCCTGGATGCGCCGGGTGCTCTGAACGCAGACGCTTCACCAGCGCCAGGGCCTCCTCGGTTTTGCCGGTCGCCAACAGCACTTCGCCGCGCCGGTACATGATGGTGGCGTTGGCCGGTTCCGCTTCCAGCGCCCGCATTGAATCCCGTTCGACCGCGCGCTGCGTGACTTCCGTCTGACCTTGTGTGTAGACGGCCCGGTGCAGCGCCCGCCGCGAGAGCGCTTGGGGGGAGGGATCGGAATCTTGCCGATCTGACTCCAGAGTTAACGCCACGAGGATCGGTGCCGGCACCGTATTCGTCGTAACGTAATCGACCGCGGTGATGGTGACTTCTGGTCGCGGGTTTTCCCAGGTGCTGTGGCAGAGCGATTTGTGGCTCTGGTACATGCCTTCGTCCCAGGCTAAAGCTCCATGGGTTGGTACCGCGAACTCATTGTCTTTAAAGATGGCGACATCCCGGCCGTACCGAATCGGCAGCCGCCGCGTCGCTCCATCGGCGTAGTGGATCTGGTAGTAACCCACCTCTTCTCCGTCTGGTACTTTGCGCTGCGCCGCCACGGTGTGCAGAAAATGGAGCCAGGTCGCCTGGCGGTTGATCGCGATGCCTTTGACTTCGACCGGCAGTGGGCGAGAAAAAACCGCGCCAGCGGCGGCCTGCCCCGACAGTCGAATGATGCCCCGCACGTCGAACAACACGTCATTGAAAGGGACGAGACCTATCGGCAAACGGCGCCACAGCCATGACCCTTCGCTTTTCTCATCTTTGGTCCGAAATGGATCTTCAAACAGGGTGTGGTTGTAGTACTCGCTTAAATCGACCTGGTCCGGTGTGGCTTTAGTGTCGCGCGGGGGCACCCCGTACTTCAGCAGATAGTCATCCGCCGCTCTATCCTGTTTCAAATCGATCAATTGTTCGCTATAGGCGCGTGCCAGTTGTCCCAGTTGGTACCAGTCCGGCCGGCCCTGGGCATCGAGTTCCGCTGACTTGTTCAAGGACGCAAACGCCTCTTCGTGCCGTTCCAGCGAGGCCAATACCTGGCCCCTGAGACGCCACACCTCGGTGTCCTCGGGGCCCAGTTCGGTGGCCAGACGGGTCAGCCATTCGGCTTCCACCCGGCGCCGCTGGACCGTGTCGGTCGCTTCCAAAAGGCGTCCCCGACCGGCTTGTGCTAGCGTGATCGCATTCCGTTTCTCCTGGTTGAGAATCCTCCGCAGTGTGCCAATCAAGAACGGCTTTTCGTTATTCCAGTCCAACGCGTAGCGGTTCTCTGGCAACAATCCGACCGACTTGGAGAACGCCTGGTAGGCTTCATCGGACTTTCCATCCAATTCGAGTTGGAAGGCGTACACAAACTGGCTGATGGGGTTTTCCACATCCAGTTCGAGCGCCCGGGCGATCGACTCACTTGCCGGCGCGCCGACAATCTGTTGCACCGCCGCCCGCAGTGCCCAGGCTTCCCCTACCTCCGGCGATAGCTCGGTTCCCTGCTCGCCATACCACAGGGCCATCGCATCCCAGTGTGGTCGCACGTGCGGATCGAGGTCTTTGCGGCGCGGGGACGTCGCCAGCAAGTAGCCGATGCGGCAGGAGATCAATCCATTGTTGGGATCGAATAGAAACGCCTCGTATTGTCTCCATAATGTTTGCCCTCGTGACTGTACGTCGACATAGTCACGCATTGATAGGTTGACGGTTGGCGCCGCCTGCCGTTCCAGTGGGTCGGCCAGGAACCATCGGGCCCACCGAGCGTACCCGTTCTCACCGGGTGCCGCGGCGATCTGCTGTTGAATCGCCACCAGTTCTCCGTCGTCCACCTTCGCGATCGCGCCCGTCTCGCTGATCCGTTGGCCAGCTACCACTTCGGCCAGGTTGGCCAGCCAAGTCGGGATGGGATCGTGTACCGGAGGCAGGTCGATGATCGTGGCGGTGCCATCCTCCGACCCGGTGAGCAGACGACGACTGTCGGAACTGAAATCGATGTGCCACAATCGTTTTTGATGTTGCTCGGTGCGCAAAATTCGCTTGCCGGTGGTCGTCTCCCAGAGACTGAGCAGGCCGTCGACGGTACCGCCCGCCAGGAAACGTCCATCTGCGCTGAACTGCAACGCAGTACCGTATATTTGTCCTTCACATTGCAGTGGCTCAAACGCTTGTTTTCCAGTCCTCCAATTCCAGACTTCGACCTCGCCGAGTGTCCAGTCGCTATTGCCGGCATTGCAGACAGCAATCAGATCTCCACCCGGATGGAACGCCGCGGCCAAATACGCGTTCCCTTTCTCCGACGTCCAGACTGGCTCGAGGGTTTCAATATCCCATACACGTACCGTGTCGGAAAACGAGCTGGTCACGAAGTGGGTGCCTTGGGGGCTGATCGCCATCCCGTTGATCCCGCTATTGTGTCGGTCCTCCAACGTCTGAACCTGGCCCGTGTCGGAGTTGATCACTCGCACCGCGCCGTCTCTGCCAGCCACGACCACACGGCGCCCGTCGGGCAAGAATTCGCCGTAGCCTCCCATCGGAGTCGGATCAAAGAGGGGAAATCCAGACTCGGCATCCCAGATCCCCACCGCGCCCTGAGGCGTGGATACGACAATGCGATCACCTTGGTCGTTAAACCCACCCCCCAGTGGATTCTCCGCGTCGAACTCGAGTTCCAGCGCGCCAGTTGCCAGGTCCCAGATGCGAAGTACCTGATCTGGTGACCCGGTGAGCAGCCGTTTGCCGTCCGGACTGAACCAGACATCGCTGAGGCCGGATTTGTGACGAAAAGACTGGACGATCTTACCGCTTTCAAGATCCCAGACCCTGGCGACCGAGTCGCCACCTCCCGAGGCAATCGCGACCTGCTTGCCATCAGGGCTGAATCTGCCGCCCGTGCCACCGTTCATCCTGTAGGGTAACGTGCACATGAAGCGGGGACGGCTCGCCCAGCGAATCACATCGCCTACAGTGCGCCTTTGGACGCCACCGGACGTGATGTCCATTGCACTGATATTGAGGATCTGGTTGCGGTCTTTCAATTGACGAAAGTTGAAGGAGAATTCATTCGTGAGGAGTTGTGGTTCCACCAACAATTCACCATTTCGCGAACTGAAGACGCGGATGGCCTTGTCACCATAATTAGTGGTAATCAGTTTTTCACCGTCGTCCGTCACCGTCACATCGGGGATCCAGGGGTGCTCGATCGGCTCGGTCAGTGGTCGTCCTGAAAACAAGTCCCAGATGCGCAGTGTATTGTCGTCATGTGTCGAGTAGACACGGCCACCGTCGGATGTGAAGCCGACAGACTGCAGGGGGGAGTCCTCAAAATGAAATCGCCTGATTTCTTTCCCGGAAGCCAGGTCCCAGACGCCAAACCGGCGACGCTCATGGCTGGCCATACCGATGAGCCAACGCTTCAACGCTCGTTGCTTGATCCCTCGGTTGCGTGTGTCTTGGCCAGTGGTAGTGTCGATCAGGTACTTGAAGTCATCCGAAGGCATATTGGTGATTCCGGATTCGATGACAATCGACGTCACCTCGTCCGCGGTTTCCAGATTGAACACTTTGACGAGCCCGGCCTCCGCCGTGCGACCTACGACCAGTACCAACGGCTGCTGCGGATGAAAAAAGAAGTTCCGTAGCGGGAACCCGAGATCAACCCGTTGGGCCTTGGTGTCCGTGGCCTCTGCTCCGCCCACGGGCAGCCAAGCGATCGCCTGGTCTACCTGCGATGCCATCACGATCCATTTCGAATCGGGCGTCATCGCGATGTGACTCACTGCTAACCCGTGCGTGCCGGCTGGGACCACGGCGGATCCGTCGCCGCTGTTCCAGATCGAGACCTTCTTGTCCGCATAGGAGGCGTACACGAATCGGTGGTCGGGGCTGAAACCGTACGTTCCTTGCTGGACAGGCGCTTGGGCAGCGCGGGGCAGCGCGATCGGCTTGCCAGTTTCACCATCCCAGAACAATAGCTGACGTGTCTGTGGATCGTCGAACAGCACGCGGAGCTGATCGTTCACTTTCGAGCCGATGTCAAACGCCTGGTTCACGCGATTCTGGACGGACATGACCGGCGTTACGATTTCGCCTGTCTGGGTGCTGAGGCCGACAACACTGCCACCCTGCTCACGGAGCGAGACATACAAGCGCGACCCGTCCGCCGTAAAGGCCGGCCAGTCCATTTGCTGGTCGCCCGCCAGTTTGCCAATCAACTTGCCCGACTCCGCCTCCCAGAGGGCACCTTTGCGCGAACCCGTAAGGGTCACCAGCAGTTCTTTGTTGGCGTTTAATTTCCAGAATTGAATCGGTTCGTCCATCGTGATGGCCTGCGGCCGCTGGATGGGAAAGGACCGTTCTGATAACAGAGAGACGATCTGCGCTGCCGCGGGCCAGTAGGACGGATCGGTGCGCAGCGATCGAGCCAGGTAGGCCAGCGTCTGGTCGATTTTGTCCGCTTCCAGATTTTCGTTGGCGGTCACGAATTGCGATTGCGTTAACGTGGTCTTGAGGGCCTGGGCCGCTTGTTCCGCCTCGCCTTGAGCCGCCTGCGCAAGTTCCTGCTGGCGAACCGCCTCAGCGGCGCTCTGCTGGGCGGCTAGTGCGTTCTCCTGGGCCTGCTTCTCCGCCGCCCGGGCGGCGGTCGCCTGTTGCTGGGTCTCCATCGCGGCGCTGCGGGCCTTGCGTTCATTCTGCTGGGCCACCTGCTGGGCACTGCGGGCCTTCTGCGCGTTGCTGGCCGCTTCAGTCTCATTTTGTTTAGCCAACGTTTCCTGGCGGGATGCCTCCCGCTGGGCGCTGAAGGCAAACACAAAGGCCACCAGGGCGGCCACCGCGATCGTCGCCGCCCCCCCCGACAGGTACCGCATCCGCCGGGCGGCTCGCTGCTGCAGCGTCGCCCGCTGCGTCTCCGCCGCCGCCAACGCCTGCGCCTGCTCCAGCTCACGCTGCCGCGCGGCTTCCCGTTCCCGCTCGGCAGCCCGACCCGCCAGGTCGCTCTCATCCAGGAACGACATCGCCGTCTGGAAGCCGGCCGCATAACGCTCCGCCCAGGCCGCCGTCGGGCCGGCCGTTTCACGCCAGCTGAGCGCGATCTGTAGATCCGGGTCGTGGTACAAACCCGCCCGTTGCTGCCCGTACAGACCCGCGGTCTCCGCCAGACGCCGATAAATCCGGGCGGACTGCGCCTCTTGGTCCACCCAGTCCTCCAGGCGGGACCAGACACGCATCAAGCTCTCGTGAGAGATATCGACCACCGTCTCCGCTTCCAGCGGAACCTCGCTCGGCGGCATCAGGAACGTCACACCAGGATTCCGGTAGGCTTCCACCACCTCCTTCACCTGCTCCAGGTCCGCACCGACAATCTCCGTTAACTGGTCCAGACGCGTCGGACGGCGGATGCCGCGGTTGTCGACGCCCCGCTCGGTGAGCGCCTGGAACACCCCCTGGGCCACCTCGTGGGTCGCTTCGTCCAGACCGTGGTAGACCTCGTCAGCGTGACGCAGCAACGCCTCTTCCATGCCGCCCACGTCGTGATAATGCCGTAGCTCCAGCGGCTCCTCGTCGCTGTGATCCTCCACCCAGCGGTCGAACGTCCGCATCAGAGCGTGCTGCAGCACCGGCAACTGATCCTGATCGTTGCCCACGCTGTTGAGCAGCTCCTGCGTCAGTGAAAACGCGATCTGACCCCCACCCACCTGGATCGGGCCTTCAATGCAGGAGCGGATCTGGTCACGCGTCAAGCGGGGAATCAGGTACTCCCCTTCGTTGACCGCTTCGGTCAAACCGCGGAATTCGGTGCAGTCGCCCAGGTAGTCCGATCGCATCGTGATGATCACGTAGATCGGGATTTCCCGCTGGGCACCCGCTTCCAGCAGCAAGTTCACAAAGCTCGAGGCCTGTTCTTCGTTGGCCGCGCCACTGCGGCGGAAACGGAAGATCTCCTCGAATTGATCCACCAGGACCAGGATGTTCGTGTCGGGTTCCATGTGAGACTGGCGAATCGCCTCCACCAGGCCCATGCCGCTGTGGCTGAGCGTGGCCACCAGATCCCCGATTACCTCCGGATCCTCGGGGTCACACATGTCCGCCTCGGCGATCGACTCCGCCAGGTGACGCAGCGGGGCGCCCCCGGGACGCAACACGATCATCTCCCAGTCCGAACCCACCTCCTTCATCATCCCGCCCTGTAGCTCGGGCAACAGCCCGGCCCGCACCAGCGAGGACTTTCCGCTACCCGACGTCCCGGTGACCGCGATAAAACGCTGTTCACGCAGCAGGGTCACCAGTTCCGACGTCTGTTGCTCACGTCCGAAGAAGAGGTAGTCCTCTTCCATACCGAACGGACGCAGACCCGGAAATGGATTGAAAATGTTGGATTGGGAATTGGACATCAGCTCCGCCGCACTACCAATAGAATCAGGGGGAGTAAGCTAGTACCTCAACTGTCCTTGACCGATTTGACAAACTCATCGAACACACTGCCGTCAAACGGATCGGCACCTTGGATGACCTGCGCCGTATGGCTGCGGAAACGTTCCTTGCGGCGATCGATCGGGGGGGCCACATACACCGCCTGTAAAGCGATGTCGCTGGTCCGACCGTAGCCGCGTGCCTTCAGCAGATTGCGGACCTTGATGTCGACCCAGGTGTGACGCACGGCGCCGTAGTAAATCAAGACCGCGTCGGCATCGACCAGGTTCTCGCGATGGGCTTCGAGCGCCTCGTCTTCCTCCGCGCCGAACGCCGGCAGGGAGACCTCCAGTCCCTGGTCAAACAAGTAATCTTCCAGACCTTCCACCGCCTCCTCATCTTTTTCGTCGCAGATCAGGTAGATGCGTGGAGGAAGCGTCTCGCCCTCCTCCGCCGCGGTCTCTTCAGCCTGGGGCTTGGGCTCCTCAGGCTTCAACTGGTCGAGCACAAACTCTTTCAGACCGGTGAGATGGTCCTGGACAATCTCCGCACCGGCGTACATCTCGGGCGTGGTCTTCAAACCGTCCAGAAACGTCTGCTGACGTTCGTCTTTGATCTCGATATCGCGAGGAATCCAGACCACTCGGCTCAAGCTGCTTTTGCCCGTCTGTTCCGCCGCCAGGCGATTTTGGATCTCGACCATCGATTCGTCGGCGCCTTCGGGTACGATCCCGTATGACTTGCCCACCGGGTGGATCGATAACGCGCTTTCACTCAAATATTCGGTCACCTGGGGCAGTAGGTCATCACCCACCATCGACAGTGGCTGAGACGGCACGACTTTGTGACCCCGGCCAATCAATTCCCGGCGGATCTTCTCCACTTCGGGTTGCAGGTCGGACGTGGTCTGCGCCAGGTAAACCGTCTTGCCACCCTCTTCCAGACCGAGACCCGATTGCAGCAGTGAACCGGAACGCTGTTTCAACGCTTTGACAACCGCCCACAGCTCTTGGCAGAGGTCGTAGACTCGGGAGTAGTACTTCTGGTGCGCCTCGGCGCCGAATCGTTCGTCAAATTCCAGGATCCCGCTGGTGCTGGGATCGGCTTCAAAAAACGAGTATTCCAGCAACTCCGACAAACGGGCCTGCAGCACCGGAGGAATGTCCAGAACGTCCACCGGCATCTTGGCGACCTTCAGGATCCGACTGCGTGAATCGATCACCAGCCCACCGGAGGATTCCGCCCGCGACGCAAAATGCTCGACCAGCTGATGCAACGTGGCGGCGTGCAAAAATGCGGGTGACAGCACGCAGACCAGGGCCTCGAGGTTTTCCAACGCCGGCAGTAACTGGTCCCACGCCTCGTCGTTCAGCGGCAGGCTGGCCAGCCGCGTGACCCGCAGGGGCTGGCCCGACAACTGCTGCAGACGGACCTGGGTATGTTCCGCGAACTGGCTCACCCAGCCGGTGGCACCTGCCGAAATCGGATGATCGTCGACATCCGCCGAGAGGATCAACACGTCGCTATCTCGGATCGCGTCCACCGTCGCCGACAGCGAAGTCCGCTCGGTCGACGTGGTCATCGTCGCCTGCATCGCTCCGCCGATGGCGGCGGCGCTCGACACGGAACCGGTCAGTGGCAGCCGTTGCACCTGTTTCAGGTCTTCGACCAGATCCGACGGGTCGTCGTACCGTTCGTCCCGCTTCTTGGCCAACGCCTTGAAGAGGATCCGTTCGAACTCGGTCAGCGCCGTGTCCTCGGGTGTGGCCACCGAGTCGGGCTGCTTGTTGAGAATCTTGTTGAAGACGTCTCCCATGGAAGAACCCGCAAAGGGATTCTTCCCGGTCAGCATCTCGTACATGACGACGCCCAGGCTGAACAGGTCGGAACGGTGGTCCACCGTCTCCCCCAGCACCTGTTCGGGACTCATGTAGTTAGGCGTGCCCAGGACCTGGCCCGCCATCGTCTGCTGGACCAGCGTGGCTTCGTTGTCATCCGCAGACGCCACCCGTTTGGCCAAGCCGAAGTCGAGGATCTTGGCCACGCCCCGCTTGTTCACATAGATATTGGCCGGCTTGATATCGCGGTGGATCACACCCTGCTCATGGGCCGCCGCTAACGCATCCGCCAGCTGCTGGGAAAGTTCCAGCACGCCATCGGGTTCCAGACTGTTGGCGGCTAGCAGTTCATCCAGGGGCTGACCGGAGAGCAGCTCCATGGCGATGAACGGGCGGCCCTGGTCACTGGTGCCCACTTCGTAGATCACGCAGACGTTGGGGTGGGTCAGCGCCGAGGCCGCCTTGGCTTCCGTCAGGAAACGCTGCCGCCGCTCCGTGTCATCCGCGAACTCCTCGGGCAGCAGCTTGATCGAGACCTGGCGTTCCAGT